>SFBI01000218.1 GCA_007095845.1 Microcystis aeruginosa Ma_MB_S_20031200_S102
CGATTAAGAAATGTTACAAATTACATGGGTACATGAAGAAAAGTTAAGGGGTGTATCCATTGATAGATAAGGGTTTTCGGCTATTATGGTATATATGTATGGGGGAAGTTCAGATATAAGGGCAGTATTTAACGCTACAGCTAGAAAAAAAGAGATTTGCGCCCTTACAGGCAAGTTAATCCCCGCTAATAAAACAATGTTGTTAGGTTTGACGATCCATGGTGATTTAGTTCCGTTGAGTACGGATATTTATGCCAATTAACTTAAAATAAGTTTGACTAGGGTGGGGCAGAATGTAGTATAGTTAGTCCTCACCCATAGAGATAAGGGAACAGGCAATGCTGACGACTGATTAACGGACATTTTGAGCGATAAAATCTTCAATTAGCTGTTCTAAAGCAGCCGAGGAGGCGCGGGTAATCAGAAAACATCGAAACTCCTGGCCTTGACTGAGATATTGGGAATAGGCCGCCTGTAAAAAAGGTTTATAGCCGGGGTTTTTGCGAATATACACCTCAAAAAAGGCCAAAGATAGGGAATGAGCGTAACTATCGATCAGATAGGGTGCAGGCAGGGTAAGATCGGCTATGGATTCGATCGCTTCGTTAATTCCTGCATCTAGCACCGAAAAGTCAACGTGAGCTTGACCTTCAATCAGAGCTAAATATTTATTTTCGGTTTTGAGCAGGGGAAAAGAGCGCACCTGTTCAAAAATAGCGGGGGTAGCGGGATCGTAGGTTCCTGCCGCCACAAAAGTGGGAATTTCAATCTTAGCCAGTCCTTTAGCCCCGAAAATACTCCAATTAAACGGATTAACCGCAAAAATCGTTTTTATTCTCGGATCGCGAAAGTTGTATTCTTCTCGGGGTAAATCCAACGCACGACACTGCAGCAAGAGGGAGACATTGAGAAAAGCTAATCTTCTTTGGCAGTCCCGTTGTAAATTCTCGAAATCGATCGTCGCTCCACCTACAGCTAAGGCTGTATAACCGCCGAAGGAATGTCCACCAACTCCCACATTATCTAAATCTAATTGCCCCTGAAATTCTCCCGCGTTGCGTCTTTGCAATTCATCGATCACAAAAGATATGTCCAATGGACGATCGACAAATTCGTTGGTATAAAAAACCGTCCGCGATAAACCGGCGAGTAGATTCTGTACCTGTAGAGTATCGCTGCCGGGGTGTTGGGGCATAGCGACGAGATAACCGTAACTAGCAAAGTGTTCTGCGTGCCGGACAAAATCTTCGGGACGGGAAGCTAAACCGTGGGAAAAGACGATAACGGGGGTTTTCTGGGTTAATTGCCCCTTGGGTTTGACAATAATTAGATAAAGTTCCCTCTGACGACGGCTGTCGGTTAAATCCAGCCGCATCTGTTCCACTTGTTGCGGTCCCGGTTGTCGGGGGTCGGTCATAGCGGTAAAATTAATTTCACCCGCCTTTTTCGCTTCTTCTAAGGATAATTGCGCCACCTTTTCCGTAAATACTGTGGTGGCTTTCAGGACGACATCGATCGCCCGGGCTAATCTTTGCACTTTTGTCACATCAATCTGCATATTAGTGGGCAGATTACGCAGCAGGCTAAGAATAGTTACCCCTCCCGGTTCAAAAGCTGATTTAACTAGGGCAGAACGCAGGGCAAATTTACCATTAATACCTCCTTGAATGGTGATCAGTTCCCCTAAAAGGTTGAGGATATCTTCCCCCATTGTGGTGTTAAAAAAGCGCGAGATCAGGACGGGATTAATTTCTTTACTTGTGGTTAAAGCTTGCCGAAATTCTTTTTGTTGTTCCGCAGTTGTATTACCTAAATATTGTCTCAGATTAGCGTCAATTCTGCCAGTTTTGGCGAACTTTTCTAGGGAACTAATTTCTAGGGTACGACTAAAGGGCGCTAAGATAAAAGTGATTCTCTCGGCCGAGAGGACAGGGAAACTAGTCAGTATTGTTCCCAAGCAACCAAGAGCGATCAAGCGGCTAATTTTGGCTAATTGCAACAAGTTTTTCGGCTCCTTTTCTTTCTGCGTTCCTATTCCCTCTGGATTATAACAGTAACTTCGCAGTTTTTACCGTTTTTTTTGCTTGACTATCAACAAAAATTATCAATTTACCTCGATCGATAATCTTGACCTAGAATAATGGGTAACAAGTCTCGAAAATTTCCATCTTGCCGATTTTAAGCTACTCACCGCTCATGATTTCAGGGTAAAAATGCCAAAGTTGCCACTACTTTCACCCCAAATTCTTCCTCAAAAACAGGTTTTTTATAGTCTAAACTCCACAATTCTAAAGCACAATCATCTTCAGCATTATTGGGAAAAAGGTGCAGATGTAGGGTTCTATATTCCGGATCATACTTACATTCAATCTTTTTAATTGCTCCTATTTGTCTTCGATCTAAAGCCACGGCCAAGCGCAGTATAGCACTTAAATGTCTGACCATATACTGATAATATTCCGTTAATTTCATAAAATCATCGTGTCTTTTCTTCGGTTTACTTTTGCGGTGATAACGAGCGATATTAGCGATAACTTCTAACTCTGTTTCTGTATAGCCCAACAGTTCACCATTGCGAATTAAATAATAGGAATGTTTATGATGGGCAGCATGACTAACATATAAACCACTATTATGTAAAATTGCCGCCGCCCATAATAAATCTTTAGCCTCCTGATTCCAAGAATGTAATTGTGCTTGGGTTTGCTCGAACAAAGACAGGGAAAATGTCGCTATTCTCTCGGCCGATTCTAAATTAACTTGATACTTTTTCGCTATTTTCAAGACACTGCGCTGACGGATTTCACTCTGATAAAGTAACCGATTATCAATTAACCCGTGCGTCAGCATCCAATCGACGATTACTCCTTCTCGCAGGGCCCTTTCACAGAGAACTAACTTATCAATATCTAACATGGTCATCGCTTCCAAAAGCACGATCGAACCAGCTAGAATTATCTCGGCCCGTTTATCGGACATCCCCAGAATTGCCAGTCTTTGGTGATAGTCCAAAGTGGCGAAACGTTTGACCAATTCTTTGACATCTTTGCGGGTTAATTGATAACCATTTAAAGGATTAGGAATTTCTCCTAATTTCTCCAAAGCATGGATAGTCATCAAAGTTTCGATCGTCCCAGAAGTTCCCACTAAACGCTGTACTTCTCCCACCTGTAAATGATGTTTAATTTCCTCTACTGCCCGCTCCAACATTCCCCTGGTGTATGCTCTTAAATAGGCTAATTCTGTGGTACTAATAGGATCGGTAGTAATGAAATCTTGCGTCAAACGTACCGCGCCGATTTTGGTACTACTAAGAAAGCGAATTTCTTGACTATCGGCTAAGATTAATTCTGTGGAACCGCCACCAATATCGATAATAATATGGGCTTGATTTTGGAAATCCATCCCCGAGACGACACCGAGATAAATCCGGCGCGCTTCCTCCTGTCCCGATATAAGATTTACGGAAATACCGACTTCTTTCTCGATTAAAGCCAAAAATTCGTCGCCATTGGTCGCTTCCCGGGTGGCACTGGTGGCAACGGCAATAATCTGATCCGCATGGAGACTAATAGCTAGATCGTGACAGCGTTTTAAAGCGGCGATCGCTCTTTCCATGGCCGCTAGGGTTAATTTACCAGTTTTCCGATCTCGATCGCCCAGACGGACTGTATCCTTTTCTCGGGCAATAATCGTAAAAGCGGGTAAAGACGGTTCAATTTTCACCACTACCATGTGAACCGAATTCGTACCAATATCGATCGCCGCTAGGATTTGGACATCGGGGACTTTTGCTAGGGGCGCTAGTCCCCAATTGGGTGTAACTTGATTAGAAATATTCACCATCGCTTATCAGTGATCAGTTACCAGTCGGGGGATAGGTGTTAAGGCTGGTCTTATTATCCCTCTAATTGTCCGCCTCGGCGCTGCAATTTTAGCTTTTTATCGCAGTTATCCTATTCGTCAATATACAATTTTCGCTGCTCCAGAGCCAATTGCTGGAATTGCCCTTCCCCAAATTCTCCCTCCCTGGGACGGCGCTCTTCCTCGGACTCGACTAAATAGATATAATCACAATCAACCCCTTCTAAATTGGTATTTTCGGCGATTTTCCAAGCTTCGATACAAGCGCCCGTCAGGGTGGCTGCCTGTAAATTGGCTCTCATCACGTTACTATGGGCTAAATTAGCCCCTTCTAGATTAGCGTGGGCTAAATTGGCCTCACTGAAATTTGCCCTAGTCAGGTTGGCATTTTTGAAGTTAAACCCGTAAAGATTCACTCCACGAAAATTATAGCCAATATAAGCTTTATTTTCCCCTTGACCAGTAACCAGAAGATTTCTCATCCCAACTTCGGCTAAAATTGTCTTTTCCCAGCGCGCTCGATCGATGCCCGATACTAGATAAAATCGAGTTCTAGTTAAATCTTTTGCCCTTAAATCAGTGGCTTTTAACTGCGCTCCCGTGAAATCCGCTTCTTTAAGATTTGCCCCGCAAAAACTTGTACCTTGACTGGCTAAAAAAGCAATTGATATCGATTTTGTGATTGTTTCTCTCGATTCTTCTAGGGACAACCAGGCCAGATAAGCGGTGAATAAAGTACCACAAACCCCAACAATTAAAGCTATAGAAAAAGTTCCATTCATCACGGCTATTCCGGCTAATGCTCCTTGAAAGGCTAGTATAATTACTGTCAATAAAGTTAAAATTAAGCTGATGAAAATTGCTAGGATAAAACTTGTTGATTGACCAGAAATCAAGGATAAAACTAAGGGTAATCCCCCAACTCGCTGACGATAAAATATTCCGTAAATTAGGGATATAATTGTGATTATCACCGCACCAATGATTTTAAATAGGGTTACATCTGTCACCAGCATTAAAGCTAGATAATAACCAGCTAATCCCCACAGATAGCCGCAGACAGCCGCTATTAACCAAGAAATTAAAATTAACTTTAGCCGACCGCGCTTTAGTAATCCTGCCTTGGCCTCGGTAAATTTAGTTCCCTCTAAAATAGCCCCTTGAAAATTAGTACCACGCAGATCTGCTTGACTAAAATTCGCCCCCGATAAATTCTGTCCCTGAAAACACTGTCCTTTTAATTTTACTCCTGTAAAATTGCGTTTCCCTTTGTCATATAAATTTAGTACCTCACTTGCTTTCATAGAAATTACGAATATATGTTTTTTGCTTGATTAATTAATTTAATTCATAACAACTATTATCTTTTAAAAATTGGACTCAGTTATTTTTTGGCTATACTAAATCCGTTGAGTATAGGCTAAACAGGGTTTGCTGAATAAATCTAAAAACCTTGTTGGATAAAGTTTTTAGGCTTTTTTTCCCTCAAAAAGTGCCGACCATCGGAGTGATTGAGGGGAAATTTGGCTCTCTTGGATTTGGTGGGTAAAATGTATTCTAAGATACAGTCCTGCTGACGAGGGAGTGGAAGAAACCACAGAGACACAGAGGAAACAAAGATCGATCATAATGTAAGTTAAACTTATCACACAGAACCTAGAAGAGCCGAAATTTTAGGAACTTTTTCCCTGAAAATTCAGCATACCCTATTTAAATCCCTCATGCTAATATAGCGTTTCCCAATCTCATGAGGTACACCAAAATCTAACTCCCGACTCCTGACTCCTCAAAACCTAATACTTTGTACCTCACAACTATGAAAATTGCTATAGTTCCCTTTCCGGGATAGGAACCACCCGCATTAAGTAGTCGTGCAAAATAAATTTCCTAGTGAAGAAAGGCAAAAGGCAAGGGGGGGTTAGATATGTGTAATTAATTTTGCTTAGGTACTTATTTGCTAGAGTTCATGGACAAATCTTCTTAACCCAAACTGACCTTACATTTGCTCAAAAGCTATCTGCTTGGCACTGAATTTTTGATGCGTCGGGGACGCATCCCACGGACAAATCTCACCAATTTCCCCCTAAGCTTTAGGTTTTAAGTAAACTAGAGACTGTTGCCAAATTAAAGTGGGTTTATCGTAGTGATCAACCAAGTATAGACAGTTAACATCTTGCCAAAGGATGCGACCAACGAGCAGATCATCGGTACTTAACTTAATTTCTACTTCCCGTTTCTCTTGAATATAGCTCTGCACTTGTTTAACACTCGGCAGACCAGGATCGAATTGAGACATAATGAGTTTATCGATGAGGTGTTCATCCTCTATTATTCCTGTTGAGTAGCTTTTATTGACGATGAAAATCCCCTTCACCAAATATCAAGGCCTGGGCAATGATTTTATTTTGATAGATAACCGTCACAGTCCCGAACCCCTGATCACACCAGAAATAGCTGTAGCTATGTGCGATCGACATTTTGGTATCGGCGCCGATGGCGTGATTTTTGCGCTTCCCGGCCAAGCAGCCACCGACTACACCATGAGAATTTTTAACTCTGATGGTTCGGAACCGGAAATGTGTGGTAACGGTATTCGCTGTCTAGCCCAATTTATCGCCCGTTTAGAGGCTAACAACGCCATTGGCCGCACCTATCGCATTCATACTCTAGCAGGAACGATTATTCCTCGTTTAGAGGCTAATGAACAGGTAACGGTTGATATGGGACCGCCGCAATTACTAGGCAGTGAAATCCCCACCACTTTAGTCAAGGGGTCTGAAAAAATCCTCGCTGTTCCCCTAGAGGTGGAGGGCAAAGATTGGTTAGTTACTTGCGTTAGTATGGGTAATCCCCACTGTGTCACTTTTGTGGATGATCTGCCCTCTATTCCCCTAGAAACTATCGGTCCAAAATTTGAGCATCATCCAGTTTTTCCCCAACGGACTAATGTGGAGTTCGTGGAAGTAGTCGCACCGGATTATATGAAGATGCGTGTCTGGGAAAGAGGAGCGGGAATTACTCTCGCTTGTGGTACTGGTGCTTGTGCTGTGGTGGTGGCGGCCGTGTTAACGGATAAATGCGATCGCCGTTGTACCGTGGAACTGCCCGGAGGTTGTCTTCAGATTCACTGGTCCCAAACCGATAACCGGGTTTACATGACCGGTCCTGCTAAAGCTGTTTTTGAGGGCATTTATGGTATCTAAACTAACCCGTCTGGACGGGGATTGAACTCCCCGAACAGCGCGACGGGATTGTTAATTCTTAGAGACTGGTAATCCAAGCAATAATTCCTTTACCGGTTAAGACTTCAATGGCTAAAAGAGAGACAAAGCCAATCATAGCTAGTCTGCCATTCAATTTTTCAGCTTTTTTGGTAAAACCGAGACCGCTGGAACTATCAACGTACATTTTCGGTTCAACAGCAAAATTATTCAGTCTTCCTTGTTCTTCGGTGGTGTAGCCGCGGGCAGTCATGGGGAGGCTCCTTTTGTATGCTTATGTTAAGAAGCGTAACACATTGTTAAGTTATGTTGCAAATTTTAACAAAAAATTTCTGGAGACTCAGAAAAACTCGATTGGGTGGTCGTACTAAATCCTGTTTAAAAGGTATAGGAAAGTGGGGTGTGGGGAAGTGGGGAGCAGGGAGAAACAATTCATAACTCGAGAGTTAATCACACGATTTAAAACGGATTTGGCGTCAGTCAACGGTAAGATTCTAGGCTGTCAGGGTAGTGCTATAGTTCTACCTTATCTGGGTTTATTGAGTAAATTTTGCCTTTTTCTTGACAAATTACTCAGGTTATGGTACTAAAGAAGTGTAAACTCGATCGCCTAATCAGGGAAAAGACAAAGACTATCTTAAGGTCGCCAGAGGAGTCCCGTTAAACCGTACAGGAGTTAGCGGGAGATAAATTGCCGCCAAAAGCGAACCAGATTTTAGGGAGTCAAATGACCTTGAGTGAAGATACTAGAAAGGGTAAGTGTGGGGAGAATAGGGAAAAACCGCTAGGAAAAACCCGAATAAAATCTTAAGATGCGGAGTGCCTAGTAGCCATAACGATTGCGCTCACTATTTTTGTAAATTCCATGGCAGAGATTAGCCCAGAGATCAACCTGATGCAGATAGCGACTATACTCAACCAATATCGATTTGAGATGAGAGGATACAAAGCGCAGGAATTAATCGAGCGCTGGTTGCCCACCTATTCGCTAAATTGGATTCGCATGGCGATTTTAGAGGCACTCTATCAGGGACGTTACAAAGTCATTTCGGTGGAGGAAATTCTCAAAATTTGGCACCGTCGCGGCCATCCTACCTTTCATTTTACGGGGGAATTCGAGCGCTTGGTTTGTAAAAACCTGCCAGATTCCCAGTTAAATGGCAAAAAAACGGCAGTTATCCCTAAACAGGAACAGGTCAATATACTTTCTACCACCCTTGAGCGGCCTTATCCAGAGCCACAAGCGGAAGCTATAGGTAAAGATTCTTTATTCAACTTAGAAACTTCTCTTTTTGATGATCCTCGCAAAGGGATGAGTAATGTGGAGGAATTATTCTCACAATTAACCCCGGAAATGCCCAAATTCCCTGAATTAGAATCATTGCCTAAATCCCCTAACGGTCATGGAACTAGGGAGAATTTTCCGGCTAATTTTAAGCCAGTAATCGATGAGTTTATCCCTTTGTTAGACCCTTCGGAATTATATCCCAAATTAAAAGCTGTGGCTCGATCGCAGTCTAAGTAGGGAGGGAGAAAGGAGACAGGAGATAGGAGACTCCGAGACAAATTCACCATACTTTTGCCTATTGCAAGAGTGCCTATTGCCGATGAATTCCCCGCCCTCAAGAAAAAAAATCGCCCTGACGATTAGAATAGAGTTAACTTTCCCCCTCCAGGCTCTGCTCAATTAACTAGATTATGACATCCTCCTATTTTGGTCTAGAAACCGAAGAAAATAAACTAATTAACTCTAATAATCTCTCGTTCGCCGCTTCTCTTGGTATTCATGGCCTACTTTTAGCGATTATCTTACCTAATTTCCTCAATAATCCAGCGCAGGAGCCAAAAAAGGAGTTACGCAACGTCAATCTGATTGAATTGAACCCTCTAGAGCAGTCACGTCTTCCCAATCTCGACTCCTCCCTGTCCAGCTTACCCGGACTGCCTAACCCCAATTCGTCTTCTTCCTCTTTGCCTCCTCTCCCCTCAATGGATGGTATCCATAACAGCACCTTACCTCCTTTACCCTCGGTTTCTTCCCTTCCCCCTTTACCTTCCTTACCTGCTTTACCTCCCCTCTCCTCTTTACCCTCCGTCAATATCTATTCTCCTCCCGTGGCATCTATCCCCTCTCTGGGTAGATTACCGATTCCTCGCAATTTTCCCACTTCTACCCCCAGTTTACCCAGTCCTCCTTCTGTTCCCACCCTGCCAGATAATAATAATCTGCCGAGGGAGACTAATAACCGGCAGGTAGGGCCTTACTTCGATCCCTACCAAGATAATCTAACTCCAGATGAATTGCGAAATTCGCCCCGTAGTGCATCGCAACAGGCACAGGAACAATTAAACAATTCCTTGGCCCGGACACCGGATCCGAATGGTCAATCGCCCCTCGATGATCAGCGTCGTCAACAATTGATGTGGGAAATGCGGGAACGTTTGCGCGCCCTGGAGGCGGATAAAAGTAATACCAGTAACGAGGAGGCTATGAGAAATCAGGTGGATTGGCTGGCCAGAGTCCAAAAAACCAATCCTAACGCCTTAAATGAACTAAATCAGGCCAATCAGGGCAGAGGAGGCATAACTACCGTCAATTTGACCGGTAACTATCCCGCCACGGCTTGTTCCCGTCAATTAGCGGGGACGGCGGTTTATGGGGTGACGGTGGATGCTCAAGGCCGCCTCAGCAGTGAACCCCAGTTAATTAAAAGTGCCGGCTTCCCGATTTTCAATCAACAGGGGGCTAGGGAAGTACGCTTAACTCGCTTTAATAATCCTAGTGGTGAGTCGAGAATCTATCAAGTGCGCGTCAGTTTTGCCCCTAACCCGGAAGTGTGCCGAGGTGCGATCGCTAATCCCCCAAAACCGGAGGGTAGTAACCTCAATACCCGTAATGCTGCCCCCGCAACGCCGGCAATTGAAACCCCGCTTCGTCCCAATCAAACCCCGCAACCCGCCGTTAGTCCCCAACCGGATAACATCAAGCCACCCGCAACCACAGGGACAAATCCAGCCCCAACCCAGCCAGAACCGCCCAAAGAAGCGATAATCGAGGAAAAAGCCCCAGAAGCTCCCCCCCAAACCCCCGCTCTCAATCAGCCGGAGGTTTCCCCCGCTAGTCCCCCCACTAGCCAAAATCCTCAACCCGTCAGCGAGGAAGCTTTGCCCCCCGGTCCGCCGGCGGAAGCTAAAACTGAACCAGAAAGTTAGGCCTTTTCAGTGATCAGTGATCAGTAATCAGTGATCAGTTATCAGATGTGAGTTTTAAGTTCACTATACCCCCCGCACAAGTAAGTTATCGAGCTGCTATCGGGTCAAAATATCTAAAAGCTAAGATAAATTTGACATAATCTTAGGTTTTGTGGGTAGGATAGTTGTTTCTTGTCTCCTATCTCCTGTCTCCTGTCTCCTGAAAAGGAAAACTTCGTATCTCACCATTCAGATAACTGCTGCAAATGATTTCCACTTCCCAGATACCCGATTCTTTTGTCTCACCTTGCCGTCGCGCCTCGGTTAGTCGTACTACCAAAGAAACCGATGTAGAGGTGACGATCGATCTTGATGGTAGCGGCAATTGTCGCGCCGAGACAGGAATTCCCTTTCTTGATCATATGTTGCAGCAAATCGCCTCCCACGCTGCGATCGATCTCGATGTACGCGCCACTGGAGATCTAGAAATTGATGACCATCACACCAATGAGGACGTGGGAATCACCCTCGGACAAGCTTTACTGCAAGCTTTGGGGGACAAAAAAGGTATCGTCCGTTTCGGGCATTTTGTCGCCCCTCTTGATGAAGCTTTAGTGCAGGTTGCCCTCGATTTTTCCGGTCGTCCCCACCTCAGTTATGGTCTAGAAATTCCCACCCAAAGAGTGGGAACCTACGATACTCAGCTAGTGCGAGAATTTTTTGTTGCTTTGGTCAATCACAGTCAAATGACCCTACATATTCGTCAATTAGACGGGATTAATTCCCATCATATTATCGAGGCTACTTTTAAGGCTTTTGCCCGGGCGATGAGTATGGCCATAGCGATCGATCCCCGTCGCGCCGGTATAATTCCTAGTTCTAAGGGAGTTTTATAGAAGCACTGCTTAACCCGAATTAACGTTAGCTTAGAAGCCCATAATTTGAGCCACTTGGGTTAATTCGGGAGCAATCCCAGATTTTAGTTGATTATTGCTGTGTTTTACCGCCGAATCTGGGTCTTTTAGGCCATTTCCCGTTAAAACACACACTACGGTGGCCCCATCGGGAACCTGTTGATGCACTTTTAATAATCCTGCCACAGAAGCGGCGCTGGCCGGTTCACAGAAAACCCCCTCTTGGCCCCCTAAAATCCGATAGGCTGTCAATATTTCCTCATCGCTAACTGCGTGAAATTGCCCTTGACTAGCGTGACTAGCGGCCCAGGCTTTTTCCCAGTTAGCGGGGTTGCCGATACGGATAGCCGTGGCTAGAGTTTCGGGATGGTCAACTGGTTGTTTGGAGATAAAAGGGGCAGCCCCGGCAGCCTGAAAACCCATCATTTTCGGCAGCTGGTCACATTTGCCTATCTGGTGATACTGACAGAATCCCATCCAATAGGCGCTAATATTGCCCGCGTTACCCACGGGAATACATAACCAGTCGGGAGCATTACCCAAGACATCGACAATCTCGAAAGCGGCGGTTTTTTGACCCTCTAAACGGTAGGGATTGACGGAATTGACTAAAGTTACGGGATAATTTTCTGATAGTTGGCGGACAATCTTGAGGGCATCATCAAAGTTGCCATTAATAGCGATGACTTCGGCTCCGTACAATAAAGCTTGGGCTAATTTTCCTAAGGCCACATAACCGTCGGGGATAATCACAAAGGCCCGCATCCCCGCACGTCTTGCATAGGCTGCCGCCGCCGCCGAGGTGTTGCCGGTACTGGCACAAATCACCGCTTTTGCCCCTTCTTCCTTCGCTTTCGAGATGGCCATGGTCATGCCCCGGTCTTTAAAGCTGCCAGTGGGATTTAAACCATCATATTTGACAAAAACCTTGACATCGCGCCCGATTTGTGCTGAGAGATAGGGGGCGGGGATCAGGGGTGTATTGCCTTCTAGGAGGGTAATTACAGGGGTTTTACTGCTTACGGGCAGAAATTGGCGATATTCTTCGATCAAACCGCGCCAGCCGCCGATAGACGAGGGTTTAGTGGGTGATTGGGGGTTCGATCGAGAAGTAATTGTCATAGCCTTAAGGATACAGATTTGATTAGATGGCCCAGCCTACTATTTTATCGAATAAGCAGTCCAAAAAATTAATCTCGATCGCCCGATTGGGATTCATGGGGTTTAAAACAGGGATGCGGGGAGATAAAAGGCAGTAAAAGTTAATAAATGACCTTTTTGGTCAAAAAATAGCTACTATATCGCTATAAATCTGATTTTTTGCCCTTTTTGTCTTTCAGAGGTTGATTTAATTAGGGTTTACTGAATAAATCTAAAAACCTTCTGAAAATCGGTAAAATCCCACATCCACCAAGAAACTTTTTCAGTAAACCCCAATTAGCAGTAGTGCCAGATTAATTTCTTAGCTAGGATAGGCAAGAGGCAGCTGGAAAAAATTCTCCTGTCTCCTGTCATGGCTGCTGGCAGTAATTTTGCCGGCATCTGATATTCAAACTCAAGCAACTATGTGTCAACTTTTAGGCATGAATTGTAATGTCCCCACGGATATCTGTTTTTCCTTTGAGGGATTTTGTGCGCGGGGAGGAAAAACCGACGAACATCGAGACGGTTGGGGAATTGCTTTTTTTGAGGGTTTAGGTTGTCGAACTTTTATTGATGTTAAACCCTCGATCGCTTCTCCGATTGCGGAATTAATTAAAAACTATCCCATCCATTCTACCAATGTTATCGCCCATATTCGCAAAGCCACCCAAGGAGAAATTAAACTAGAAAACTGTCATCCTTTTCGGCGGGAATTGTGGGGAAAATATTGGGTTTTTGCCCATAATGGTAATTTAGAAAATTTCTCACCTGCTGTAGGAGATTTTTATCAACCGGTTGGGGACACGGATTCGGAAAGAGCTTTCTGTTTAATTCTTAATACCCTGCGAGAGACTTTTCCCCAGGGTAAACCTTCCCTAGAACAACTCTATCAAGTCCTAAAAACTATCACAAACTCTATCGCTTGTCAAGGTATTTTTAATTATCTTTTATCCGATGGTGAACATTTTTTTGCCTATTGTTCAACTAAATTAAGCTATATAATCCGTCATTATCCTTTTGCCGCTGCTCATTTAATTGATGAAGATGTTAGCGTTGATTTTCAAGCTTTAGCCAGTCCGAGCGATCAAGTCGCAATTATTGCCACTACACCCTTAACTGATAATGAAGTTTGGACACCGATTAATTCAGGAGAATTATTAGTTTTTCAGGAGGGCGCAGCAATTTTAATTTAATCTTACCAGTTGTCACTTTGTCGAGATTTTTCTAAGTCAATTAAATGAGTTTTTAACCCTAACCAGTCTAATTGATTGGCGAGGCAATCTGACCCAATTTTTCCCGCTTCTAGATAAATGACTCGCTCGGCAAATTCCTCTAAAAAATCTAGTTGATGATTGACCATAATTATCGTCATTGAACTTTGATTATTTAATACTTCTAATAACCTGCTGGCCGTGCCTGTATCTAAAGCAGAGGTGGGTTCATCTAATAACAGTATGCTTGGTTCTAACAGCAAAGCTCTGGTAATTGACACTAATTGTCTTTGTCCTAAAGATAATTCTAACTCCCCGCGCTCAAACCACTGTTCAGGAATTTTTAATAGGGATGTCCAACGGTCAATTCTCTGATTAATTTCCGCAGGTGTAAGTTTTTTTAATTGCAGAGGATAAGCGAGAGCATCTCGAACATTCATCCCTAATAATTTTGACTCTTGTAGCAATAAAACTATCTGTTGTCGCAGGGAAATAACTGGTATTTCCTTAATCGATTTACCCTGAAAATAAATATTTCCCGTGCTTGGTTCCTGCAAACGATTTAACAATCGTAAAAGAGTCGTTTTTCCTGCCCCAGATGCTCCGACAATAGCTAACTTTTCTCCTTGCTTGATGCTAAAAGTAATATCTTCTAACAGATAAGCACTGCCCCGTCGGATAGCTAAATTTACTTGCTGTAGTTCTAAAATCAAGATATTTTCCTTACTTAGTTCAAATTTATTATATAATGAAAATAGCCCAATGAGTTCGGCAGGTATTTTCCATGGTTAGTCAAGTTAACAAAACCGAGATTATCTACCCTGAGAGCGACGGTAAACCGATGGCAGATAATACTAAACAATTTCACTGGATAGTAACGATTAAGCAGAATATCGACTGGTTATATATCGATGATCCCCAGGTATTTGTAGCGGGGGATCTGTTATGGTATCCCGTGCAAGGCCAGCCGAAAATTGCTGCCGCTCCTGATACGATGGTAGTATTTGGCAGACCGAAAGGCGATCGAGGTTCCTACAAACAATGGCAAGAAGATAATCTTGCTCCTCAAGTCGTCTTTGAGATTCTTTCTCCTAGTAACACATCGATCGAAATGGCTAAAAAATTGCTATTTTATGATCGCTATGGAGTCCAAGAATACTACGTCTATGATCCCGATGATAATAGTCTAGAAGCTTGGCAGCGAATTGGTGACAGTTTAGACAGTGTTAGTGAGGTTAATAATTGGGTGAGTCCCCGTTTAGGCATTCGTTTTGACCTAACTGACGAGTTAAAAATTTATCGTCCTGATGGTACTCAATTCTTGTCCTACAGCGAAATTAATGAACTACTGGAACAGGAAAAGCAACGGGCAGAAAATGAACGCCAACGGGCTGAAAATGAACGCCAACGGGCTGAACAGGCTAATCAGCAGTTAGTAGAAATGGAGGCAAAACTGCAAAAATATCGTCAACTTTTTGGGGAATTACCTAACTAAAATTTGAACTAGCGACGGGGGTATAACGAAAAAAGAGGACTGGTTAGTCCTCTTAACAAGATTAGTTTTCGCTAAATGTTAAACACAGAATGATTGCCAGGCCTAGTAGGCTAGACCCATGCTGCGGGTGGTTTCTGCTCCGAGATAAACCCGAATGCTTAAGAAATCCGTCGGACAAGCGGTTTCGCAACGTTTGCAACCAATACAGTCTTCCGTGCGGGGGGAAGAGGCAATCTGGGCAGCTTTACAGCCATCCCAGGGAACCATTTCCAGCACGTCGAGGGGACAAGCCCGAACGCATTGGGTGCAACCGATACAGGTATCGTAAATTTTAACGCTATGAGACATTGAATTATGACTCCTTACCGAGTGTTCTCCATGTTAAATTTCGGGTTTATCGGTTAGTTTACCCTACAGCGATCTGTTCATCGCTCGATCGGTGACATAACTTTAAACTCTGTAACACTTGGGGCCAAATTGCGATCGCTATTCGCATCTCGGCTAATCCTAAAATAGCCTTAAAGAATTGCTTGCCGGGGTTACGGAGGGAACCGAAAAAGGTAATCTGGATCGCAAGATAATTTATTTCGTTTGCCAGTATGACAGAAATAGCGATCGAATCGATCCTACAGGAAAATCGGCTGTTTCCCCCCAGTGCCGAATTTGCTCAGAATGCCACCATTAAAAGCCTTGAAGAATACCAGCAACTCTACGCCAAAGCCAAGGCCGATCCCCAGGCTTTTTGGTCCCAATTAGCCGAAAAAGAACTACATTGGTTTGAAAAATGGTCAGAGACTCTTGACTGGCAGCCCCCCTTTGCTAAATGGTTCGTCAACGGCAAGATTAATATTTGTTACAACTGTATTGACAGACATCTCACCACCTGGAGACGTAATAAAGCCGCCATCATCTGGGAAGGAGAACCGGGGGACAGCCGCACCATTACCTACGAACAGCTACACCGAGAAGTGTGTCAATTTGCCAACGCTTTAAAGGAATTAGGCGTAAAAAAAGGCGATGTAGTCGGAATTTATCTGCCGATGATTCCCGAAGCAGCCATCGCCATGTTAGCCTGTGCCAGAATTGGTGCGCCCCACAGTGTAGTTTTTGGCGGATTTAGTGCCGATGCTTTGCGCGATCGTCTTAATGATGCGGCTGCTAAGGTGGTAATCACTGCCGATGGTGGTTTCCGCAAGGATAAAGTCGTTGCTCTCAAGGAACAGGTGGATCTCGCCCTAGCCGATAATAGCGCCCCCAGTGTGGAAAAAGTTCTCGTTGTCCAGCGCAGCAAGGAACCCATCAATATGGTTGCCGATCGCGATTACTGGTGGCATGATCTACAAAAACAGGTGTCTGCTAACTGTCCGGCCGAACCGATGGATAGTGAAGATATGTTATTTATCCTCTATACCAGTGGTTCCACCGGCAAACCGAAAGGAGTCGTCCACACCACCGCCGGTTATAATCTCTACACCCATGTCACCAGCAAATGGATTTTTGACCTGAAAGACACCGATGTTTACTGGTGTACTGCCGATGTGGGTTGGATTACCGGCCATAGTTATATCGTTTACGGACCCCTTTCTAATGGTGCAACGACGGTGATGTATGAAGGGGTTCCCCGTCCCTCTAATTTAGGCTGTTTTTGGGATGTAATCGAGAAATATCGCGTTAATATCTTTTATACTGCCCCCACTGCTATCCGCGCTTTTATCAAAATGGGGGAAGATATCCCCAATAGCCGGGATTTATCCTCTTTGCGCTTACTGGGAACCGTGGGAGAACCGATTAACCCAGAAGCGTGGATGTGGTATCACCGGGTTATCGGTAAGGAAAAATGTCCGATTGTCGATACTTGGTGGCAAACGGAAACCGGGGGAATTATGATTACTCCCTTACCCGGGGCAATTGCCACCAAACCGGGGTCAGCAACCCTCCCTTTTCCAGGTATTATCGCCGCAGTGGTGGACCTAGAGGGCAATCCCACCCATGCGAATGAGGGGGGTTATCTGGTGGTCAAACATCCCTGGCCCGGTATGATGCGAACAGTTTATAAAAACCCCGATCGCTTCCGCAATACCTACTGGGAACAGATCGCCCCCAAAGATGGCCAATATCTCTATTTTGCTGGGGATGGTAGTCGTCAGGACGAAGACGGTTATTTCTGGGTAATGGGGCGCGTTGATGACGTAATTAGCGTTTCTGGCCACCGTTTAGGGACTATGGAGATCGAATCAGCTTTAGTATCTCATCCTGCGGTAGCAGAGGCGGCTGTGGTGGGACGACCGGATGAAATTAAAGGGGAAGAAGTCTATGCTTTTGTGACTCTCGAGGGGCATTATGAAGCGAGTCAGGAGTTAGCGCAAGCATTAAAGGATCACGTTGTCAAGGAAATTGGCATTATTGCTCGACCGGGAGAAATCCGTTTTACCGATGTACTGCCAAAAACGCGATCGGGTAAAATTATGCGTCGTCTCTTGCGAACTTTAGCATCAGGTCAAGAGATTTCCGGTGATACTTCTACTCTAGAAGATCGATCGGTTTTGGACAAATTACGCCAAGGTGCCTAATTTAATTACTGGTTTTTCCTAGCAGTTAGGGTGAGAAATAAGAGTTAATCTTATCTCACTCTAACGGGAGTGATTCGCTGAACATATTTGCTCAAGCAGCAAATTTATAGCTAATAATAAATCCTCTTTAAAAGGTATGTGATAAGTTTAGATTATCTAGAAGCGATTAATCTTTGTGTCCTTTGTGTCTTTGTGGTTCGTTCCAGTTGGTCTCGCGTAGCGAGCGCGTTGCGACCGCCAGCAGCAATGTATCCTATAATATATTTTACCCACCGAACCCAAGAGATCCGATCGTACTTCATGTTTATAAGAAAGGCTATAATAATAAAAATAAGAGCAAATTGAAATTATAGGAGTTTAATCAATGACCACCACCACTGCTACGGATAATGATTTAAAAAGACTAGAAGATTTAATCCTCAATGGACAGAAGATAATCGAACATCGATTCAACGAAATCGACAATCGACTGACTACCATGGACAATCGACTCACTACCATGGACAATCGACTCACTACCATGGACAATCGACTCACTACCATGGACAATCGACTCACTACCGTGGAAACTCGACTCACTACCATAGAAACTCGACTCATTGAGGTGGACAATCGACTCACTACCGTGGACAATCGACTCACTACCGTGGAAACTCGACTGACTACCACGGAAACTCGACTGATTGAGGTGGACAATCGATTGAAGGTGATCGAGAATGGACAAGCGGAAATAAAAGCTGATGTCAAAAATCTTCAAAAAGATACTACCGACTTAAAGATTGAACTCACGGAAGTTAAAGGGGATATTAAAACTCTTGATAGTAAATTTGATGACATGAATAAACGCTTAGAGAAAGTCGAAGGAACCCAAAAAAATCAAATTTGGACATTGATAACTGTTTTAAGTGGTTCCCTACTAGCCGTGGGATTTAGAAGTTTTTTTATCGACAATAATCCCTAATCACAGTAATCGGCAATTGTCCAGTGACTCTTAGATTATTACATACATATCAACAACCGCCTGTAAGCATTCCACTGAAAAGCTAATGCTTTCCAGAGTTTGGGTGGTTCTAAACACCAAAAGCTAGTATATAAATGATAAAATCACCAGTAAAGCCCGATTTTAGCCAATAGTTTCCCCTTAAACATCCCAACTTGGTAGATTTACAAAAATGAGATGCACTCTAACAAACCCTGCTATAAGATTAAAAAACAAAATTATTTTCCAGCAGTTATGGTGACAGATCATCGCATTCCCTCCGCAGCAGCGCCCCTAGTGGGTGTAATTATGGGCAGTGATTCCGACTTACCCACCATGAAAGAAGCGATCGCAGTTTTAGAGGTTTTTCAGATTAGCCACGAAGTCGCCATCGTCTCGGCCCATCGTACCCCCGAAAAAATGTTTGAATACGCCAAAAACGCTCATTTAAGGGGAATAAAAGTGATTATCGCCGGAGCCGGCGGCGCTGCCCATTTACCCGGGATGGTGGCATCTCTAACTCCCTTACCCGTGATTGGAGTTCCCGTAGTCACGCGCACTTTACAAGGGTTAGACTCTCTCTATTCAATTGTACAGATGCCCGCAGGCATTCCCGTAGCTACAGTGGCGATCGGTAATGCCAAAAATGCCGGACTTTTAGCGGTTCAAATTCTCGCCACTGGTAATACTGATCTTTTAGAGGAAGTTATCGCCTATCGTCAATCCCTCACCGATTCCGTCCTCGAAAAACAAAGCAATCTTCAACGACTAGGCTATCAAGACTATCTAGGGCAGAGTTCACCTAAGTAGGGTAGATTGAGAAAAGATTAAGTAACAAATTATGAAGTAATTATGCGTTGGATCACCGCTTGTGTATTGAGTCTATTACTCTTTTTTGCCCTACCCATAGCGGCCTATGCCGATAGCCCGACTATTAGCGAAGAACAGATGAGAGAAGGGGAAGTTATCGCCGAAAAAGCCCTAGAAGCCACAGAAAAAGGGGATTACACCCAGGCCGAAAACTATTGGACCCAATTAGTCGCCAAATTCCCCACTAACCCCGCCGTCTGGAGTAATCGCGGCAATGCCAGAGTCAGCCTCAATAAATTAGAGGATGCGATCGCCGATTTTAACCAAGCGATCGCCATTGCCCCCGATGCCCCCGATCCCTACCTCAATCGCGGCACCGCTTTAGAAGGAGAAGGCAAATATCAAGAAGCGATCGCCGATTATAATAAAGTTTTAGAACTAGATCCCAATGATGCCTTTGCCTATAACAATCGCGGCAACGCTGAGGGCGGTTTAGGGGACTGGGAAGCCGCCGTCAAAGACTATCGCCAAGCTACCCAACTAGCCCCGAATTTTGCCTGGGCGCAAGCTAATCTGGCACTGGCCTTGTACGAATTGGGCAGATATCCAGAAGCAGTCCAAAAAATGCGGAATATTGCCCGCAAATACCCCATGTTCCCCGATGTCAGAGCCGCCTTAACCGCCGTTTTATGGACCCAAGGACAACAGGGAGAAGCGGAAAGCAATTGGGTAGCCGCCGTGGGTATGGATACCCGCTATCAAGACCTCGATTGGGTAAAAAGCGTGCGCCGTTGGCCGCCAAATATGGTTCTAGCCTTAGATAAGTTTCTTAACTTAAAGTAAAAAATTACTAAATAGTAACTTTTCTAGCAGTAGCGGGGCTGAGAGTCCAATTATCGTGAAATCAGTCATTAAGATACAATTGAGGCCTGATAGTTCCATTCTCCTCGATCGAATCACCCGGCTCTGGAAAGGAAAAGAAATAGCTAGAGCGGGCCGATGGCCCAATGCTATAATCCAATCACAGGGATAGATTGGACTCTATCAGTATCCGCCGCTACTGTACACCTTAAATCTTAGCCAGAATGCCAGATTTACACTTACTTAATTCTCATCCACAGGCCCTAGAAACCGCCTTCATCGCCACTGCCGACCGGTCTTTTTCTTACCCTCTATCCCTCGACCTCGCCAGAATTAATCAACGTTTTGACTCCGCTAACGCCGCAGAAATCGTCGCTTGGGCCGCGGCCACCTTTGGGGAAGGTTTGGTGATGAGTACCAGTTTCGGCATTCAGGCCGCGGTGATGTTGCACCTCGTCACCGCAATTATCCCCGATATTCCGATTATTTGGATCGATACCGGCTATCTTCCCCCAGAAACCTATCAATTTGCCGAAGACTTAAGCCAACGCCTCCATTTAAACCTGAAAGTTTATCAATCTCCCCTCAGTCCCGCCCGCATGGAAGCAATCCACGGTAAACTGTGGTCAAATAACGATCTCGACTCCCTCAATCTCTACGACAAAATCCGCAAGGTGGAGCCGATGCAACGGGCCCTGAAGGAATTAAAGGCCACCGCTTGGTTAGCGGGTTTACGTCGCGACCAAACCGACCACCGCAAAACTCTCCAATGGGTCAATCAACAGGGCGAACGTTACAAAATATTACCGATACTTGACTGGAATGCCAAAACCATCTACGAATATCTGACTAAATACGATCTTCCCTACCATCCCTATTTTGATCTGGGTTATGTCTCCGTCGGCGATTGGCACTCCAGTCGGCCTTTAACCGCCGATGATAGCAACGAACGAGACACCCGTTTCAAGGGTTTAAAACAAGAATGCGGTCTTCATTTGCCTTTAACCCCCGCAGAAGCACAAAGTCTCGACGCAAGCTCCCTTTAACTGCCGGAGTGGGAAAATTGCCGGTGCGATCGGTTCCTAGACGTTAGACAATGGTTATTGATGATTAATTCCCCATTAACCATGGCTATTTTAGAAAATTTTCTCGAAGTCGGCTCTCTCAAGTGGTTTTATCGACAGGTTAACCCCGCTCAACAACCGGATACAACCCCCGTGATCCTACTCCATGGTTTACCCGCCCATGGCTATATTTGGCGGGAATTATTAACCAGTTTAGAAGAATATAACATTAATGCCATTGCCCCCGATTGGATCGGTTCTGGTTTATCCGCTAAACCCGATGCCAGAGATTTCGCCTACACACCTAGCGCTTTTTGTCAAGCTTTGGCCGATTTTATTCAAGCTCTCCAATTGCCGAAAATCTCCCTCATTGTCCAGGGTTTTTTAGCCTCCGTCAGTTTACAATACGCCCTAGAAAATCCTGATAAAATTGAGCGCTTGATCGTTTTAAATACTCCCCTGTCCAGTGATGTCAAATTACCCTGGATAATGAAACAATGGGGGATACCTTTCCTCGGAGATATGGCGACTCAAGACCCCTTATTAGTCGATCGTACTTTAGAAACCGGTAGCGGTTTTGTGATTAGTGATGCAGATCTGGCTATTTTCCGTCAACCTTATCTAAAAACTTCGGCAGTAGGTCGCGCTTTAGTGGCCACGATTCGCAATTTAAACCTATCGAAAACTATGGCAGAAATTGAGACAGGTTTAGAGAACTTTGAAAAACCTATCCTTTTTGTCTGGGGAATGGGGGACCCTTGGTTATCTTCTGTCACTGTCGAAAAATTAGCCACTAAATCAGGAGTGGAATTAATCTCCCTCGCGGAAGCGAAACACTATCCCCAAGAACATTGGTCAAAAGAAATCAATCCCCAGATTATTAATTTTCTCGGACGCAAAACCTAAACCCCGATACTTTCTGGGAATTGATAGCAAAATCTCCCTAGAAAGTATTGATCAAGTTATCCTTAGTATATCACTGTAGTTCTGCACTGGCCACCACCTATGGAAATACCAGCTTTAGGAAGGATAAATATAACAAATAATCCCCCAGATATTAATAATTTAACCGATTGGGAGCGAGTTAAATCGATGAGCGATGCAGAAATCGAGGCTAATGCTTTGTCAGATCCCGATGCGCTTCCTTTTGATGATGATTGGGAAAGTGCGGCTCTTCTAGGTTCTGTGTGATAAGTTTAACTTACTAGTATGATCGCTCAATCTTTGCGTCCTTTGTGTCTTTGTGGTTCCTTTCACTCGCTCGCCAGCAGGACTGTATCCTAGAATACATTTTACCCACCAAATCCGAGAGAGCCTAAGCTGAAGGCTTCAATATCAATCCTATAGGATTTGTTAGCAAAATTTATATAGCGGTTCTCATACCTAGATTGAACCTTTGCTGATTAAGCTTTTAAACCCACATTCCGCACCCTCAACTGTCACAGATCAAAAAAGCTATCAAAGTAGTACATAGTAACTAAAATTAATTCAAAGGTTAAAAGGGTTAATAAGAATATATAGCATTAAAAGGGGTATGGAGCGAGAAAGAGAAAATTCAAGAGAAAAAAATAATTGT
>SFBI01000219.1 GCA_007095845.1 Microcystis aeruginosa Ma_MB_S_20031200_S102
TATTTAATCACTGTGCTAAAGAACTAGAAAAGGAAGAGTGGGAAGCACCAGAACGAATAAGCTTAGATGAATTTAGTAACTTAAAAGGACATAAAGATTTCATAACAACGGTCGTAGATCTGGACAAGAAAATTTTACTAGATGTGATGAAAGGACATAAGCAAGAAGAATTAATGGAAGCCTTAAAAGCACAGCCTCCAGGCAGTTCGGGAGAAGGTGAAAGAAGTGAGCGTCGATATGTGGTCAGGATTTACAGCAGTGATCAAGGAATTATTTCCTAATGCTAAAATCATCTATGACCGTTTTCATGTAATGGCTATCATCAATGACGAGCTTAATAAATTGAGAAAGTTAATGGGGGTGCATGAAAAAGGATTACCTCATTTATTATGGAAGAATAAAGAGGACTTAAAGGATGAGCAAAAACAACAACTAGAAGTTATCCTGAAAGAACATCCATGCTTAGGAATAGCCTGGGAAATGAAAGAAGAAATTAGACAAATTTATCAAAGTTGTAGAACGTTCAGAGGTGCTGAGAGAAAATTGGAAAAATGGATAAGAATAGGCGGGATATTATATCAAAGTAGTGCCAGCATGATCCAGAAGCATTTGCCAGGTATTTGTAATTACTTTGAAAATCATACAACCAACGGATTAATTGAGGGAATGAATACCAAAATAAAGCTTATTAAAAGAATGAGTTATGGATTTACCAATTTTGAACATCTTCGACTTAAGCTGTTTGCTTGCTTTAATTCATAACAAAAATTAACACACGAAAACCAGAAGAGCCCACGTTCCTCTATTTTATTACTGAAAGTAGAAACGATTGAAATCGTCAATTTCCACTTATTTTGGGACTGACATCATCCTTAGACTCCGAATATTCTGAAATTAGCAAGTAAACACGGCTTCCCAATTTCAGGAAAAAATTATGAATCTACGTTCTGTCAAGACTATCGTATTAAGCGGTATAGCCCTGCCTTAATTTTAGACCAGTTGAGGGGGATTTTTATAGATTAATTTTCGGCTTCATTTTCTAAAATTTCCTGTAATTGTGAACGCAATGGAGTTAGATTATTTTCAATCGTCCGCCAAGCAATTGCCAATTCTACCCGAAAATATTCATGAAAAATGACACTTCGCATATCTCCCATTAAACGCCAAGTAATTTGAGAATAACGCAATTGTATATCACTAGGAATATTTCTAGATGCCTCACCAATAATTCCTAAATTATAAAGAACTGCTTTAAGAGTCACTCGATTTGAGCTAAAATCTTCAAGGGTCATATTAGCCGTCCATTCCAAGATTTCATCAATGGATTCAACAATATCTTGAAGACGAAGTTGCCAATCTTTAAAAGGCACTAATCACATCCTTTAATACAGGTTGTCGTAAATGTTCTTTTAAAGAATCTTGAGTCCCTAAATCAACAGAACATCCTAATATATCTTCTAAGTAAAGTCGTACCTCGATAAACTCAAATAACCCTACCGCTTTACTAAATTCTACCAATAAATCTACATCACTGTCAAAACCTGCCTCATCCCTTGCTACTGAACCAAATAGAGACAGAGACTTTACCCCTAGTTTTTCTAATTGTTCTCGGTGTGTTGCGAGAATTGTTAGTACCTCATCTCGTTTCATGGCTATTTTCTGAAATCTGATTCCTTCATTGTAACCTTAATGTTTGTTTGATGAATAACATTAGACCTCGATCTAATATTATCTCAAGGCTCAAAGTCTTTTTAGTTAAGAAACTTACCCAAATAAAAATGATTTTAATCGCCCCATATTTTTTCAATGAAATCAAATTGGCAACGATAGATATACATTTCAGCTATAGAACTACTTAATTAGTAGATAGTATAAAAGCAAGCTGTGATTGGGTGATGATTTTTGGAGATGTCTCTTGAACAAGAGGATAACTTATGAATGTCTTTCTCAGCTTTAATTCTCCTATTCTAAACTGGTAAAAAATCAAAATCTATAAAGGTATAAGGACAAACTTGCGGAAACCTATCAACAGATAAACCAGTTTTTTTGATTACCGATCGCTTGGCTTTATCATAAATTATATCTAACCTAGAAGCACCATAATTGTAGAGGGTTTTTGACTGGAATAAAATTTCTAGTTCTAGACGGAAATTATCGATTTCATCGGCCCATCCCCGGCCACAATTACCTTTTTCAGTCAGCCAATACTGATACATTAATAAATGTTTAACGGTTTGAATTAGATAGCTTTCCACTTGGTTTCTTTGTTCTCTACCCAAATCTTCTATCTCCGTTAAAAGATGTTCCCAATCTAAATTTTTCATCTCCCCGCGTCGAATTTGTTCGGTGGTTCGCTCAATCCACAAAACAAAGTCCTGATCATAAAGTTGTTGGTTCTTCCGAACTTACAATGTAGAAAATTCCCCAAGCTCCCTCTCTGTCCAGCAATGCTCTAAAGTTGATAAATATCAATCTAACAAAAACTCAAAGCTTTACTATACAAGCTTAATTCTTCCCACTGCATAGATTTTTGAGATTGAGCCGTGCTTTTACGATCAATCATAAACAACAAAACCCCCCACCAATGGGCGGGGGGTTTTTTAGTTACCTAATTCAAGGTTTAGCCGAACTTGCCAGCAGTGGAAGCGATCAAGAAGGCGGCGTAGGTGAAGATATAGCCAACGGTGAAGTGAGCTAAACCAACCAAACGAGCCTGAACGATCGAGAGAGCCACGGGTTTGTCTTTCCAACGAACGAGGTTCGCCAGAGGAGTGCGTTCGTGGGCCCAGACGATAGTTTCGATCAACTCTTGCCAGTAACCACGCCAAGAGATCAGGAACATGAAACCGGTTGCCCAAACGAGGTGTCCAAAGAGGAACATCCAGGCCCAGACAGAAAGGTTATTAACACCGTAGGGGTTGTAACCGTTGATTAACTGAGCCGAGTTAGCCCAGAGGTAATCGCGGAACCAGCCCATCAGATAGGTGGAGTTTTCGTTAAACTGAGCCACGTTACCCGACCAGACACCGAGGTGTTTCCAGTGCCAGTAGAAGGTTAACCAACCCAGGGTGTTCAACATCCAGAACATGGCTAGGTAGAAGGAATCCCAAGCAGAGATGTCGCAAGTACCGCCACGGCCGGGACCGTCGCAAGGGAAGGAATAGCCGAAGTCTTTTTTATCGGGCATTAATTTGGAACCACGAGCGTCTAAAGCACCTTTAACCAGGATTAGAACGGTGGTGTGTAAACCAAGAGCGATCGCATGGTGAACGAGGAAGTCGCCAGGACCGATGGTTAAGAATAGGGAGTTAGTGCCGCTATTGATTGCGTCTAGCCAACCGGGTAACCAAACATCACCGTAGTTGGGATAGGCGGTGTAAGCGATACTATCGGGGTTAGACAACAGTACGTTCATGCCGTACAGGGTTTTACCCGAAGCTGCTTGCACGAATTGAGCAAACACAGGTTCGATCAGGATTTGTTTTTCGGGAGTACCGAAAGCGACGACCACATCGTTATGAACGTAGAGGCCGAGGGTGTGGAAACCTAAGAAAAGGGAAACCCAGCTTAGGTGAGAGATGATCGCTTCTTTATGCTCCAGCATCCGCGCCAGCACGTTATCTTTGTTCGCTTCGGGATCATAGTCACGCACGAAGAAGATAGCACCGTGAGCGAAAGCACCCACCGCTAGGAAACCAGCGATGTATTGGTGGTGGGTATAAAGAGCCGCTTGGGTGGTGTAGTCCTTAGCGATAAAGGCATAAGGGGGTAGCGCGTACATATGCTGCGCCACCAGAGAGGTGATCACGCCTAAAGAAGCGAGAGCCAAACCGAGTTGGAAGTGGAGAGAGTTGTTAACCGTGTCATAAAGATTTTTGTGACCGGCTCCTAACTTACCACTGGGGGGTCTGTGTGCATTGAGGATGTCCTTGATGCTGTGACCGATGCCCCAGTTAGTGCGGTACATATGACCAGCCACAATGAAGATCACAGCGATCGCCAAGTGGTGGTGAGCCATATCGGTTAACCAGAGGGACTCGGTTTGGGGATGGAAACCACCTAAGAAGGTGAGAATCGCAGTTCCCGCGCCTTGGGCAGTACCGAAAATGTGGTTAGCAGTATCAGGGTTTTCCGCGTACACACTCCAGTTACCGGTGAAGAAGGGCAGTAAACCCGCCGGGTGGGGGGGAGTGGAAAGGAAGTTGTCCCAACCAACGTGCTGACCGCGGGATTCGGGGATAGCAACGTGAACGAGGTGTCCGGTCCAAGCCAGAGAGCTAACACCGAACAGAGCGGCGAGGTGGTGGTTCAGGCGAGATTCAGCGTTTTTGAACCAAGCGAGGCTAGGACGGAACTTAGGTTGTAAGTGTAACCAGCCAGCAAAGAGGAAAATCGCCGAGAGAATCAGCAGGAACACCGCACCTTGGTATAGGTCTTGGTTGGAGGTCATACCGATGGTGTAGAACCAGTGGTAAACCCCGGAATAGGCGATGTTAACCGGATTAGAAGCGCCAGCTTGGGTGAAGGCATCTACAGCGCCTTTACCGAACTGGGGATCCCAAATCGCGTGGGCGATGGGACGGATGTTCAAGGGATCTTTGATCCACTGCTCGAAGTTACCTTGCCAAGCGACGTGGAATATAGTGCCGGAAGTCCACAGGAAAATGATTGCAATGTGGCCGAAGTGCGACGCGAAAATCTTTTGGTAGAGATTCTCTTCCGTCATGCCATCATGACTTTCAAAATCGTGGGCTGTGGCGATCCCGTACCAAATCCGACGGGTGGTCGGATCTTGGGCTAGATCTTGGCTAAATTTAGGGAATTTAGTTGCCATAGCTGTTTAGGAAATTCTCCTCTCTAAATAACTGAGGCTCTTACACGAGTGCTGGTTATTTCCTTTTTTAAATTCACCCACTGTAATAGGAAACGCTTACAGAGGTATCGGTCAATCGACGCTGGTTCAGCCTAGGCTTGCCAATCTACGGGGGACTGGCAAGCCCTTATAGGCAAGTTTAGCCAATCGATAGACTTCTGGCCAAGAAGAATGCCCAAGTGGTGACAATACCGCCTAAGAGGTAGTGAGCCACACCAACGGCACGACCTTGAATGATGCTCAGGGCGCGAGGTTGGATAGCGGGGGCAACTCTTAACTTGTTGTGCGCCCAGACGATCGACTCGATTAATTCTTGCCAGTAGCCGCGACCACTGAACAGGAACATCAAGCTAAACGCGAAGACGAAGTGACCGGCTAGGAACATGATTCCGTAGGCGGACAGAGCAGAGCCATAGGAATTAATGACTTGCGCTGCTTGCGCCCAGAGGAAATCCCGTAACCAACCGTTGATGGTGATGGCACTTTGGGCGAAGTTACCGAGGGTAACGTGGGTGACAGTGCCATCGGGGGCGACGGTTCCCCAGACATCGGACTGCATTTTCCAGCTAAAGTGGAAGATTACGACCGAGATGGAGTTGTACATCCAGAACAGGCCGAGGAAAACGTGATCCCAACCCGAAACTTGGCAGGTACCGCCGCGACCGGGACCATCGCAGGGGAAACGGAAACCGAGATTCGCTTTATCGGGAATCAGACGGGAACCGCGAGCGTAGAGAACCCCTTTGAGGAGAATCAACACGGTGACATGGATGGTGAAGGCGTGGATGTGATGCACGAGGAAATCGGCAGTACCGAGAGTGATCGGCATCATAGCCACTTTGCCACCCACTGCTACTACGTCGCCACCGAAAGCATAACTAGCGGTAGTGAGAGCGTTAGGAGCGGTGTTGCCAGGGGCTAGGGTGTGGAGACTTTGTACCCATTGGGCAAAGATGGGTTGTAGTTGAATTCCCGTATCCGAGAACATATCTTGGGGACGACCAAAAGCCCGCATGGTGTCGTTGTGAATGTATAAACCGAAGCTATGGAAGCCAAGGAAAATACATACCCAGTTCAGGTGGGAGATAATTGCGTCGCGATGACGGATCACCCGATCGAGCAGGTTATCCACGTTCTTGGCTGGATCGTAGTCCCGCACCATGAAGATCGCTCCGTGCGCTCCCGCACCGACGATTAAGAAGCCACCGATCCAAGTGTGGTGAGTGAACAAGGATAGTTGGGTGGCGTAGTCAGTCGCCTGATAGGGATAGGGCGGCATGGCGTACATATGGTGGGCCACGATGATGGTTAGCGAACCTAAGAGAGCCAGGTTAATCGCTAACTGAGCGTGCCAAGAGGTGGTCAGGATTTCGTACAGTCCTTTGTGACCTTGACCGGTGAAGGGACCTTTGTGGTTTTCGAGGATTTCCTTCATGCTGTGACCGATACCCCAGTTGGTACGGTACATATGACCAGCAATGATGAATAATACAGCGATCGCCAAGTGATGGTGAGCGGTATCGGAAAGCCAGAGACCACCGGTCACGGGGTTCAAGCCACCTTTGAAGGTGAGGAAATCCGAGTAAGCACCCCAGTTAAGGGTAAAGAAGGGGGTCAAACCCTGGGCGAAACTGGGATATAAATCCGCCATCTTGCTCGGTTCGAGAATGAACTCGTGGGGCAAGGGGATATCTTGGGGAGCGACTCCCGCATCGAGGAGTTTGTTCACCGGTAAAGAAACGTGAATCTGATGACCGGCCCAACCTAGGGAACCTAAGCCGAGTAAACCCGCCAAGTGGTGGTTCATCATCGATTCCACGTTTTGGAACCATTCCAGTTTCGGTGCGCTTTTGTGGTAATGGAACCAACCGGCAAACAGCATCAGGCCCGCCATCACTAAACCACCGATAGCGGTGCAGTATAGCTGATAGCTGTTGGTGAACCCGGAGGCGCGCCAGAGGTAGAACAGACCAGAGGTGATCTGAATACCGTGGAAACCACCGCCCACATCGCCGTTGAGGATGCCTTGACCGACGATCGGCCAGACCACTTGGGCGCTGGGTTTGATGGCAAGCGGGTTGGTTAACCAAGCTTCATAGTTAGAAAATTTCGCGCCGTGGAAGTACATTCCACTTAGCCAAACGAAGACAACGGCGAGATGTCCGAAGTGGGCGCTGAAGATTTTCCGAGAAATATCTTCGAGATCGCTGGTTTGACTATCAAAATCGTGGACGTTGGCGTGTAGGTTCCAAATCCAGGTGGTGGTTTTGGGTCCTTTGGCTAAAGTGCGATCAAAATGGCCCGGTTGACCCCACTTCTCAAAGGAAGTAGGTACTGGGTCTTTATCTACAATCACTTTAGCTACCGCCTCTTTGGGGGGGAGTGCCATGAGGATTCTCCTCTCTCGACAATAGACTTAGCGTTTTATTTGAGGATAGATTTTTTAACCTAAAAAAGGCAAGTTGAAATCTGACCCACCTTTTGTTAATGTCGCTTGACTTTCCTCTTGGGTGAGATTCCAGTCGAAAGCATCAATAGTAGATGATAAGTCTTTGTTCTCTCCTCTGTTCGTTGTGCTTAACAATAATTAAAATTCTCTCAATCCTTGATAGGAGAGACATTTTCTGCTATGGACGGTCTTAGTCAGAGTCAAACCGGTAATTTTTCTTTACAAAAGTTTATTAATTGTCGCCCCAGAAGCCAATTTCCCCCTTTTCTCCCCCACCAGACCATATAGAAAATTCAATAGATAGATTCTCAAAAAACAATCAAACAATTCTGTAAAATTGAGGCCATGACCTCATCTTCTCCCGCTTTTGCTGACACCAGAGCATTCAATGACTCTAGCAAAATCAATGGTTTGTATAGATTTTGGCCTTGGCTCTAGGAGGAACGTGCTATCCCTACTACATAAATTAATCCCAGTCAAAACCCTTCATATATGTCTTGTGATCGGTTTACTGACCACCCTGTTAACCGCCTGTGGCGATCGCTTGACAGCTACCAATCTCCCCACTTCCGAAACCTCTAATCTTCCCGTCGTTCAAGGCCGCATTTCTGAGGTTGCCCCCCCGGCCCTAATTCAGGAACTGCGCCCCAGTTTAGATAGTTACGCCCCCCAAGTAACGATTCTCAGTCCTCTGGCCGAACAAGTTTTCGATGACACCCAGGTGACAGTTAAACTACAAGTGTCAGATCTGCCAATTTTCCAAGACGATACCCTGAAATTAGGATCCCACTTGAGTCTGATTGTCGATAATGAACCAGCGGCAGCCATTTACGACCTCAAACAGCCGATTATCCTAGAAAATCTTGCCCCCGGTACTCACACCCTCCGCGTCTTGGCCCTGCGACCTTGGCAAGAAAGTTTTAAAAATGATGGGGCCTTTGCTGAAACAACCTTTCATATTCTGACAAAAACAGGCAAAAATGCCCCTGAGCATAACTCACCCCTTTTAACCTACAGTAGTCCGCAAGGAATCTACGGTGCGGAACCAATCCTGCTCGATTTTTATCTGAGTAATGCTCCTCTACGTCTGTCCAATACTGCCAACGAGGATAATAATCTTCAAGATTGGCGCATTCGTGTCACTGTCAACGGTGAAAGTTTTCTGCTTGATACTTGGGAACCAATATATCTCAAGGGTTTTGATAAGGGCAATAACTGGGTACAACTAGAATTCATCGATGGTAAGGGAAATAAAATCGAAAATGAGTTTAATACCAGCGTGCGCGTGATTAGCTTTGATCCCTCTTACCAAAACGGTCTTAGTCAATTAGTCCGCGGCGATTTATCCCCTACAATTGCCCGTAGCATCGTCGATCCCAACTATCAAACTATTCCCAGTCCAGAGGAAGAAACACCAATTATCGAGCCAGAAACCCCTATACTTGAGCCAGAAAGCCCTATAGTTGAGGAAAGCCCTGTTATTGAGCCAGAAAGCCCTATAGTTGAGGAAAACCCTGTTATTGAGCCAGAAAGCCCTATAGTTGAGGAAAGCCCTGTTATTGAGCCAGAAAGCCCTATAGTTGAGGAAAGCCCTGTTATTGAGCCAGAAAGCCCTATAGTTGAGGAAAAACCAGTAGAGACAGAAACAGTCGAAAAGCTAGAGGAAACCCCTGAAGCGATCCAATCTCCCCTAACCACCATACCAGAGACAAAGGAGATTAACGAACCTGCCCCCAGTATTCAGCCTCCGCTAGAAGTGGAACCTATTCCCGAACCCCAGAACAATAGTGAGGAAAAAATCACCATTTTCGATCGCATTCAACAAACCGTAAATCGCTTCCAGTCACCCTCTCCCCTGGGGGAAAAAGATATGGAACTACCCACCCTCGATCCTGAATTATTCAGCAATATCGATCTTAAAGCCTAGCTTCATCCTGTTTTTAGGGGAAGTGGGGAGGTGGGGGTTTTTCAGTGAGCAGTAAACAGTAATCAGTAATCAGTGAAAAGAAAGTTCCCAAGTTTGGTTCTATTGGAGTTAAAGTGATAAGCTTATCTTATCGAAAAAGGGGCATAAGCCTTATGTCCCTAGCACTAATAACCATTATGTAACACAGTGAACATTTTTCACCTGATGTCCAGAAGACCCCGGAGTTTTCACCTAAAACTTTCTACTTAGGGCTGGCTGAATAACTGCCTCCTGCCCTCTGTCTGTCCCCATCCTAGGTCTTTTTCGGTAAACCCTACTTAAAACTGGAATCTGCAATCTGATAACTGATAACTGATAACTGATAACTGAAACCTCCAACCGCTCGATCGAGAAATTATTAAACTAATATTTCGCAATATAGACAAAATTAGGAACTAGGTTATAATCTAAAACGTCTATAGACAATTTACTAACTTTTTGCTTGAGGTAATTGTGTTTAACAAAATTTCCCTTGTCGCTGGTTTTGCCGGTTTAGTTGCCCTAACTACCGTTGGCGCTGTACCTGCACAAGCAGGACCACAAAATAACGAAATCTTGATCAGTCAACTACGCGGCCATAACACCTACAGAGGTGAGCCACAACTTAACCCCGGTGACTATGTACTAGGTCGCGTCCGGGGAACCGTGGGTGGTATTCTGTCCGTCCAATTGATCAGACCTGTGACAGTGGATGGCAAAGAAATTTTCAGTGGCGACTTTACCGACGGAACCACCGCTCGTATTGTTGGGGATGCCACGGGTGGTGATGATGTACTATTGCAAGTGGTAGATGGCAAATTAGTTTATGTGGGTAAAGCTCGTCCCTATTGGGTTTCCCGCTTGAAACTAAAATCGGAAATCGCCGTCAGTAGCACTCGCTCGCAACTTTTAAGAGAACTTAACCAAAAAGAACCCGCTTGGGGACTTCCCGCTTTACCCCCGGAAACCAGAACCTTTACGGAAGTTGCCCCTCAACCCGCTCCCGCGCCTAGTGTATCTCCTATCCGCGGACTTTGGTAGTGGAAAGACATCAGGATAAAATCTCTTGTCTTTAGACTGAGAAGCGTGAAAACTTTCCTCTCAATCTAACCAATTTGGACTAAATAAATCCCTCTTTTTCAGATAAAAGGGGGATTATTATTGCTCTCTTAGGTTTGGTGGGTAAAATGTATTTTAAAATACAGTCCTACTGGCGAGGGACTGGAAGGAACCACTCCAGACACGGAGGACACAAAGATTGATCGCTTCTATATTAAGTTAAACTGGTCGCAACGCGCTCGCTACGCGAGATCACGCAAAGAATAAGAGGGCCATGACCGAATCCAGATAGGGAAATTTCCCGATATTCACTCCAGTTCAAAAGAATGATTATTAAATTTCAAAGTCCGACAATTCTCCGTCACCGTCCGCACCACATCATCGGGCGCACCATCGGGAATTTCGGCTTCGATCTCCAGTGTTACCTTAACCCTGGCCCCACTGAGTCGGGTGAGATGCTGGATTATCTCGTTAGCGATCGCTGGAGCGTCTCGATTGATCCGCAGGGGATCGATCGAGACAATGCCGTAAAACCGACCTGGAACCGGCTTTTTCTCAACCAGATCATCGGGGGACTCTTTCGCAGTTAATCCAACACCAGAGGTTAAGGATGGCGGCCTATCGGGGTCACTAGAGATAAGGGAATCAGTCTCGGCAGTGGTCGGGGGGTTAGCTGGTTTCTCGGTCTCTAGCTGCCCCATAGCTACATCAGGCTTAACCAGAAGGCTGTGACTGCTGATACTCGGGTTGATATCCCGAAGGATGACAAGACCAGTATATCTTTGCTTCGCCTCATCCCAGCCCTCTGCATAAGCGAAGTTCTCCTGTACAAGCATAGAACGGACTCCGTCCCGCACGGTTTGAAGTAGAACATCCTGGTTCTTGAGACGGGGCAAGTAAAGATACTGCGCTAGGTACTCCCACAGACGTTTCAGATCGATGTGGTTAGTTGAACGCCACAGGTATTTGTCGAGGGCGTCCATCCGCAGGTTGTTACCAGAGTAATGGGTAATCAGTTGCCCCTCATGAACCAGTTTGCGACTGGCTCGATCGATAGGGGAATCGTCCCCCTGAAGAGGGGTTTCAGTCCAGTGGATGCCTTTCTGGGGGTCGGGTTGCTCTGGAACCAGTAGCCACTTATAGGTTTGGTTGAGGATCGTACTTACCTCCTTGTCGGTTTGGTCGCGCTTGCTGATGGCCTGTTTGCTCTGAGAAACATCGAGATTGAGGGTTTCCTCATCTGCCACAATCGAATTCCAGGCAAGATACCCGGCGACGTTCTTCTCTAAGTTTTCCAAGTTTGATTTGTCAGCGGCAACAAATACAAGTGTATTCTTGTAATAGCGGGGGCTACCCCCTCTCTGATTGAGAATTTCCGCCACTAAACGCCGAGCGGGGCTATCCTCGGCAGATTTGCCGTGGGATTGATCGGGACGAAGAACCACGAGCCGCACGCCGAGATTAGGATCATCGGGAATATCGGCAGTAGATTCTGGGGCAATATGAATCGCTCCAAACTCGCCCCGCTGCTGGTCGGCCTTCAAGCGCCGGACGATTTCTTCTATCACTTTATAGCGCTCCTCAAAGAGCAGGTTTGCCCGATCTTGGGCGGTGCGGGTAACGTTGGGCTGGTTAGAAATCCAGTAACGGTTGCCATCGATATAGAGATAGGTGGCCCGATCCGTCAGTCGCCGGAGGGCATCCCCAAAGATGGCTACAGTCTCCCCCGGCTGCACACAACCCAGTTTAATCCTCTTATCTTCCAGACCTCGGTTAGCGGCCCGAATCGTGGGGGCCGAGCCAAGGTAAATAGTGCGCGTGACCCGACGGCAAGCAGAATAGCGTCCCAGGTTGGAATTTTGGCGATCGATGTCGAGGGGCAGAGAATTGGGGCCATCCACATCTTTTTCGATGATCGGAACCCAATTATCATCTAAGTAGCGGGTTAACTCTGACTGAACCTGAGCATCATCCATCGGGACGTGGGCCGGCATGATCAGGAGGCTCTTATCGTCCCGCTCCCAAAGGGAATGGATAACTTTCGCCATCAGGCGCAGCACGCCCCGGGTGCGTTGGAATTTATCGAGGGTTGACCAGTCGGAGTAGAGGCGATCGAAAAATTCTGGGTGAATGGGATAGGCTTCCCGCAGACGGCGCCCGTAGTCAGCCTCCCGGCATTCGCTAGGAAACTCCTGGGCCTGGGTGCGATACATCTCGGAGAAAGCTTTAATAACCGCATCCCTGGCCACATATAGTTCCGAGTCAGTCATGGTCTGGAACAGGCGGCGGCGGACGATCTCGAAACTCTCCTCGGCGCTGGCGGGTCGCCAGGGGGATTGGACGCGCCCGATCGCATTTTTAAGGCGGTCTAGGGCCTCTGTACCCCGTTCTCCTCCGGTTTCAACATCTGTAGTCCGTACTTCTCCGGTTTTTTCGTCAACGGTTTCCGAAGCGGGGATACTCACAGCCAAAAGGGTCTGCTGGGCATTTTTTGCCGACTCACTCAGGGTTTGGGCAAAGGTAAACTGGGTGTCAAAACTACCGCCGGCAATATCGTTCTGGTCGTGCAATTGCCTGGCATAGGCAACCCATTCGTCGATCAAGATCAAACAGGGTGAAAAACGATTAAACAATATTTTGAGTGCGTCCCCGGGATTAGTGGAAGTTTCATCGGCGTTGCGAACCAGAGCGTAGCCCTCAGCGCCGCCGAGTTGCCAGGCTATTTCTCCCCACAGGGTCTTGATTTCTGGGCGATTTTGCTTGTTGTGTTCTGGTTTGTAGGGGGGAATGCCACTAGGCTGGACTTTAGTGCCGACCAGAACAGCAATGTTGACATTTTCAGGGGGTTTTTTAATGTTCAGAGCTTGGAAGATCGACTCCATACCGGGAAGATCTTCGATCGCCAAAGCATTGCACAGATGGTAGAGGGCCAGCATGGCGTGGGTTTTTCCGCCACCGAAGTTAGTTTGCAGTTCAATCACCGGCTCTCCGCCATTACCACTCAGACGCAGCAGGGCATTGGTCAGAAGTTGCTTGAGTCCTTCGGTGAGGTGGGTGCGGCGGAAAAATTCCGTCGGGTCGCGGTATTCGTCAGAGCCTTCATCGAGATAGACTTGCCAGAGGTCGGCGGCAAATTCGGCCTGTTGGAAGCGTCCGGAAGCCACATCGGGGTGGGGGGTGGCGATTTCCCGCCAGGGTTTCAATCCCGACATCGGTTGTCCTTCCGTCGGGGCGATCGCTTTGCGCCGTGTTTCTCGTCGGGCCTGTTCTTCAAAGCGAAGTCTGAGGATCTCTTGCTTTTGCTTCTCCACCTCTTGGGTGTCGGCGGAAACCGAACTCAGTAGGCGAGAGATGCTATCAAAAGCCCGGTAAGCATCGTCGAGGCTGAAAGCATCGTTATGGGCCCAGGCGTTGCGGACATCTCTTAGTTCACTGGTCAGAGAGCGATCGCTTCTGCCTAGGGTTTTCTTAAAAACTTCATTCCACTGCTCCCAGAGGACAATTAGCAAGGCCGAAACGTCTTCTTTGAGGACGGCATCACCTGTCCTGCGGATCGTGTAGCTCTCAGGGAGGCAACTTAAGGCCACGGCGACCCACTTCTGGCCGTAGCTTGCTTTCATTTCTCGTTCTATGAAGGGGTAGAGTCCCTCTCTGAGGAAATCTAGGGCGCGTCCGACTCGTTCACGATTGCTGATTGCCATGGGATTTGATGAGGAGTTATTTTTATAATGCCTCAATTTGGGAGAGATAACCACACGAAGGGGGATTTTGAACCACAAAGGTCACGAAGTTTGGGGAACCACAAAGGCACAAAGGTCACAAAGTTTGGGGAACCACAAAGGCACAAAGGTCACAAAGTTTGGGGAACCACAAAGGCACGGAGGTCACGAAGTTAGGGAGAACTGGGCAGACGGAGAAAACCCATTTGAGAAAAGTGGTGATCAAAGGTAAAGACTTCAGTGATATTTTCCTGCTTCATAACAACATAGGAGGTACAGTCGGTAAAAGACCATTGTTTGTCTGTATTATGTTTTTCAAAAATCTGCCATGTCTGCACTGCTAGGATTTCAGAAATCCAGATGATTTTTAAGATTTTTTTGGTGATAATAAAATCAATTTTTTTCTTGAATTGCACCGTTTTTGTGTAACCAACATTGACCAGAAGTAAAGTGCAAAGCTCATCCAGTACATAATTTGTCGTCACCAGGACAATCCCTTTTACTTGATGATTAAATTCTACCGCTCTGGCATGGTTATCGTCATTTTTGTCGGCCAAAGCAGCCAAAGCACTTGTATCTACAAATATCTGTTTCATTGGGGTTGGGAATAAAGATAGCGATCATGATTGATAGAAGAATTTTCTAGACAACCGGGTACAGCATCATCTCCTAGTGTTTCCCAAACTTTCCAAGCTTCTTCATCAATAGGTTCTGCTTCAGAAGCTACTGCTTGATTTAGCTTTTCTCTCAGAATGTTTTGTTCTGATTTAGGTAATGATTGAATTATTTGAATGATGGAATCGACTAACTGAGTATTCATGGTATTAGTTGATGATGTTTTAAAATTCGTGATTTTGTTTGAACCACAAAGGCACAAAGAACACGAAGGGGGGTTAACCACAAAGGCACAAAGAACACGAAGGGGGGTTAACCACAAAGGCACAAAGAACACGAAGGGGGGTTAACCACAAAGGCACAAAGGTCACAAAGTTTGGGGAACCACAAAGGCACAAAGGTCACAAAGAAAAGGATAGTTGTTCGGGGGAGGGTTTATATTCGTTGGCTAGGCGGGTGATTTCTGGCCAGGAGGTGACGAGGGTATTGTAAGCTATGCCTTCTTGGGTCCAACCTTTTCTGTCGCAGAGGCTATAAAGTCTATAGGCGAGTTCTTTGGCTAAATCGGCTTTGTTTCCTAGTTTAGCCAAGAGTTCTGCCGCTCCGGTTTCGCCGTTTTTATCGAGGGTATGGATGAGGTGTTGGGTGATTTCCCAGATGGGTGTCCGCTCATCTTTTTCTGGCTTCCAATCGGTTTTGAGATCTTCGCGCTTGAGTAGTCGCACTTTACCTGCTTTGGCCTCTAGTATGCCAGCTTCAACCATGCCCTGAATACTGGTGTTTTTGGCTTTGGACAGGGTTTCTGCATCGCCATATAGTGCTTCGTTGAATTGGTACTGCTCGAACCAAGTCAGCGCCCAACGGGTATCACTATCAAATTCCCCTTCCTGTTCGGTGAGAAATTCGTCGAGAATCTGGTTAATCAGTTGCAGGGCGGTGCGAACACCCATGGAAGTGCCGTTAGATTCGAGGATAGCGGTGTATTTGGAGTAGATTGCCATCCCGGGCCCAATACTGGCTTGGGCGAGGTCAACGGGGGCAATATTGCCCTGTTGCAGCAGTTTTAGGGCTTGGGGAAGGTCTCGCTTCAGTTCGTTGAGGAATTGGCGCCGGCTGGCTTTGGGTGCATCGGCGGGACGGGGACGACACACAAGGACTATAGATGAGGCGAGGGCGTTGGTGCCGGATGCCACAGTACGAACACTGCGTTCTGTTCGCATTGGCCATGTGCCACCAATGGAAAAATCAGATTTAATCAAACCTTCGAGCATGGTTTCCCATCCGGTGGAAGAGACAACAGCATTTCCCTTGTCATCATCACTGTCTTCTGTTTCTGACTGTTTAAAGGCGTAATAGACAGTAAGAGGATAATCTGAGTGAGCCATCGCATTCATTCGCCCGAATGCTTTTCCTAATCCTTCCTCAAAGAAGGATTGAGCTTTTTTTTTATCACCCCCAAAACGATAGGGAGTAGCGACTAATTCGGGTGCTTTGGGTACGAGTAAAGTGCTGAAAAGATTGAGATAAATTGAATTTAGAGAACGGCGCAACCAGACATAAAAGTAATCAGAAAGATCTGCATATCCTATGTTATCGTAATAAGGTGGATCTGTGGAAATAACTATCGAGCTTAAAGTCTTTTTAGTATCAGTTGCATCGACTTGTCTAACCTTTCCCTGAACATAGCAAGCAGAGTTTTGAATAACGGACGCTATCCATTCCATAGCCCCATTAAAATTGCCTGCTGAATCACTGAGTGGATTAGGTTCAGCAAAGTCCCATGTCATAGGAATGGCTTGACGAGCAAACGTATTACGCAGACCATCCCTGCTTATATTCCATGAACAAATAGTTGAACAAACATCAGATACACGATCCACTCCAAAAGCCAAATAAGTCGCCACTGCATCCGCATAAGCCGTCGCACCTATTCCCCCATCATTAAGAGGTAAATTATCATCAGGGATTCCTGCGGCTACTGCATCAGCTTTAATCTTTTCTCTAGCTTCACTTACTAAATCGCTAAAAGTAGTGAGGGCGACGAGTTGACGGGGAGTAAAAAGATGATGAAAATGCGTCAGTCCATAAAGCGGTGTGAACATTGACCGCCTATCATCGCTTATTTGAGCATCTGGATACCATGTTGGTTTTGCACTCTTAGCGATTGCTTCATGTTCAGAGTTAGGAGAAAGATAAATCCGTCCACCTTTCCCCTCAGCAACAATTGCCATGAGTTGAGCATCCATCCGTCCCGCCATTCCTTCTGCCTTAATATGCTTATCGTTAACTGGCTGACCACAGGCTAAACACCGAAACGTAGCTCCTCGACCAGTCTTGGGAGATTCCGGGGCTGTACCCTTACCCGTCTTCACCTGAAAGCGGATTTTTGGTGACACCCCAGAGACACCAAAATCATCCCCCTTTGTGTCCTCTGTGCCTTTGTGGTTAAAATCCCCCTCAGTGTTAAAATCCCCCACAAAAGGCTCAACCCAAGCCTCCTTACCCTTCTTCGTCGAAAGCTGAAAACTGCGAACCAAAGGCATCTGACAGCCACAGGCCGGATTAGGACACTTCACCGTCCTGGCCCAAAGCCAAGCAATCACCTTAGTGTCCTTTGTGCCTTTGTGGTTCGTTTCCACCATCGGATAAAGAAACCCAATCCTTTTAAAAGCCTCATCCCGCATCCATTGCCCGTAATAGCGCACATCTGCGGCCAATCCCTGGGCCCCATCCCAGGAAGAAATCTTTTGTTTTTGACGAGAATCGGGATTAACAGGCGGTTGATCCTTAAACTTCGGCGGAATCTCAATCAAAGCCTTAGTAATCAACACCGCCACCGGATTGAGGTCACTACCGTAGGCCTGCAATCCCAAGCGCTGGGCCTCAAGAGGAATAGAACCACCACCACAAAACGGATCATAGGCAGGGGGGGCATATTTAGCGATATAGTCGCGTATAGCATCCGGTTTAGTGGGGGGTTCTTGGCCACGTTCCCAAGCTAAACAGCGAGCAATTTCTCGCTGTGCTTCTAGCAATACTGCTGAGTTAGGCTGGTTAATCTCATCCCAAGATACCAAACCTCTAACCACCTGCTTAATGTTGCCTTTTTTGTCCTTTTCAAGGTCAATCCTGCCCAAAATATCAAACAATCGCTGCCGTTCCTGATTCTGTGCTTCTTCCGTGGGAAATTTCTCTGGCCAACTGGAAGGATCATCCACCAAAGAAGCCCATAAAACCGCCCGACAAGCCGCTAAAGGTCGCCTAGCCCACCAAAGATGTAGAGTAGAGGGATGACCGTGCCGAATCGACTTTTCCCGTGCCGATTCGACGTTAATCGCTTCTAGGGGTAGGGCCACTTCAATGAGTTTTTTACGGTAGGTCATGGGAGATAAAAGAACCACAAAGGCACAAAGGACACGAAGATTGAGGAACCACAAAGGCACAAAGGACACAAAGATTAATTGTTGACAAGGCGTTTGATGCCTTGTTTGAGGACGGGAACGTTAAAATTAATCAGTAATCCTAGCCAAAGCCGACGTAATTTGAGATAGGTTAACAACTGAGCCTCGTGAATGGGGGTAAGTTGTTCAACGGTTTTCAGTTCGACAATAACCAGATTTTCCACTAATAGATCGAGACGATAACCACAATCAAGTTTAACACCGCGATAAATCACTGATTGAGGAACTTGACGCTCCACCTCTATCCCCCTATCCAATAACTCGTACTCTAAACAGGCCTCATAGGCCGACTCCAATAGTCCTGGACCCAACTCCCGATGAACAGCGATCGCCGCCCCAATAATCTCCTTAGATAAATCATTAGCCCTCTCATCCATAACCTTCGTGTCCTTTGTGCCTTTGTGGTTCTTCTATCTTCGTGTCCTTCGTGCCTTTGTGGTTCTTCTATCTTCGTGTCCTTTGTGCCTTTGTGGTTAATTCCCTTAGTGTCCTTTGTGCCTTTGTGGTTAATCCCCTTAGTGTCCTTCGTGCCTTTGTGGTTCAATCATATCCCCCCTGTCCCATAACTCTCCCCAATTATAATTAACACTACACGCCCCCAAATCCGGCTCTCTCTGGAATGGCTGGCGCACATATCTGACCTGGACTTCCTCTGAGGGAGAAACCGAAACCAAGGCCAGCAGAAAATCCTCTGGTTTGTTAAGGGATGCAAGGATCTCGTTCTTGGTGACAGTCACCGTCTCTGCTCCTTCTACTCTACCCTTTACCTCGATAAACCGTAAGCGGCCAGTTCCGGTTCGGCGGGATTCGATGTCATAGCCGCACTTCTCGGCGCTCACATCCCGCGGTTCATACCCCAAAGCCTTCTCGGCCGCCATGACTGCCGCCATTGCCAGCTGCTCGACGCGCTTTGTCTCCCGGGCAAACATTGGCTTGCCTAAAAGTCGCCCTAACAGTCCCCCCGGTACGATGAGGGCTGCCCCCACCACCACCGGCGGCGATGGGGATAAATGACGCTCCTGCTCCAATTCAGACAAGCGCTTTTGCAACCGCGTTTGTAGTTCATCGGCCCGCATCTGGGCTTTGTTGGAATTGATCCGGGCATTTGTCTTTCCCGCTTCTTCCTGTAGGCGCAACTGGGCTGCCCGATGGTCCCAGTAGTTGATCTCCTTAGTCAGACGGTCTTTAACTGCTATAAGGGTCTTTTCAATTAACTCTTCCTTGCGCTGCCGTACCTCCTGAAGATGGGAAGCGACGAGGTTAGCGATCGCATAATTGCGGGCCCGGCTCTCAATCTCATTACCGATAGGGAGAGAATCAAGGATCGGCCCTAGGATCGCCCGCTCCTCCTCCTGCAAAGGACGATAATCCAGATAAGGGGCATACCCAGCATCTCTCTCTCCCTGTCTCTGTGGTTCAAATAGTTCCACATACTGCATTCGCCGCGACACCACCCGCCGTCTGCCATCGGGATTCATCCGAGCGTCTTGAATGGCGTGTTCTAAGTACACCAGTACGCGAATTTCCTCGCTTGGATCACTGTCATCAACTAGGATAGCCCCCCGTCTGAGTAATTCCCGATGCCGTTCCAAGACAAGATCGATAGTGGCATCTAACAGGGGATGGCCGGGACAGACAAAGGTAGCAACGGGTTTACCCGGAACACTAATCAGGTCTTTATCAAAACAGATGCGCTCATAGCGTTTGAGAATTGGCTCTCCTATCCCTAAAGAGCGGTCCCTGTTACGGATAACGGCGGGGACGTTGGTAATCTCGTATCGCTTTGGCTCTCGCTGGCGTAGGGTGCCGCCTAAGCGTTGGAAGGCTTCGAGGAAAAATGCGGCAATGAAGTGCGGCTGTAACCGTCTGGCTTCGGCTCGCTCCATATTTTCTCGAATTTTCTGAACTTTGGAAGCATCGATCGAATCCCGTGCTAGGGCGCGTTCTTCGAGCAATTCCCTTAGTCTCTCTTGATCGAGCTTTTCAGAGATGACCTCGTTTAAGCGTGCTTTTATATCTGGGCGATCGCCGTAACGGATGGCTTTGATGAGAAGTTCGCGCAATTCTTTTCCCGCAATGGCTTTGCCTAAAACGTCGAACACCCGTCCGCCTAAAGCTTTTTGTTCGGCTTCGAGTTTTTCGAGGAGCGTCCGATACACATCTCCCTCGCGGGTTTCGTGAGCCACCAAATTCCAGAGATGACAAACCTCGGTCTGTCCAATCCGGTGAATACGACCGAATCGCTGTTCTAGGCGGTTTGGGTTCCAGGGTAGGTCATAATTGACCATGAGATGCGCTCGTTGCAGGTTGATCCCCTCTCCGGCGGCATCGGTGGCCAGAAGTACCTGTACTCCTACGTCTTGCTTGAAGCCTTCTTCGGCTTTTTTGCGGTCTTCCCGACCCATCCCACCGTGAATGGTGACAACAACTTCTGGGTTGCCAAGGAGTGTACTGATCCGCTCTTTCAGGTAGTTGAGGGTGTCTCTGTGTTCGGTGAAGACGACTATTTTGCGGCGGTATCCCCCTGCATCGAACATCTCCGCTTCATCCTGGAGAAGATGGGAAAACTCTTCCCACTTACGGTCTTTTCCGCTCCGTCGAACGGTATTGGCTAGGTCTTCAAGCTTTTTCAGCAGGGCGATTTCAATCTGTAGTTCGGCAATGGTACGCGATGCTGTGGCCTGATCGACCACCTCCTCGACCGTAGCCTCCCGCTCGCTGCTATCGGTATCCTCAAAGTCGTCATTGATGTCGTCTTGGTCAAGGACGGTAGCAAATTCTATCTCCAGCGACTGGCCTCGCTTGAGCAGTTCTTCTTCTCGGAGTCGCTTTTGCAGCCGTTCTCGTCGTCGTTTCAAGGATTGATAGATGGCTTCCGGAGAGGAGGCGAGGCGGCGTTGCAAAATGGTGAGGGCAAAGCCGACTGTTCCCTTGCGCCCGTTATTGGCCAGGGCTTCGGCTCGGTCAAATTCTTCGCGTACATACTCGGTGACTCGACTGTAGAGGATCGCTTCTTGGTCGGAGAGGGGGTAACTGACCGTGTGAGCGATTCTTTCGGGGAAAAGTGGCTTGCCGTCAAACTTGAGTAGTTCTTCTTTGACTAGGCGGCGCATCAGGTCGGAAGTATCTGATACATGAACTCCGTCCCGGAATCGCCCCTCAAAGCGATCGCCATCAAGGAGGGCTAGGAATAACTGAAAGTCTTCTTCTTTGCCGTTGTGGGGAGTCGCGGTCATCAGCAGGAAGTGGCGGGTAACACTAGAGAGGAGTTTGCCCAATTTGTAACGCTTTGTTTCCCTAATTTCCCCACCAAAGAAAGAAGCGGACATCTTGTGGGCCTCATCGCAGATGACCAGATCCCAATCAGTCTGCTGGAGTTTCTTCTTGAGGTCGTCATTACGGCTGAGTTTATCAAGCCTAGCAATGACCAGACCCATTTCGGCGAGGGCGTTGCCGGTGCGGGCCGTTTCGATGCGATCGTTGGTGAGGATATCGAAGGGAAGGTGAAATTTGTTATGTAGTTCATCTTGCCACTGCACTGCGAGGCTGCCTGGACAGACGATTAAGCAGCGCGCTAAGTCACCTCGAATCAGGAGTTCTCGAATTAACAATCCCGCCATGATGGTTTTCCCGGCGCCGGGGTCATCGGCCAACAAAAAGCGTAGGGGTTGGCGATCGAGCATCTCACCGTAAACAGCAGTGATTTGATGAGGGAGTGGTTCTACCAGAGAGGTATGGACGGCTAGAAGCGGGTCAAACAGGTAGGCCAACCGGATGCGATGGGCTTCGGAAACTAGGCGCAGTAAAGCTCCGTCGCCATCGAAACCCCACGGTCTTCCTTCGGTGAGAATCTCTAGGGTTGGCTCTCGGTATCGAAGGAGCAGTTCTGTGTAGGGTTGTCCGTTGGTATCTTTGTAGGTCAGTTCTACCGCGTCGCCGCCATGCCACTTGGCCTCGATGACGGTAATGCTTTGATTGGGCAGAATGCCGTTAACAATAGAGCCGCTCGTTAGTTCCTCAAGTTTAGTCATGATCGCCTAAAGACCGATGTCTAGAAATAATTGCATTTCAGCCCAGATTCTTGTCAAAACATCGGTAAGGGCATGATCGCTATCTAATTCGATTAACTGTACCCAAGGACGAGAAAAAGCATAATAGCGACTATTTTCTAGGGGAATCACCTCATCGTTACTGCCATGAATAATCAGGGTGGGGAGCTGCCGGATTAACTTTTCTTGGGGATAATTGGCTAAATCCTCAATAAACTTGTAATCAATTGGCAGATAACGACGATAACCGTAGTGATAAACCGATAAACTCCCAGATTTTTGCCAATTGGCTAGGGTTTCCGCTCCCAATTGTCCTAACCAAATCGGCCCGAAATTAAAAGCGGGAGCTAATAAAACGAGCCTTTGCACCTGAAAATAAGTTTCTGCCAGCCAAGCTGCCGTTAAACCGCCAAAACTGGAACCAATCAGTGTAACGGGAAACTGAGATTGTTCAATCAATTGGCCGACTTGAACAATCTGACGAGTGAGAGTTAAGCTAGAAAAGTCATCACCGTTAAGATCGGGAATTTCCATTGCTAAACCCCTCTTTTGCCAACAATGTCTCAAAAATTGCGCTTTTGTTGATTGGGGGCTAGAAGCAAAACTGTGTAGATAAATATATCTGTTTTCAAGGACTGCCATTCTAGAACCAATTAGATTTCTTCATCTTGCTCTTTGGTGACACTGGGAGAAGAATTATAAATGGCATCTAACTGTTGACGAGCATCTTCCACAGTGAGAGAACGAATCACTAACAGAGGTTCATTAATCGGTTGTCCGGCCTCGTCCAAAAGTTCGGGATGGGAAGTCATGGGATAACCGTAGGGATTATAGGAATTAGCCGATTTAGCAGGACGTTTCTGGGAATCCATGCTGACAGTAATCAGACTCCGAATTAAATTATTAATGGTCAAAAAAGCGATAACTGTGAAGGCGAGGATATAGAGCAGATGTAACATTGGCCGAGTCTCCCATGAATTATGTGTGAATATTCCTAATTGCCAAAACTTTATGCTAAAAATTCGCTCAACTCTCTAGCTTACCAAAAAAGTTTCAGGTTAAGCGTCAGTTTGAGGAGATTGATATTCTCCCCAACCCTGTAATCGACGACGACGACTGCTGACCCCCCAACACTCTGCCACCAGCTGGTGCCAAGGCAACAACATCTTGGCCTCGATACCCACCTGACCACCTGTGGTTTTAAAGAGTAAATGAGCCGTGGCTACCTCCTGTTGGGCGTTTTTGACTCTTGCTAATAAATCGTTTTGTTCCTCGAGGCTGAGAAAGGATAATCTCTCGGATTCGAGGAGAAGACGGGAACGGGAAAACCAATAGGTGAAATCCTCTAGTAGAGGTTCCAAGATGGTTTTCAGGAGTTCGTTTTCGGCGGGTTGCGAAGGGAACATTATTTTTATAATGACGATTTTGCTTACCCTAATCTTAGCGTCATTTATATTTCTTAACATTGTGACGGGAAAATTTTAAGATTTGCCCCGGCTGTAGGCGGCACTAAAGAAGTCCTGTTCACAACTAAGGGCATAACGATAGGATAAAGAGATATTTTCCGTCATCGGGGCGTATTTATCGGCTAATTTCTCTAACTGGCTTGCTAAAGCGGCGAATTCATCCCCACTATAACTATCAATCCAAGCTTGATAGGGATTCTCAGAAATCGGCTCTAAGGCTAATTGTTGACCCAGATAAGCATAAAGACGCATACAGGGACTCATGGCCACGGCAATCGCACCGATGTCACCCATCCAAGCGGTAGCGAGGAGAAAATCCGTATAGCGACGGGTGGCATTAGCGGGCTGAACCTTTCTCAGGTCAACCCCCCACTGTAGGGCATAATTTTCGTGTAATTCTAACTCCGTTAATACCCCCGCCGCTAACCGATGAAAGCTAGTAAATCCCTGCCAATCGGGAGCTTTAGCGGCGGCGATACTGTAAGCACGGGCGAAAGATTCCAGAAAAAAAGCATCCTGACCGACATAAAAAGCGAAACAGTCCCGTTTAAGCTCTCCTGTGGCGATATCTCGCACAAAAGGGTGTTCTAGACAAGCTTGTACTAGATCTTGATGGCTCTGCCAAAGTTGCTGACTAAGCATGGGAAAATACTAATTAGGTGGACGTGGGAATTATGAATTATGAATTATGAATTATGAATTAAGTAGTCGTGCAAAATTAATTTCCTAGTGAAGATAGGCAAGAGGCAAGAGGCAAGAGCGGGGTTAGATATGTGTAATTAATTTTGCTTAGGTACTTATGAATTATGAATTATGAATTATACTAAATCCGTTGAGTATAGGCTACATATCAGGAAAGGCACTCATGCAAGAGGCAAAAGCCAAAGGGTAGAATAAATAATCAGTTTTTAATAACTGGATTTAGTATTATGAATTAGGAAGTCGGGAGTATTTAAGGTTGGTTAACTAGAGTTCGGCATCTCACAGGGTGACAGAGAGCCTGAGTTGTCACAGTTTCATTTCCTTGACCCAAACTGACGTTAACCCTGTTATGATACAGATAACTGACCAAATTGGAATTAAAAACTATGCGACTTAAGCGATGGGAGTCCCCCCGCCGTCAGGGACGTAACGACAAAGGCAAGGGCGGTTCGGCCCGACAGCGACAACTGAAAAAACAATTTAAAATGTTGTCGAAAAAACTAAAAGGGGGAGAGAGTAACATCTCTCCTCTTTTTTTGTCCCCAGCAATCGCCGCTAAAAAATCTTCCTCTGGGAAACTCTCAGTCTCCTGAAACAGTCGGAGACTTGAGCCACTTTCAGATTAGGGAAAAAAATGAAGCGTACACTTGCCGTCATGACGATGACAGTAGCTTTAACCGTCACCAGCAACCATTCTAGCCTTGCGGGAGCAATCTTCGATCGCATTCAAAAAACTGGGGTAATTACTGCCGGCGCTCGTAAAGATGCTATTCCCTTTGGTTTTGTCAACTCCCAAGGCAAGTGGGTGGGTTACAGCCTTGATATGTTAGAGTTAATTCGCAAGGAAACCGAACGGAAGTTAGGAAAACCAATTAAATTAAAAATTGTTGAGATTAATCCCCAAAATCGTTTTGAAAAGTTGAAAACAGGGGTTATCGATATCGAATGTGGCTCCACTACTTTTACTTGGAAAAGAGAAAATGAAGTGGATTTTTCCGTTAGTTATTTTGCCAGTGGCACTCAATTGTTAACCCGCAAAGGTAGTAATCTCGATGACATCGGTAGCTTGGCAGGCAGACGCATTGGAGTGATTGCAAATACTACTAATGAAGCGGTAATTAAAACCCAACAACCCGCCGCTATTTTGGTCAAAGTTAAAAACCGTGGCGAGGGTTTACAAAAACTAGAAATGGGAGAAATTGATGGTTTTGCCAGTGATGGCATTACCCTAGAAGGTTTAAGGAAAAGTGCTAAAAATCCTAATAATTTAGCCATAGTTCCCTCCTATCCCTACGCCTACGAATCCTATGCCTGTACTTTACCTGAAAATGATTCTAAATGGCGCGATACAGTGAATTATACCCTATTAAAATTCATGGAAGGGATCGTTAGTGACCAACAACAAGCGGTGACAATTTATGAACGTTGGTTTGGTGAAGACGGGGTTGTTCCCTATTCCAGAGAAACTATTAATGATTATTTTCAAGGCATTGTCAACACCTACGAATGGATTCCTTTAACTATATTTCCCTAAAATCAAGACCTTTTTAGGGACAGGTTCAAAAAGGCACTCTTGCAAGTGGTAATTATGAATGGGGAAGTAGGAAGTGGGGAAGTGGGTTTTTAAAGGAGGCAGGAAAATTTATTGTAATTTCTCAATGATACTGATAATGATTCTCTTTAGCTGGGGGAGATTGTTTTGAATCACTTTCCAGACGACTTTTTCATCAATTGCCCAATATTCATGAACTAATTTATCCCGCATACCTGCGATGTTTTTCCAAGGAATATTGGGATAATTAACTCTCACTTCATCAGGAATATTTTTGACTGCTTCCCCGATTATTTCAATTAATTTTACTGCCGAAAGAAAGATTTCTATCTTAGTGGAAAATTCTGCAAAGCTTAGATCCTGAGTCATCTTTTCTAGTTGACAAATTGCCTCTAGAATGTCTTGCAGGAAATCTCTAAATTCCCGTTGCGTCATACATAAATAACCTCGGATAAAATTCTTTCTCTCCTTTTTCCTTTTAAGCCATTTTTACTGATAACATCCGCTTTTACCTTAAGTAAATCACTTAAATAATATTCCAGATCTACTAAATCTAGTAAACTAGGCGGTTCTGTATAATCTATCAGAATATTAACTTCACTATTTTCCTGCACTTCTCCTTTTACATAATCTCCAAAAATACCTAATTCACTGACATGATACTTTTCTTTTACTAAGGACTTAACTTGACCCAAAATCGCTTTAATTTCTTCTAAATTTTTCATGATGCTTACCTTCTAAGATAACGGAAAAGATTTCTACCCTACTGATCAAAATTTTATTTCCTGTATCTGTATTGTAGCAGATATCGGATGAAAGAATACACCATACTCCTTGAAATCATGGGAATTGAGAGAGTTAGTCCAAAAATACCCTCTCAATTGACTGAATTAAGGGGCGATCGCAAGTTTTTTATTAATGGTTTTTAGGAGACTTTTGTGGTTTCCTTTTCTGAGGGTTTGGAGGGTTTTAGTTTGCACTTGAGGGTTATCTCCATACTTTCACCCGCATTATATCAAAATGATAATCATAGCTCCAAACAGGTAGATATAATTCGATTGAGATGATAGCAGTCAAAGCATCAACAATAGTAATAGTTTGATCAGGAAATTATTTAGCTTTTGCTATGACCGCGAAATACTGATCTTCTGTCAGATTGATCAGATTAGCAGATTCTAAGCAATTTTGTGTGAAATGAGTGGCTTGTTCAAATCCTAATCTATATAGAAGCAAGCTCTAAATTCGGCTCTCTTCGGTTTGGTGGGTAAAATGTATTCTAAGGTACAGTCCTGCTGGCGAGCGAGTGGAGGGAACCATAAAGACACAAAGGACACAAAGATTGATCGATCATATTGTAAGTTAAACTTATCACACAGAACCTAAGTACCTAAGCAAAATTAATTACACACTTCGATGAAGCTATTGCCTCTTGCCTCTTGCCTCTTGCCTATCTTCACTGGGAAATTTATTTTGCATGACTACTTAGAAGAGCCTAAATTCGGCTAAAACAGCGTCATGATTGATGGATGTGTCAGTATAGCCACTTCCTTTGGGTGTGGGAGATAAGTGAAAAGATTTTTTCAGTTTGGATAAATAGCCTTTCGCTATTAAAAATGATTCTATATTTGAAATATGCTAATTTAGAGGATTATCACGATCGCATCTAGTCAGTACCATGAGTGAAATTAGCATCGGGGGAAAAGTACGTCTGATTGCCATTCCCCCTTACCTGAAAACCGCCGATCCTATGCCTATGTTAAGGCCGCCGGAGCTACTCAATATCGACGATATCGGCACGGTGATCGATCGCCGGCCGGGGGGTTATTGGGGTGTAAAATTCGATCGAGGCTCATTTCTGCTCGATAGCAAATATTTAGAAGCTATTTAAACCAGTTAAGTGCATCACGGTCAAGACAACTTTGATAAATCACAAGCAAATCTAACGAGTTAATTTATGTCTAATACTTTTCTATCGATCGTTATCCCGATGCGCGAGGGATTTGGCGAACATTGGCTAGGAGAATTATTGAAAGTCAAGGGAGATATAGAATTTATTTTAGTTCATCCTCCTGGGGTCAAACCTTCGCCGGTGAATGATCCACGCATGAAACAGATTGTCTGTGCTTTACGAGGTGAAATTATTCAAAGAAGTACAGGATTTTTAAATGCCAGAGGCACTTATATTCTCACAATCAATTGCGATGAATATTTACACCCTGAGATCGTCACCTTAGTTAAAGACTATTTTGAACGCTTCCCCAATAGTTGGGTATTGCGATTAGCCAGATGTGAATTTCCCTACGGTGAACGAGAAAAATTAGAGAGTCCTTGGCCAACAATTCCCGATGTAAAAAGTTTAGCTATCTGTAGCAGAAGAGAAAATAATAGTAACTTATTTAAAGAGAATACTTATTTATTAGAAGCACCGATCGCTCCTTTAGATAATCCTTTTAATCCTAGTGCCTTGATCGGGAAACGTCGAGATCAAAAGGGTCCTCACCTGGAAAACTTTGATAAAAAAGTTTGGAAAAACGAACTGGTGCAACCAGCAATTAAAGAGATTACTGCTTCCATGAGTGTCACTGGTCCGATTAAATATATTCCCTTTTGGTGTTTAGATAGATTACTAGGTTTATATATTCAGGCCAAGTTTTTTGAGCAAGGTAAAACTATCGGTCATTGGCTGCCAGAAATAGCCGAACAACTGCGGATTGAAGATAATCCTCCTGAGTATAAAAGAACTAAACGTTTTTACTTTATTGCCGAGGTGATTCTCCTGAAAAATTTCCCTAAATACGGTTATCTTTGGAATTTAATTCTCGCTCAAGCGACGGAAGTACCCGGACGAGCTATCGATTCCCTAAAACGAAAATTATTGCCAGAAAAACCTTCTATATCCAAGTGATCGGTAATCCAGAATAATAACCTAAATTTATGGAACTAGGCTCTGTTTCCCAATCTAAAACCTGTTCCACACGCTGATAAATTGCCGCCGCTTCCTCACTAGAATTACCGATACAAGTTAACCCTAATTTACCAAATTCTGACAGCGCACCCATGAGATGAAAAACTGTTCCCGTTTTACTGCTACTATCAAAATGCAAGCGATGTTTAGCAATAATATCCATTAAATCATCGGGAAGTAAACCTTTGTATTGAGGTTTGTGGAGATTATCGGAGGCAATATAGTATTTTTCCTGGTGAGGTTGACTGAAAAATGATCCAGTTTTTCGATCGTATTCACCATTAGTTAAAAGCTTCAAAGTCATAAAAGGATGGGTAGTTCCTCCTTTTCGCAGATTAATTTCGATCGCCTGTAAATCCCAGACTAAAGTTTCTGGATTTTTGACAGCGACGAAATCAACTCCATAGCGTTCAATTGCTCCCTTTGCTGCCAGAATTTTCCCTATTTTTAGTCCTAATTCCTGTAATTGTAGGCGATAATTTTCATCGGCAGGAAAATGACAACCTAGATAAATTTGACCATCGGGACCCCCTAAAATTTGATCGTGAGTGGAAAGAATCTTCACTTCTCCCGTGGGTGTAATATAACCTTGCACACTCGGCGATCGCTTTTCTTCTCCTTCAATAAAAGCTTCGACAATTCCCCCTAATTCAGCAATTTTGCCAGAAAAACTATCCCAATTTTCATCGCTTGCTTGAAAACTCATCTTGTCTAATAGTTGGGACAAGAGATTGATTCTCTCGCTTAAATCTAGACTGTTACTATCCACAATTTCTCCTAAAGGACGTAAATCTAAAACCGCATTTCCTTCTCCCGATAACCCCTCATTTAACTTCACTACCATGCGTTTTAATTGCGGTTGACGGAACCACAAATTAGCGGCTTCATATAACAAATCCTTGACCGTATTTACCTGTAAACTACCGTCAGGATGGGGAATATTGCCTTGACTAAAAATCTCGCGACTGCCACTTTTAGAACCCCAATACAATAAATCTGGACTACAGGCAAATAAAGGAATATCTAATTGTAAAGACAATTCTCGCTCTAAATTAGTAGAATTAAAACAAACCATGTAAGCACGATCTCGACGCAACGCTTGCCGGATTCTTGCTACTAAGCGCGGTCTTTCCAGAATTTTTTGGGTTAAAGGTTGAAAAGAGTTATCGTGAGTTGTCAGTAATAACAGACGATTATTAGCATGGGAAAAAGGAATCCCCGGCAACAATTGCAGGTAATAATCAATCACCATCCGCGCCAATGGCTGCGCTGTTACATAGATTAAACGAGTTTTCGGGTGTCGCAACCGAATCAGAGAAAATAATAATCTTTCTTCGTAATGTAAAAAACCCGCCACTTTTTGACCGACTCTCTGATCGATACTAAAAGAAGGGACAACTAGAATATCATAATCGCATTCATCCGATTCGGGAACGTTTTCTCCCTGCCAAATCTCTTTTAATTTTTCTTGTAATTCTTGATACCGCAGCCGCTTTTCTAGTATCAAATCTCTATCTAACAGCATGGTTTGTCCCACCTCTGTGGTTGCAGATACCTGTATCTTATCGATTTTGAGAGCCTGTCGTCTCCAGTGCCTTTCTTTTCTTAATATTCCCCCAATCCCTGGGATCATTGCCATTAAAAAGGGATACAGTGGACTCTGTATCCCTTTTAATCACCTGAGATTGGCTTTAACCTAGCGGGTGGAATAAGAGATCGGGATAAAAGCGATTAAATTCGATTAAAATCCCGGCAGTGAAAGTCAGCAGCGCCATAATTAACACGGGTGCGGACGAGAGAAATTTAGTAAGTCCTTCCATCTGAGTTCTCCTAGGGAATAAAAAGTCAAGGGTTTGACACAAAAATTAACGAGGGGAAACGGTGATTTCCGAATCCTTAACGGTTAATTTACCGGAAGTGGCTTCTTGTAAAGCCGCCAAGGGCCAGAGAAACCCCGTTAACATTTTGCTGAGAGCGAGGGGAACATCGATGATGATTTCCTTCATTTCGGCATCTTTGCTGTCGCGCACGGCGATTAAATAGGCCCGACCAACCCAACCGATCCAACCGGTAATGTACAGGAATAGGATGCTAGGGATAAAGAAATCGCCCATGTGGTCCCAACGACCATCAACAATTAGGTGGGGATAGCCTTCTGGTCCACAGAGAGCTTGGGAGTAGGTTTGAGCGCGTTTGGCTCCCGATTCGGGGTCAGGAGTGGTGTTGCGGAAACTCTTCGCTTTTTGTAGGAAAGCGGGATTTTCGCTACAAGGGGTCAGATTGGACAAATCAGCCGACGCTGGAGCGGCAAAGGTGAACCAGAGGGATAGCACCAGGGCCAGAGCGAACAATTTTCGCATAAATTGTTTCCTTTTGTTACGAAATATGAAGTTCTTTGTTCAAAAAGCGAACAATTTGATCGTACACGGAAAAAATCTTACTCCGATGAGGGGTACGAGTAAAGTTTCTATTACAAAACTATACGCAAAGCTTCAGACCCCGGTGATATGAACCACCACTTGTCTTTGGTGACGACTCTGACGGTGTTCCCAGAGATAGATACCTTGCCAGATGCCTAAAACTAATTTACCCCTAGCGATCGGGATTTGTTCCGATGTCCGGGTTAGGACCGAGCGAATGTGAGCGGGCATATCGTCTGGCCCTTCGGTAGAGTGATAGTAGAGACTGCTATCTTCTGGGACTAACTTGGCGAAGAAATTGGCCAAATCGGTGAGAACATCGGGATCGGCATTTTCTTGGATCAGCAAAGAAGCGGAGGTGTGACAGACAAATATACTGCATAATCCCGTCGTTATGCCCGATTCAGCCACGATCGCTTCTATGGGGGCAGTGAGACGATGGAAATTCTTGGGACTGGTGGTAATCGTCAGGGATTTTTGATATTGACGCATGGCAACCGAATCAGAGAGAAATGGGAGTGGGGGGGATTGTCCTGGAGAGCAAAGGTTGTCCCGCTTGTAAGAGATCGTGAAGGTTCACCACTGCCCCGATAACAGCGATCGCAGGGGCTTCAAAGCCAGTGGCTTCGATCTGGTCCATAATCGTGCTGAAAGTACCGATTAACTGCTGTTGTTGCGATGTTGTTCCCCAGCGAATCAGGGCGATCGGCGTTTCTGGACTTCTGCCCGCTTTGGTTAACTCGCCGATAATATAGGGTAAATTATGCACACCCATGTAAACAACAATTGTTTCCGCACCATGGGCGATCGCTGACCAGTTAACCTGGGGACGATATTTACCCGCCATCTCGTGGCCGGTGACGAAAGTAACGGAGGAACTATAATTGCGATGGGTGAGGGGAATACCAGCGTAGGCAGGCACGGCAATTCCTGAAGTGATCCCCGGCACGATCTCGACGCTAATTCCGGCCGCGATCAGATCGAGCATTTCTTCACCCCCGCGACCGAAAACAAAGGGATCACCCCCCTTGAGACGAACAACCACGGCATTAGTCTGGGCCTTTTGGATCAGTAAAGCGGTGATTTCCTCCTGTACCAGAGAATGACGACCGCGACGCTTACCCCCATGGATTTGTTCGGCCCGGGGGTTAATCATGGCTAGAATCGAGGGGCTGACTAGGGCATCATAGAGGACAACATCGGCATTCTCTAGGAGAACTTTTGCTTTTAAGGTCAACAAACCGGGATCCCCGGGACCCGCACCGACGAGATAGACCTTACCGCAACTTTCTGATTGATTCATAGATACTGGGGAGAAAATTCTTGCTTCGATCGAATGCGCTTGATCCCTACTTTATTGTGATTGGGGCAAAATTTGGTATTTTTGGCTACAGTCACTCGGCGATCATGCGCTTTCTTCATGAAGAATTATGATCTTAACATTACTTAACCTTTCATCTAGCGATCGCTCTGATCCTAAATCCCGTTTAACAGATATGGGGGAGTGGAAAGTGGGGGGAAGGGAGCGGGTTTTTCCAGTGGGATTGGGGCTTAATCATGCTATTAAAAACCGATTCAGTATAACGGCTAAGATAAGCGGCGGCAGATAACCTTTGCCCCCGAATCGGCTTTAGTCCGTCCGCTGCCGTGACGTGTTATACAGCTTGAGTAACGTCAGAGTGCATGAGGCTCTTCATGATTGCACAACATCTTATAAGGTTATACAATTTAGATCGAAGTCAAACCTTATAAAAACATGAAAGAGCAGAAGCAGTTTTTTACGGTTAGCGAGGCCGCTGATTTACTGGGTGTAACGACAACGACACTCAGGAACTGGGACAAGGCAGGTAAGCTTAAGCCATCTAGAGATCCAATAAATAGCTATCGCCTCTACCGAGCAGAGGATATAACTTGTTTACTCCAAGAGCGACGTTTTGGGACAACAATATCTGAAAATGTTCTACAAATTCCCCTCTTTAATGAGGAAAGAGCCAAAAGATCTGATGAAGAAAAGAAAGAGAAATCGATCACACTAGATTTACGATCACTACGTTTTCTAACGAGACAAATGAATGCTGCCTTTAGAGATTCTATGGGGGGTGGGTTACTGGAACGTTTTGAAGAGATAACGAAGATTTTATACTCAAAACTTTACATGGAAAAAATCGAAATAGACGATCCAAAACAAGTATCTAAATTTTCCATTAAAGATTTTTCTTCATTTGACGACATATATGAAAAAATCAAAGAAATTTATCAAGACGCTATCAGCTATTTTCCGAAAGAATTGCTCAATGGTCACAGTTCCCTTGGGGAGGACAAAATTGCGATTGCTAAGGTATGTAGACTACTGTGGAATATTAAACTTTCCGAAGTTGAAGCTGATATTAAAGGCTTCATGTATGAAGAACTAGTTAGAAATACTTTTGAGAAAACTGACCATCAACAATTTTTCACACCTAGAACAGTTGTTGAATTTATGGTTGGTTTAGTTTCTGCTATGACATCTTCGACAGAAGATACAATATATATTTGTGATCCTGCTTGTGGTAGTGGCGGCTTTCTAATTGAAACATTCAAGTCAATAAACCTAAATCAGAAGATTATAGGTTTTGAAATTGATAAACGAATGGCATGGGTTGCACAAATGAATACCATAATGCATGGGGGGAGCATTAATACGATTCACTACCTAAATGATGGTGGTTCTCTTGGCTACAATGACAAGCTAAATGAACTCATACCAGAGAGTGGTTTTGATGTAGTAATTACTAACCCTCCGTTTGGCAGTGATTTTTCAGACGAGACTGCACTATTTACCTACGAACTTGGAAGAGGAAAAGCATCAAGGAGGCGTGGAGTTCTATTCATAGAACGCTGCATCAAGTGGTTGAAAAGTGGAAGTGGACGATTGGCAATAGTTGTAGATGACAGTATTTTAAACGGAAAAACAAATCATGATACTCGTGATTTGATCTTCAGATATTGCATAATTGAAGCTGTAATTAGCTTGCCAGAAGTTACATTTAAACCATATGCATCTGTCAAAACATCAATTCTATTCCTCAGAAAACGCAGCAAGTCTAAAACAGAAGCCCAACCTTCTATCTTCATGGCCGAAGTCAAAGAAGTTGGTCGAAAGGCAAATGGCGATTCTAATTTTCGTCATGATGACAAAGGAAACCTAGTGCTAAATAATGAACTGCCAATCATAATTAATGCTTGGAATTCTTTCAAAAAAGAGGGAGAAAATTCTATAAGAAGTTTATCTCCAAAAGTCTTTGTCTGTCCGGCAGAACGTTTTTATAGTAAGTCTAATCAACTTATTGTAGATAGGCTTGACGTTGGGTATCATCATCCTTCTAGATCTATAGCAGAAAGAACTCTAAAGCGTTCAAAATATCCAACACCTAAGCTTGCAGAACTAGTCGTTGAGCGTAATATATCTGTAGTACCTGACAAAGCAGATCCTTATGATCTATGGCGTTATATTGGTTTGGCAGATATTTCATCAAGAACTGGTGAATATGTTGTCTCTGAAGTTTTTGGAAATCAGATAAAAAGCAATGTCAAGTTATTCAAGGGCGGAGATATTCTATTTTCAAAGCTCCGTCCAGAATTGAGGAAATGTATTTTATTAGAAGCCTTGGAAGAAGATGGATATGCTTCGTCTGAATGCTTTGTTTTTCGGACAATTTCCACTTCTAGTAATGACAATCACCTAAAGGATAAAATTAGCTATGGAGCATTGATCGATCAATTTGAAGTAGATAATGAATATTTGGCAATACTCTTGAGAAGTGACATAGTTTATGGTCAGCTAGTTTATCAAATTTCTGGTACAGGTAGACCTCGAGTCAACCGATCAGCAGTTTTAGGGGCTAGAATTCCTTTGCCACCTTTAGCCGTACAACGTGAAATAGTAACTGCACATAAGATCGCACATCAAAGTTACCTAGAGAGCCAAAGACGTAGTGAGGATGAACTTCAACGGGGCATTAATTTTTTAGATTCAGCCTTTAGTTTTTCATCCGAAAAGCTTTGCCCATCTGACTGACAATTCAAACTTTAAAACCTTTTTCTGGCAGCTTTTTCATCAACTGAGCGCAGGAAAATTAAAAATTTCTGAATAGAAAGGTGTAGATCTGGGGAACCAATTCTAGATGCATGAACAATTCGCCAAAACTTTCCATAGTTGCCTGGATCAGCAACATACTGTTGACTGCGACTACTAAAAACTAAAGTCTTCTCTCCTTCGATTTTTCCCCCAGTAATTTCTAGGCGTATGTCGCGCTCTCTTGCTATGTCTCCCGCCGGCACTACCAAGCTTGAGAAAATATGGGGATATTCTCCAAGACTGCCATTTTCTAGTGTTATTTTTGTCCACTCCCATGCTACTAATAAGAGTAAATCTTGCTCGTCGTTAATCCATATTGTCGGCGTACCGAAGCGTGCAGCTTGCTCATCAGATTCAGCATCTACAGCTTTCATTTCTAAACGTAGTAAAGGGATTAAAGATGAATCTCGAAAATAAAAATCTGGATACTCATGAGAGGTTGCAAATGTAAAGAAAAATAAAGAGTTATAGCGTTCCTCAAGTATCTCAGTGATAGCCGTGCTTAAGCCATATTCAAGCATTGTTCCGATACGAGTGCGATAGCTCGATAACTGCCTCATTTCTGTAGGTAACGGTTCGATACTGCGAGGCTGCTTTATTAATCGCTTGATGCTAAAGCCTCGATTTATTCTTGCTACTGCTTCTTTCACCAGAGCATCAAAATAATCACTAATTTGTTCAATATCTTTTTCAGATGCTAAAAGCAAACTTTGGAGAGAAGGTAATGTCATCTATAGTATGGTTCAATAAATTCGGCTGCTCAGTGTAACATTTTTGAGCTAGGGATGCAGGGACTATAGCTGTATAACTACATATTATGGGTCAACTTTCGGTATATCACCCGATTTAGGCACAATCGCCAGAACTTTTCCCTATATCACGCCCAAGAGCGTGTTAGCCAGATTAGCTTACTGCAAACAATCTCCTTTAAGGAAACTTATCACAGAAGCTTCCCAGAATTATAGCAAAGATTCTTAGATATGACTGCACTTTGTCACAAAATTTCACTATTATTTCGGGTGCGGTGATTTGTTATGTTTCTTGGTTCACAACTTCTTTAACAATTTGTCATACTCTGCGTGAGAGCCTATCCAAAACCAAACAATTACATTCTTACTCTTGATTCTTCCCTTGCGCTCTCCAACCTATACCGACTCTGATTGACCAGATCTGGTCTTCTTGATTGACCTCCTTAAATTCTAAGCTTGGATGACTTGGGTTATCTTTCCATAACTTGTAATTTTTTCTGGCTGTTCTTTTCACTCTTTCTGGTAGCTGTTGAAATAAGCCGATGAAATCTGGATTTAGTTCCGACTTCATAGCTGATCAAATCCCATTTCTTCAGTCTGTCCGTTTTCTGAATCCGCAATAGCTTTCTGAGCAAGTTCTTTGAGACTTAAGCTGTCTTGGGGTTTAGATAATGTTTCTTGCCATTTGATTTCATTTTCGATGTCTTCAATAAACTGCTCTGCCAGTTCGTCTTGAATTGCTTCTGGCAGTTCTTGAGCTTTTTGTACGGCTTTACTTAGAAGTGTTGATAACATTTTTTCTCTTCTCTTCTCTTGAAAACATAACTACATATTATAGGTCAACTTTCTGTGCAAAACTCTCCAGAGTAACGAAATGGGTCAACTATCACCAGAACTTTTCCCTATATCACCCCCAAAAGCTTGTTAGCCAGACTAGCATCTTGCCAAAAACCTTGTTTAACTAAATTTCTGACAATTAGGCTCATTCTAGCGATGATTCCTCTGTCTGACCGCACCTCTTGATAAAAATTGATAATTATTCGACCTTTAGCGATCGCTATCGGGGGATAATTGTTTTTTGTTACAGCAGTGGGGAGAAGGAAGCGGGTTTTTCAAGTGGGATTGGGAGTTAATCATGCTATTAAAAACCGATTCAGTATAACGGAAAGCATCACTGGCGCGAGCAGAAAGCTAAAACACAAAGTAAGTAAGTGATCGCCGAGCGTCCGAGTGCATGCGTTTGTTAGATATCAACACACCGGTACACAATAGCAGATTGCCCCTTTACTTAAAAGAGGTGATATACTTTACGTATACGTATACGTGCAAGGAGGAAATAATGCATAAGAAGTTGACAATCAGTATTGATGAACAGGTATACGACGGTCTGTATGCAGTGGTCGGGAAGGGGGCTATTAGTCAGTTTATTGAAGATTTGTTACGCCCTCACGTTATCAAGGATGAACTTGATGCTGCCTACAAGCTCATGGCTGAAGATCAAGAGCGCGAAAAAGAGGCTTTAGCGTGGGCTGAGGCTCTGGTTGGAGACAGTGCAAAATGAACAGAGGAGAAGTGTGGTGGATTACTTTTGATCCGTCGGTCGGTGGCGAAATCAAGAAAGAGCGACCCGCAGTTATAGTCAGCAACAATGCTGCAAACCGAAATCTTAACCGAGTTCAGGTTGTGCCGATAACTAGTAATGTGTCTCGAAGATACCCAAGCGAAGCGATAGTAACCCTGCAAGGTCGTCCAGGGAAGGCAATGGCTGATCAACTGACAACTGTTTCCAAGCAAAGAATGAGGGAGAAGGTAGAGGAAATAACTTCTGATGAGATGACTGCTGTAGAATTGGCAATTCGAGTACAGCTTGGGCTGAGCTAACGGCACAGTTAAGCAACTGTAAGAATTTTAGAAGCCTGACAAGCATCCTTCAATAGTCCGCACAAACTGGTTAGACTTTTAGTCTCAGTAACATAAATCAATGGTATGAACTCCGGGGCAGCAATTCTCATTTTAAAAAAAATCAGATAAAATTCTCTTATTTAAATAGATAACTTGTGTAGAAGCATTATTTTTTGACAGATAATTATCATCCAACGCTGGAGATAGATAAGTTTTAAGAACTCTGTTCACGAAAAATCGATTTCAACTCATAAATCTGGATGAAATCCTAACAAAATTTTTAGTTTTTTTATAAACAACTTTCTTTTTCTCCTTCAAGAGTTCTGACATTTTCAACTAGAATTTACTTTTTTAAACCCACATTCCGCACCCCAAACTGTCACAGAGGTAAATTACGTAGAGAAAAAACCAAAGTGAGCATAAAAATAAACATAGAGAGTGAAAAAAGGCATTTAAAAAACAGTAAATC
>SFBI01000022.1 GCA_007095845.1 Microcystis aeruginosa Ma_MB_S_20031200_S102
TTTTTCCAGCACGTTTTCACAATAACTACCCCAGACAACAAATTTCGGCATATTTAACCTGTACTCTCTTGATCTGTTGCTATTTTACGATCGAATCGTCAATCAGACTAAATCGCTATAGAAAAGTGGCAAGTGGCAGGTTTTTCGGTTATCAGTAAACAGTCATCAGTGAACTGAACAGTCAAATCTGATAACTAATAACTGCAATAGTTAATTTTTGTAAAAAGTAGTTGACAAATTGCCAGGGCTTTAAAGTGGGATTTATGTCACTTAACTTCTTGTTAACAGCCTAAACTTCTATGGTTACTATTGAATTTATCCAATAGACTGGGGCTGTTAGGTCAAAGTTGCGATATTGAAGGAGGTAACGATATGAACGTAATTATCGAGTGGAATGACGTTTTTTTAGAAACTATTCGGAAAATTGGTGGCGGTCCGACACCGATTGCCCGGGCGGGGGCGATGTTACAGGTGGCGATGTTTAACGCCATTAATGCCCTTTCGGGGAATTTATACAGTCCCTATCCTAGCAATTTACAGTTAAAGCCTGATCCCGGTACTTCTCCTGAAATAGCGGCGGTTTATGCGGCCCATCGTATTCTTAGCCGGATTTATGTCAATCTGACCATGACTTTTAATACTGCTTTGGATACATCCCTGCAAAGATTAAACGTGGTTAAGATGTCCGATGCCGATACCAAAGGTAAAACGTTTGGGCAGGCCGTGGCCGATTCGATTCTCACCCTGCGTCAGAATGACGGTTCTGGCCAACCTCCCCTGTATAAACCGGGTAATCAGCCGGGGGATTGGCGACCGACAGGATCTGGGGATGCGGTTGCCCCCCAATGGCCGGACGTGACTCCCTTTGTCATGACTTCTGGTCGTCAATTTCGGCCGCCCTTTCCGGGTAACTATGCTAATACAATCGACCTTCTCCGTAGTCCTGAATATGCGGCCCAGTTTAACGAAGTCAAACGGTTAGGGGCGGCCAATTCCCCTGTGCGTACTGCTGAAGAGGCTATAATTGCCTTTTTCTGGGCGAATGATGTGGATGGAACCTATAAACCCCCCGGTCATCTGTTCCGCATTACCCAAATTGTCGCCCAACAGCGAAATTTATCCTTAGTGGAAACAGCGCGTTTATTTGCCCTAGTGGGTTTAGTCATGGGTGATGCCGCTATTGTCGCTTGGGATGCTAAGTACCGGCTGCCGATTAATCTCTGGCGACCGGAAACAGCGATCCGTCTGGCCGATCAAGATGGTAATCTTTTAACCGAAGCTGATCCCAATTGGCAACCTCTATCAATTAATCCCGCCGGTCAGCGTTTTAGTCCCGCTTTCCCTGCCTATGTTTCTGGTCATTCCACTTTTGGGGCAGCCCACGCCGGGATTATGCGTAATTTCTTTGGTACTGATAACGTCACTTTTACTGCCGACACGGACGATCCTAACGCCGAGGGGATTAAACGCACCTATAATAGTTTTAGTTCGGCGGCTTTGGAAAATGGTCGCAGCCGTATTTATCTGGGGGTTCACTTCCAATGGGATGCTGACCACGGTTTCTGGTCGGGTACACAGTTGGCTGATTTTGTCTATGCCAAAGTTTTACAGAAAGTTTAGGTAGAGTAATCGATAAACTGCGCCTACCCATTAGTTTGAGGTAGGCGTTTTTAGCTAAGGAAGTCTCAAATTAGTTATGGCCTTTTGCGGAGGATGAAACCTATTCCTCCTAAAGTGATTAAACCGATAACTGTGGAAGGTTCAGGAATTTGGATATCTGGGGGAACTTCGGTAAAAGTTAGGCTACCTTGTCCCGCAATTCCCAAGCGAGGAGTATAGGTAAAAGCCGCTTCACTGAGGTTAAACAATCCGCTAGTCAGGGCAAAATTAGCGATAGGAAAGAAGGCATTAGTAGAGGTGACACTATAATCGATGCCAAGAAAAGTCCCATCGAAATAATTAGCCACGGGAGGGGCATCGGCCGAAGCGAGATTAAAGCTATGGTCGAGGAGATTAAAACTAATATTGGTCAAGGGGGTAGATTCAGAACCTACGCCTGTAATCGTCCCATCATCGAAACTGGCCGAACCGGAATAAGTCCCATTCAGACTTCCAGAAGTTATTGCACCTTGAAAATTGTAGGTAATATTTGCCGCTTGCAAACTATTGACATTGACAGCAAAATATGCTAGGGCTAAACCTGTGATTACAGCAACTTTATTCATGGAAATTACTCCTTAAAAAAAACTTTGGTGGGTATTGATAGCCCACCCAAAAAAACTAGAACAGGAAATTGGCAAGGTTATTCAAGGCCGCCACCGCAACGTTATTAATTAACGCTAGGGATAAAGGACTTGCGGCAGTTCCAAAACCATCAGCATCGATATTGAGAACCGTACTGCTACCGCGGGCAGTAAAGGTGATATAACCATCAGCAATGGGATTACTGCCGGTGTAATTCAAACTATTAAGCAGTTGCGTGAGAACAATTTTGTCGCTGCCGACGGTAAAATCAGTGATAGTATCACTGCGATCGCTCAAACTGACATAAACAAAGAAATCATTACCACCTAAACCAGTTAGGGTGTCGCGACCTTGGAACCCGACTAAGACATCATCACCGGTAGTACCTATTAGATTATCAATGCCGGCCGTACCCGAACGAGTGGAACGAAGAACCTCATCGCTGCGGAAATTGAGGTTTTGCAGACGGGTATCAAATTCTCTGCTCACATCTTCCCCTAAAAAGGGTTGATTGAAGAAATTCGTCCGTAAATACTCCGCAAAAGCGTCCTGTTCCGTACCATCGGGGGCAAAAGTTGCATTTCCAGTGAAGTTGGGTGTACTGCCTAGCAAATTGACGCGATTGCGCTGGGGAATGGTATAACCATCACCGCCATCAAGAAGAAAAGAAAGCGTTACCATGCGGAAGCTACGATTAGCATCACCGACAATTGCGCCATTTTGCACCACCACATCGATAACTGTGCCGTTTTCATCCTTGATTACCAAAGATTTTATCCGACTACCCGTAGGATCATCGAGGTCGAAACTGAAGGCTATTCCTCCCACTTGCGGGAAACGTCCTTGGGAATTAGCAGGGTCGTTTGTACTAGCCGCCAGTCCGTATTCCAAAATCCCCTTTAATTCAGTAGCGGTGACAGTGGTGAGACTGAGGGAATTATTAAAACTGAGGGCATTTTTAATCGCTACTTCCGAAATTCCCCCGGCCGGTTTCACCCCCGGTACTTCTTCCGGTGCTACCCTTACTGCTTCCGCACCAGTGGGAACGATGATACTGCCAATGCTATTGCGAATACCACCGCCATTTTTCAGGGAAATAACCACGTTAGCATCGGTTTTTTTGGCCTCAGCTAGGTTAGCATCGGCGGTAATATTGCCGAGGTTGGTTTCCTGTTGGCGAACTCCATCTAATCCTGTCCCCGACCGTTGACCGTTGAGGAAAACTCGCGTAAAACCGAAGAAATTGCCTTCTTGAGCGTTAATAACCCCTCTGAGGGAATTGGTAATCCCCCGAATTTCGGGGTCTTCTAATCCTGTTCCCCCCACTTCCGTCACCCCTTGGGCATCGGTGGCGTAAGCGCCGCTAATATTGGGATTGTAGCTTTCGGGAATGATATGACCACTGCTATCAAAATCGAGAACTAAGCGTCCGACGTACTTATAATTGGCATCGGTATTAACTACCGCTACCGGTTTTCCCTCTGGGTTAGTTTTGATAATGGGGTAAACGCCCTGGAAGGTGTCTCCGGCGCGTAAACGGTCATTTTCGTCGGTTAAGCGGGTATGGGAACCACCAGCGACGATAATATCAACATTGCGTAAACGTTCTGCTAGGGCCTGTTCGATCGATAATTGTTGCATATGGGCTAACAAAACGACCTTATTCATCCCCGGATTAGCGGCCACAAGTGCATCGACGGAAGCTTGAATAATGGCCGCTAAAGCATCAAGGTCATTTGGATTAGCAGGAGAAACTCCCACGTTACCCGGACTGGAAATTGAGCGTAAAATTGGGGTAGTTGCCCCAACAATGCCAATTTTCTCACCATCGGGCAGAGTAATCACCGTACTCTTAGCGATTTTATTAGCAATGGTACTCGCTTCCTGACCATCGGCAGTCACTAAACTGGCTAAGTTGGTATCGGGGGCAAAATTAAGATTAGAACTGAGATAGGGGAAATTTGTACCAGGATAGTTGCCACTGGGAAGAATTAGATTACGGACAACTGCTGTACCTTGGTCAAATTCATGATTACCAAAAGCGTTCGCTTGTACTCCCAAATTGTTGAGAATCTGGATATCGCCGCGGCCAACTGCCCCGAATACCTGTTCGCTGGCCCCGAAAAATAGCCCCGGAATGTAGGCATCTCCAGACGCAAGGGTGAGGGTATTGGCAAAACCTGCTACACCATCGTTATCGATGTCCTGCTGTTTGAGGGCATTTAACACCGCACTCATGCGCGGGGCATCATCAAGGGCTGAAATTCCGCCTTCGTTGTCGGAAAAATGGAATAATTGCAGTTTAAAGGGTTGAGGTGTGCTTAAATTTAAACCAATTAAAACGGGATCGTGATCACTGGTACGATAGGGGTTAACTTGGTAGAGTGCAGAGGGGTTTAAGGGAGGATTGGAGGGATTTTCTCCGGGGTCAACGATATTGTCATCGTAGTCAAAAACACTAGGTTCATCAGCGTTAATGTGCCATTCCGTCACTCCCGTTACCTGGGAGGCTAAACTAGCATTAGCGAGAGCGTGGTCGAGATAACCAGCTTGTCCATCGAAAACGTAGGAATAAGCGTTAATACCCCCAAATTGATTGACTAAGTTTGTATATCCGGCGGATTCGAGCGCTCGAATTGGGTCTTCTTGGGCGTAGGCATTGAGATCTCCGATAATTAAATAATCCCTATCACCGCTATTAGTGGGATCCGTGGCTATCCAATCCCTTAAGGCTAAGGCCGCATTGGTACGACTGGCATTCCAGAAACCTTGACCATCCCCTCGATCGAAGTTAGGATCACTTGTATTAGTTAAACCCGATTGACCTTTTGATTTTAGGTGATTGACGACTAAATTAAATTTGGCACCGGTATTGACTTCTTGGAAGGCTTGTGCTAGGGCGGGACGATTGCGAGTATCATCGAAACGAGGATCAACGCTACTGTCTAAGACCTTAAAATCACCTACAGGGGTCACTTTAGCGGGTCGATAAATCAATCCCACCTTAATCGCATCAGTGCCAATTGTACCTGTGGGGATGAAAGCGTAGGTTCCTGCACCCGCAACGGCATTTAAAGCGTTAACAAGGGCAGATATCGCCCCATCGCCGTTATTTTCCAATTCTATCAACCCGAAAACATCGGCATCAAGACCGATAAGCGCCGTGACTAATTTCTCCTCTTGACGCTGGAATTCGTTGACACTATTGGCACCCCTGGCATTATTAGTGCCATTGGCGATGGTGGTAAAGTAATTAAGGACGTTATAACTGGCAATTTTTAGCCTACCCCCCACATTAGTGGGCGTTTCTGAGCGATTATTGACCGCTTGGAAGTCCACACCTTGGTTATTCTGGACGCGATAGACTCCGAAACGTTGGTCTAAAACTCCGGTTAATCCCGTTACTGTGTCCCCTGCTCGTAAAATATTACTGGTACTGAGGGGATTGCCACCACGTCCGAATAAAGTCGTCGGAAAAGTGAGATTACTACCATCATCTAGGGTAATTCGTCGCAGATTATTACTCGCTTGTAAAGTATTGGCATCTGTCCCCGGATTGGTAACGTTAGTGGGTTGTTGTAAACGTCCCCCGGAGGATAAAACCACACTACCAAAACGACCAAGTTGGAAATATTCGGTTAAAGAGAGAGTTTCGGCGAAAGTTGTCCGCATTCCCTCAAAGGCTTCTAAAACTTGCGGTTGAGCATTCGCGTTCGAGAGATTGCTAATAGTGGCGGCCGTGGGTAAGGGATTATTATTAGAAATAATTAACGCTTCTGTGATGCTGCTCAGTTGGGTTAAGGATACCCCCGCGTTACCGAATTCACTAACTGTTCCTGTAATTCTAACTTTATCGCCGATAGTAACGTTAATGATCGGGATATTGCCTTCAAAAATAAATAAACCTTCGGAAGTCAGAGGATTACTATCGCTGTCGCTATCTTCCTCCTGAAGATAAAAACCACTTAATCCCGTATTACCCTGGAAATCTCCCACCACGATCGCTTCTACAGTCACCAATTGATTTAAAATTGGACTGACTAAACTCGTGCCTTGAATTTCATGGATTTTTACGAGGGTAGGAGTGGGCGGAACAACTGTACCGGGAGCGGCTAAACCAGTCACGGCAATATCATCGATTGCGTATTCATCGCGACTACCGCTACCGCTACCATCATCTCCTGTCCAACGCAGAAAAAAATTACTATTAGCAGCAATACTTAATCCAGAAAGAGTGATAGAACGAGTTACCGACTGCCAACCAGAGGTATCGGAAGCCTCCGGGGTGATAAAATTCAAACTGCTAACAGCAGTAAAAATATTTCCGTCCCCAGAATAGGAAAAATTGAAAGAATTAGCCCTAGGTTGGTCGTTGCGAAAGCGGATGATATAGGAAAGAGTAATCGAATCCACTAAGCTATTAGTGACATTCTGTAAGCGTAGGGTGATAGCTCCGGGGGTAAAATCATCTCCTGTGGGTTGTACCCCAAAAGCATTATTTCCCGAAGCGACGCTGAAAGCATAAACTCCCCCAGTGGTGACGGGGTTAGATGTCTGTCCTCTGGCAAAATCTCCTAAAGAAGTACGGGTGTCCCCATAGGTCATGCTGCCATCGGAAAGACCGGAAATAATCCAAAGGTCGGAATCTAGCTGACCTAGACTCGGAATTGGGGCGAATCCTGAACCAGTAAAAGTATTAAAATTTTCTGTAAAGGTAGCGTTACTCATACTGTAGTTATGAAGATGCCTTTACTACCCTAGAGTTCAAGGATTAATGACTGGTAAACTCTTCTTTAATGACCCGTAAACCTTTGGTTAAAAGAGATTATTCATTAAATTCTAGCCTTTTTCATAAACATGAAGTATAACGTTAACGATAGCCAAATTGCACAATGAATGAAATCCTATGGAGTAGAGTTCCGTCAGAAAATCCTAGAATTGTCATTATAACTAACCTATCTCTCCAAGACAATTAGCGAAAAGATTCTATATTTATTCGGTCATCAAATTCAGTTGACAAGCTTCCGGGTTGGTAAGTACCTAAGCAAAATTAATTACACATATCTAACCCCGCTCTTGCCTCTTGCCTCTTGCCTATCTTCACTAGGAAATTAATTTTGCACGACTACTTACCGAGTTTTTAATAAGGTCGAGGTTGAAAATTATCAGGAATATCTAGTTCAAATACTTGGTCATGAATCCGAGCCACATAAAACCCTTCTTGCAGAATTTTTTCCCGTAATTCGTTGGATAAGT
>SFBI01000023.1 GCA_007095845.1 Microcystis aeruginosa Ma_MB_S_20031200_S102
TGTCAATGGTATTAAATCTTCGATTAAACTCACAGATAGACAAAATCTGATTTTACAGTTTTTTAGTTCTTCTGCTCATAAATATTATTTTTTGTCTTAAATAACCTGCTGAATGTAGGATCAATTTTTAATAACCAGATTTAGTATAAAAGAAAAAAACCCCATCTTTCTTCAAGATAGGGTCAGGTAAAAATCAAATTAATCTAAACAGTAACATGTTCTCGATCGAGGGGTTTAACGCGATCGAGCAGTGCTTGCAATTGTTCCCCTTCAATCACCTCTTTACTGAGGATTTCTTGGGCAATTTCTTCGAGCAAATCGCGATTTTGAGCGAGAATATCCAGGGCCTGCTGATGACCATTTTCGACAATCTCTTTAACTTCATTATCGATCGCTTTGGCCGTATCATCGCTTACCAAGCGCCGGGGATTCATCATACCATCTCCCAGAAAACTATTCTGTTGACCTTTTTCGTAGGCCAGGGGACCTAAGGTCTTACTCATACCATAGGTTGTCACCATGCGTTCGGCCAAATCCGTCGCCCGCTGCAGGTCATTAGCCGCCCCAGTAGTAATACTACCAAAGATAATCTCCTCGGCCGCCCGACCACCCAAAAGAGTAGCAATTTGGTCGCGTAATTCCGTATCATCCATAAGGAAACGGTCTTCCGTGGGCATTTGCAGGGTATAACCGAGGGCTGCCATACCGCGAGGCACGATCGAAATCTTAGCAACTTTACCACCCCCCGGCATAACTGCACCGACGAGAGCGTGACCAACTTCGTGATAAGCGACGATTTTCTTCTCTTTTTCCGAGAGAACCCGGCTTTTCTTCTCTAAACCCGCCACTACCCGCTCGATTGCTTCATTAAAGTCCTCTTGGGCGACGGTGCTGCGTTGATTGCGGGCTGCCAATAAAGCGGCCTCATTGACCAGATTAGCTAAGTCAGCACCAGCAAAACCGGGGGTACGGGTAGCAATCTGTTTTAAATCCACGTCCGAGCCTAATTTTACCTTACCTGCGTAGATTTCGAGGATTTTTAAGCGTCCAGCCAGATCGGGGCGATCAACTAACACTTGGCGATCAAAACGGCCAGGACGTAAAAGGGCGGGATCAAGAGTTTCTGGGCGATTAGTAGCGGCCAGCACAATTACCGTCGCATCACCAGCGTTAAAACCGTCCATTTCCGTCAATAATTGGTTTAAAGTCTGTTCCCGTTCATCGTTACCCCCCATAAAATTACCGTTAGCGCGAGATTTACCGATCGCGTCTAATTCATCGATAAAAATAATACAGGGGGCTTTTTTCTTGGCCTGTTCAAACAGATCTCGCACTCGGGCTGCACCTGCACCGACAAAGAGTTCCACGAATTCCGAACCTGAAATACTAAAGAAAGAAACTCCCGCTTCTCCCGCGACTGCTTTTGCCAGCAGGGTTTTTCCTGTCCCTGGCGGACCGACTAGGAGGACACCCTTGGGAATCCGCGCTCCGATTTGAATGTAACGTTGGGGATATTTGAGAAATTCGACGATTTCGGCCAATTCGGTTTTCGCTTCTTCCACACCGGCCACATCTTTAAAAGTGGTTTTGGTGGTGTCTCCTTCCACATAGACTTTAGCGCGACTTTTGGTAATCGATAAAGCCCCGGCTGGACCACCGCCACCGCTGCGAGCGAGGAAAAATTGCCAAATACCAACAAAAATCAGGGGAGGAATCACCCAACTGAGAACACTACCAATCCAGCCATTTTTTGGCGGTGGTGCGGCGGCGAATTCTACGCCCTTAACTTCTAGACGTTTGGGCAATTCTAGGTCAAAAATCGGTGTAGTGCTGAAAATTCGTCCGTAGTTGCCCTCTTGGTCGTTTTTAAGCTGATAACGAATCTCATTCTGTCCCACGGATACCCTAGCGACGTTACCATCTTCCACTTGGTCGATAAAAAGACTATAGGGAACTTTGGGGACGCTAGGGCCAAATAATTGCGGGAAAAGGAGGTTAACAATCAGAAATAAGCCGCCTACGGCTAATAAAACATTACCGATCAGGCGAGATTGTGAAGGAGGTTTGCTTTTTATACTCATTGCTGGGCCTGATTGATTAAAATTAGTCTCTATCCTCTCCTCATTGTAGGCTGTTGACTGCTCAAGTTCAGATTGAATCAGGCGGGGGGATTACCGTCGTCTTCGGGCGGTTTTTGCCCTAGTAAAGCCTCTAGACGGGTTTGAGCAAGCTCAAAATCCGGCGCAATCCCTAAAGCTTTTTGATAACAGGCGATCGATGCTTGGCTTTCGCCTAAATTTTCTAGGGTACTGCCGAGATTGTACCAAGCTTGATAAAAATTATCGTCCGCTTCTAGCACCTGTTGCCAACATTCTAAAGCTTCTTGCCAACGTTGCAGTCCGTATAGGGCGCTGCCTCTAGCGTTAATGATTTGGTGATCGTTGGGAGTGATTTCCAGGGCGCGATCATAACTATTTAACGCTTCTTCGTAGTTACCGACCATGGCTAAGGCACTACCCCGATTATGCCAGGCCGAGGCTAATTGGGGATCGATCTTTAAGGCCTGTTCCCAATCAGCGATCGCATTTGACCAATTGCCTAAATTTGCCTGTTCTAAGCCCTGATGAAACCAATCTTCGGCAGTTTCAGGGTTTTTACCTTCCTGGGGGGAAAATTGAGCGATCAGACTATCAATAATGCTTTCTGCGTCCTTATTTTCGATGCCCAATTGTTCGGCGATTTGGCCCGCTAGGGTAGGATCGTTTTGCAGACGGTTAAATAATTGATCGAGGGTGAGGGTTTCTAGTTGGGGATTTTCCGAGTCATCACCGTTAAAATCGCTAGTTTCACCCGAATATAAGAAATTTTCTGGGGGTTGCGGCAGGGAATAACTACCCGGTGCCTCATCGTCGCCGGCGTATTCCCAGATTAAAGTGGCAGTTTCTTTGATGTAGAGTTGATAACCGATCTCGTAGGAAGCTTCACCAATACGTTCAATTCCGGGGAAAGCGCGGGCTAATTCTCCTAAACGGATCATTCTGGTGGCGAGAATTTGGTTAAGGGAAGCGGAGGATTGCAGACGGGTTCCAAAGCGCTCTAACCATTCTATCCAATCTTTTTGCCGACCTCGATCGCCCAATTTCTCAAAAAATCTCAGAATTCTGCCTTCGTGCCAACCGTGGGCCACTCCATCGAGTAACTGCATATAGAGAAACTCGTAATCCGTATCGGTTAGGGGAACAGATTCGATCGCTTGTACTCTCCCCTTTCCTCCTTGTCCCCCCAAAAGTCGGGTAAAAAAGTTTTCGATCGCGCGCCAAAGTTTTCTTAAAAGTCCCTGCATTCTAATCTCGACACTGGTTTTATTAATCTTGCAAGCATCACCCAATTAGTCTAGCAGTTATCAGTTATTGGAGAATAGGGGTCAGGGTTTGAGGATATCTCTCAGGGATCAGTAAACAGTAATCAGTGAAAATACTCCTCACTTAATACCGCTTACCGATCACCGATAACTTAATTATTGGCCATCACCCAATTAACTAGAGTGCGGACGGGAAAACCAGTGGCCCCGGAATTATTAACGCCATTTTCCTTATCGCACCAGACGGGTCCTGCGATATCTAGGTGGAGCCAGGGAGTATTATTAATGAATTGCTTCAAAAATAAAGCGGCTGTAATGGAACCGCCGGGGCGCGGGCCGGTGTTTTTCATATCGGCAATTGGAGACTTCAGACCCTCGAAATATTTTTCTTCTAGAGGCATTGGCCAGAATTTTTCGCCGGCTAATTTAGCGGCCTCTTGGATTTGATCAGCGAGACTCTCATCGCTACTCCATAAACCGGCGATATCGTCCCCCAAAGCGACGACACAGGCCCCGGTTAACGTGGCTAGATCTACAATCGCATCCACCTCTAATTTTTCCGCAAAAACCAAGCCGTCGGCCAAGGTTAATCGTCCCTCGGCATCGGTGTTATTGACTTCAATAGTTTTGCCATTAGAAGCGGTTAAAATGTCCCCAGGGTGCATAGCGCGACCACTAATCATATTTTCCGTAGCTGGACAGATAAAGTGTACTTCCACTTCTGGCCGTAATTGAGCGATCGCCTTGGCTGCGCCTAGGGTGGCGGCACCACCCCCCATATCCATTTTCATGGTTTCGATGCCACTGCCGGCCCCTTTAATATTCAAACCGCCGGAATCAAAGGTTAGACTTTTACCGACGATTGCTAGTTTACGTTTCGGGGTTCCTTGGGGTTTATAGATTAAATGAAGGAATTTTGGGGGAATATCCGAGGCTTTGGCCACTCCTAGGAAAGCTCCCATGCCCAAGCTTTCGCATTCTTCCTGTTCCAGAATTTTGAGACTTAATCCGTATTCGGCGGCAATTTGCTCGGCGGTTTCTGCCATGGTTAGGGGGGTGACGCTGTTAGCAGGAGCATTGACTAATTCTCTGGCCAAAATCACTCCGGAACAGATTTGCTCGGCCTTGGCGATCGCTGATGTTTGCTCTCCTAAACCCAATAACTCGACGGTTTCTAATTTGGCTCCTTTTTCCTCTTTAGTGGACTTGAAGCGGGTATCCTGATGATTGGCCAGCAGCAGCCCTTCTGCGATTGCTCCGGCAGTGGCGGACTGATCGCCAACTACCGGTAAACTGATGGCCAGAGCTTGGCTTTTTTGTTGTTTGGCCAGACGAGCGATGGCAGCGGCCGCTAGACGCAGGGTTTGCAGGTCGAAATCGGCAGTTTTTCCCAATCCCACCAGGATTAATTTGCGAATCGGACCACCACCTAGACGAGTTGCCGCACTGCTGCCTAATTTTCCCTCGAATTCCGTCTCGGAGATGAGATCCCCTAGGTTTCCCCCTAGTTTATCGTTTAATTCTGCCAATTCTCCTGCAATCTCGATGGCTCCTTCTGGTAAACCTAGAGCTAAAGTATCTCCTGTCCAAGTAAGGAGCGAGGTGTCAGTCGATCGAATATCCATTCTTTATCTCGATAATTCTTTGCAAATTGCTTCTATTAATCACTATACTGTAAGCTCTATCAGTTATCATCGATCATCTATTCAGGTTTAGTGGCTCCCTGTCAAGAATCAAGGTCTAGCTTTTGCTAAAATCATTGTCCCTGATTGCTGATGCTGACTGGGGATAACTGCCAAGGGTTCTACTACTTAGAAAAAAATTACCAAGTTTGTGTTGATCACTCAAGGAGAAATTTTTATGGAAATATCTCGTCCTAATCAAGCAGAATTAAGCGCCGAAGAACAACAGGAACTAGAAAAGTTGCGAGCTATTATCGAACAGGCTAGTGTTGATGGCGTGATCACTCAAGGGGAAAGGGAAAGAATCACCCTAGCTATGAGGTCTGATGGTAAAGTGACCCTGGAAGAATTAGAGTTAGTCAGAACTTTAATTACCGAAAAAGTGAGCAAAGGGGAATTAGTTCTGGATTATCTTTAAACTCTGAAAAATCACATAAAAAAAGACGGGGTTTTCACCCCGTCCCATTTGTTAAGAATTATGACAAATCCTTGACTTGTGATACTAATTGTGCTACCACATCTTGAGCGCTACCAAAGAGCATAAAAGTTTTAGGATTGTAGAATAATTCGTTTTCTACCCCGGCAAAACCCGATCGCATACTGCGCTTAATCACGATCGTGTGCTGTGCCTTATCCACGTCGAGAATCGGCATTCCATAAATCGGACTAGCTTTATCGTGACGGGCAGCGGGATTAACCACATCATTTGCCCCAATAATTAACGCCACATCGACGCGCTCAAACTCAGGATTAATATCATCCATATCGTAGAGTTGCGGATAGGGAACATTAGCTTCGGCCAATAATACATTCATGTGTCCTGGCATTCTTCCGGCCACGGGGTGAATAGCATATTTAACCTCAACGCCATTTTTTTCCAACTGTTCAGCCAATTCTCGCACCGCGTGTTGTGCTTGGGCCACTGCCATGCCGTAACCTGGTACAATCACCACAGAACGCGCATAACCGAGCATCATTGCCCCTTCTTCTGAATCGATCGCATGAACCGATTTATCAAGGCTAGAAGTGGCGCTCGCTTCACCTCCGGCACTAGCACCTGTACCAAATGCCCCAAATAGTACACTAGCCAGCGATCGATTCATGGCTTTACACATGATCTGAGTCAGGATAATCCCCGACGCACCCACCAAAGCACCGGCGATGATCAACATACTATTCATCAGGATAAAACCGACTACGCTGGCGGCAATTCCCGAAAAAGAGTTTAAGAGCGAGATGACCACGGGCATATCGCCGCCGCCGATGGGAAGCACGAATAAAGCCCCGAAAATTAAGGAAAGTCCCACCAAAGTCAGGAAAACATCGATCGAGGTGGGATCGAAAAAGAGATAGACACTACCTCCTAAAAAGGTGAGTAGCAAGAGAATGTTAAAGGGTTGCTGGAAAGGAAAAGTTACGGGCGCGCCACTGATTAATTCCTGTAATTTGGCAAAAGCGAGGACACTGCCGGTAAAAGTGACACCGCCGATCAATATACCCAAAATAGCGATCAGTATCGAGTCAAAGGCAATATTTTCACCACTTTGCAGTAAACGCCAGTATTCGCCCATGGCAATTAAAGCACTGGCAGCACCGCCTAAACCGTTAAAAATCGCCACCATTTGGGGCATAGCTGTCATCGGGACTTTTTGCGCCGAAACTAAGCCGATAATTGAGCCAATCACCAACGCTACGGCGATTAAACCATAGCTGAGGATTTCTTGATTGATTAAGGTGGCAATAACGGCGATTAGCATCCCGATGGCAGCCAGAAAATTGCCTTGACGGGCAGTAGCGGGGGAAGATAATTGTTTAAGACCGATGATAAATAAAATGGCGGCGAGTAGATAGGATAACTCGATCCCTGTGATCAGGGCATTATTCATGATTTAGCCTCTTTTTTCTTGAACATTTGCAGCATTCGATCGGTAACGACAAAACCACCGACCACGTTAACCATCGCCAAAATAACGGCAATTAACCCTAAAATTACGGTTAATTCGTGCCAATCCGTGCCTCCGGCGATGAGGAGCGCACCGACAACGGCAATACCTGAAATTGCATTCGCTCCCGACATCAGGGGTGTATGGAGAGTGGGAGGAACTTTATTGATTACCTCGAAACCGACAAAGGAAGCGAGGACAAATACCACTAAAGCGGTTAAAAGTTGGGCAGTCATTGGTTAAAGAAATAGGGGATAGGGTTTGGGGATTGGGGATTGGGGAAGTGGGGAAGTAGGAATTATGAATTATGAATTATGAATTATGAAGTGGGGAGAATAAAGCTGCCTTCTGACTCCTGACTCCTGACTCCTAACTCCTGACTCCTGATAGCTAAAAAGCGGATAACTGTTCACTGAGGGCGGATTTAATGCGTTGGTTGCGGATTTCGCCGGCGTGGGTGACACAGGCACTATCAATGATGTCATCGGCAAAATCGAGGTTTAAACTGCCCTCTTTGCTGACTAAAAGCTGTAGCAGCATTTGCAGGTTTTTGGCGTACATCTGGCTGGCATTGGTGGCCACTGTGGCAGGAAGATTAACGGCTCCGACGATTTTTACCCCATTTTCGATGATTTCTCGTCCCGGTTGGGTGTAGGCGCAATTTCCCCCCTGTTCCGCCGCTAAATCAACGATTACCGACCCCGCTTTCATGGTGGCGATCATTTCTTTGCTGACTAGCAGCGGGGCCTGTTTCCCCGGTACTTGGGCGGTGGTGATCACCACATCAGCCCGCTTAATTGGTTCGGCCAAGGCTTGACAAATGCGCTCCTGTGTGCTTAGAGAAACCTCTTTGGCGTAACCGTTATCGGCGACGGTATCTTCTTCTAGGGGCATTTCAATAAATTTCGCCCCGACACTCTGCACTTCTTCTTTGACTTGGGGACGAATATCAAAAGCCTCCACCACTGCCCCCAAACGGCGGGCGGTGGCGCAAGCTTGCAATCCAGCGACTCCTGCCCCCAATACCAGCACTTTGGCTGGGGCGATCGTACCGGCGGCGGTAGTCATCATCGGGAACATTTTCGGCAGCTGCACGGCGGCGAGGAGTACCGCTTTGTAACCGGCGAGGTTAGCCTGAGAGGAGAGGGCATCCATACTCTGGGCGCGACTACTGCGGGGAATTAATTCCATGCTCAAAGCGGTGATCCCGCGATCGGCTAATTTGGCAATGCGCCGGGGTTGACGCAGGGGATCGAGAAAGCCGATGAGGATACCACCATTTTTCAGGCGATCGATCTCGCTATCGCTAGGAGGGACGACTTTGAGAATAATATCGGCAGTTTCATAGATATATTCGCTGTTTTCGCTCAGGGCGGCTCCCACGGCACTATAGGCACTATCGGCAAAGTTGGCACTAATTCCCGCCCCATTTTCGACAATTACCTCAAATCCCGCCTTGACTAAACGGGCGACGGTATCCGGCACTAGCGCCACCCGCGCCTCGCCTTGGTCACTTTCTTTGATTACGCCGATTTTCATGGCTGGGTTTCTCCTTAATAAGTCCTTCTCTTGTCTTATGCTATTAGGGTAAGGGTTTCGTTAAATGCGATCAATCCCCTGGGATAATTTCGAGTCAAAATTGCTTTTCACTTCTATCCTAGCTATCCTCACCTTTCTAGCTCTTTTTCGGGCTAAATCTTAGGATTATCTTCAGAATTAAAGGGTTTTGAGCGGCATTGCTTGGGACTTTTTCCTAATAATGAGGTACGAAGTTTTCGTTCTGAGTAATGTCGAAACGGTTAAAAGTAGATGGTCTTAGGTCGTAGATACCAAGTCAGTTTATACTTCATCTTTATAAAAAAGGCTGTAAGCTATTTCTCAATATCCGTTGTTTACCGTCTAGTAACTAGCATTTAATAAATAAAACAATGAAGAATTAATTAAAGAACATATTGATAGTCAATCCCAATGTTATTTTTATGTCAGTCGGATAGACTAAAAACATCAAATGAAAGTAGAGTGTTAAATATGGCGAAAATTGACTGTATTCAATTACCTACTGACTTAAGTGGCAGCTAAACTCTGGATCTGATGGCAGTTTATCTTGGGGTATTTTACGATTTCTTCTCTATCTATTTTTATAGTCCCGTTCTTACTGTCTTTATTGTGCTTTTTTGGAGTTTTTCGCTCTTTCTCTGAAGACTGATTGTTGGGAAACCCTTTCTTGTTGGCTTTGATGCCTGGCTTAACTTGTTCTCTTTTGAGACGGTTGTTTTCGTTTTTTAACTGTTGATTTTATGCTCGTAATTCTTTAACTTCTGCTTGTAGTTCCTCTCTTAAGTTCAGTAATATTTCTACTGTCCGACCCATTGGTTAGTCTGCAATCCCTTTTGGCTCGATGGTTTGCAGTATATGTTCTCCTGATTTCTTGCTCGAATCTAGTTTTTGCGTCATCTGTCATATTCTATTATATCGCGTGTCCCTTGCTTACTTTTTTTCTCTATTACCCCTACTTATTGAGCGGATACGTTTCTACAATGACAGTTTTTCGTAAAAACATCTTGGGAAATGTAAAAACATATAAAAATATAGGCTCTTTTAGGTTCTGTGTGATAAGTTTAACTTACAATATGATCGATCAATCTTTGTGTCCTCTGTGTCTCCGTGGTTCCTTTCACTCCTGCGCCAGCCAGACTGTATCTTAGAATACATTTTACCCACCAAATCCAAGAGAGCCAAATATATGAAGATTTGCGGAATGTCGGTTGTAAAATAGTATCTTTACTAGACAAAGCTTTCAGGGTGTTTTGGTTGACGACTCAAATAAAATTGCTATAAGTGACGATAAAAGTTTAACTTTCTTTGCGCGATGCTAAATAACAAACTACAACTTCTGTTAACCAGGGTAGGCACATGGGCTGTTGCTAGTCTGATCGGCGGTTTGATCGGCTCTCTGGCTGCGGTACTGCTGACTGAGGCAATTAAACAAACCCTCGGGATTGCCTCAGGCCTAGGCAACGTCTGGCTACTGCTGCTGCCTCTGGTGGGCGTTACCTTAGCAGTGCTAGTCCTGTTTGGACTGGGTAGGGGCCAACCCGTGCAGACCTTAGCTCCCCGGGAGGCCACTGCCTCTGGCCGCTGGAGTTCTCTCATGGACTGGTACTCCTTCCCCCATGACATTGCGCGCGCCGATCTGACCGGTGACGTGGTGAACGCATCTGGCGCGGAAGAGCGCTTCCCCTGGAATCTAGCCCCCTTGCGGGCCCTAGCCATCCTCTCCACTGTTGGACTGGGTGCGCCCATGGGAACAGAATCACCGGCGGCTCATATTGGCGTGGCAACAGGGACCTGGTTGGGTAGTATAAATCCAGCCCTAGGCCAACTGGTGCGGCCCCTGGCCATCGGTGGCGGTGCGGCAAGTGTTTCTGCTCTGATGGGAATCCCGCTGGTGGGCAGCTTCTTTATGTTTGAGTTGAGTCAGCGACGCCAGGTTCCGCTCACCCCGGAGCGGGCAGCGGCGATGTTAGCAGGGGGACTGGTGGGATGGAGAGTCAACGTTGCCTTTAAACTGCAACTAATCCGGCTGGTGGTGCCGCAGGTTGCCCCGACTGACTTCTGGGATGCGGTGGGTGCCACTTTATTGATCGGAGCGATCGCTGGCATGATTACAGCCCTCACTGGGGAGGCGATCTACTGGGCCAGAGGCTTGCGGGACAAGCCCGCCACTCGTCTCCTCATCGGTGGCCTGATGATGCTGTTCTTGGCGATCGTGATCGGGCAGGTGGCGACTCCAGCAGCGGCTTTTGGGCCGGGGGGAGCTGCTATCGTCTGGGCCGAAAAAACTGAAACAACTCCTTATCACCTGTTGGCGGTAGCTCTGCTCCGGGCTGCTGCCACCACCGCTGCGGTTTTAGCCGGGGGCTGTGGCGGTGTGTTTGTCCCTTTTCTGGCGATCGGCGACCTCAGTGGCCGGGTGTTCGCCACCACCTTTGAAATTTCGGGGGATCTGGCGGGGGCAGCGGGGGCAGCGGCTGGTATTGCTGGCGGCTATCGCCTACCTCTGACCGCCATGGCCATGGTGCTGGGGGTGGGGGGTCCGGGGGCAGCCCAGCTAACCTGCCTTGCTACGGTGGTTATCGCCGCCCTTTCGGGACTGGTGGCCGCACGGGCAGCCAATCAACTCTCTAGTTACCTGCGCGCAATGATCCGCTAGAAGTCGCTGTCAGGGGACTAATCTCTTGTCTGGGGTAAATATACTTTACAATACAAAAAGAGACATAAGACTATATCGCCCCCTAACCAAAAAGGAAGGCTTTTAAACCTTCCTTACCATAGGAATTGGTCATTTATTGCCGTTTGCGAGCCAATACACCCAGAGAACCCACCGCTAATAAGTCTAAAAGAGTATCTGGTTCTGGGGTTAGAAATTAACCAGTCCGTTGATGCGGTCTAAGAGCAGGCGCGGATGAAGAAATAAATGGCCATCAGTAGCAGAAAAATATAAAAAGTGATCCGCACCAATTGATCGGGTAATTTCGGTAAAAAACGAGTGGTTACTTGTACACCTAGGGAACCACCGATACCTAAAATAATCCCTTGTAGATAAAGAATATAACCGGCTTGGGCATGAGCGAAACAGGCAGCGATCGAATTGAGTAAAACCACACCTAAACTGGTGACAATGGCGATTTTGATCTTTTCTGCCAAAAAAATCATCTGTAGTGGCACCATGATCGCCCCACCGCCAATTCCGAAAATACCGGCTAGAAATCCGGCGATTCCTCCGGTTAGCAGACGGGCTAGATTAGGATGCAATCTAAGGGCAGAAACTGGCTCTTTTTGGCTTAAATTCTGCTTGAGGTTGGTTAAATAGATATTGAACAGTAAAAAACAACCAAAAGCCGCTTCTAGGATATATTTGGGGCTATATTTGACCAGATAGACTCCGATAAATGCCGTAAAAATCCCGGGTAAACCTAAGAGGAGAACTCGCTGCCATTTGAGGGAACCTAATCGCCAATTTTGGATCGTACCCCCTAGGGAAGTAAAAACGATCGCTAAACTGCTGGTAGCCACCGATTCTCCGTAACTGTAGCCCAAATTTAACAGGATCGCCACGGAGATAGTGCCACCCCCAATACCGAATAAACCCGCTAATAAGCCTGAAAAAACGCCCGTTATCAGTAAAATTAAGTAATTGTCTGCCATTATCTTCGGTTCATGGCCTTGAAGGGTCTGAATTTGCTATTATACATAGGACTTACTGAAAAAGTAAGAGCAAAGCATTTAGATAGAAAATCTACGGTTTCAGCGATAGTTGATGCCCGAATGCTTCGCCCCTACAGGACTGGCACCTGTTTCGCAAAACCAGCTACTAAAACCCTTACCTCGTCTATATTTCACATTTATTCAGCAACTCCTAATTACAGAACCTTTATCCTTGCACTGCTGAGAAACTGACCTATGACTAAAAGAGCTTTACTACTAATTAATCGTCATTCGCGCAAGGGTAAAGAAAACTTTGCTCAAACTGTTGATCTGCTCAATCATTGGGATTTTGAAATTATCAGCGTCCCTTTGAAAAAGGTAGAAGATATACCTTTTTTGCTGGAAAAATATCGCTCTAATATTGATTTAGTTATTGTCGGTGGTGGCGATGGTACTCTTAATGCTATGGCGGATGTGTTGGTAGAAACTCGACTGCCCCTAGGTATTATACCTCTGGGAACAGCTAATGATTTAGCCCGGACTTTAGGGATACCGAATTCTATTGCCGAAGCCTGTCGAATTATTGCCGAAGGTAATTTAAAATATATCGATCTAGGTTGGGTAAATAATAAATACTTTTTCAACGTGGCTAGTTTGGGATTAAGTGTGAAAATTACCCAAAAACTGAGCAAGGGTTTAAAGCGACGTTTGGGAATTTTGGCCTATGCTTGGACAGCCTTACAGGTATTAAGTAAAACCCGTCCTTTTACCGCTATGATCGGTGTTGATGGCCAAAATATCAAAGTTAAAACCCTACAAATAGCGATCGGAAATGGTCGTTATTATGGGGGAGGAATGCCAATCGCTCATGATGCCCAAATCGACGATCAAAGGTTAGATTTATATAGCCTAGAAATTGAACACTGGTGGCAAATTTTCCCGCTTTTATGGACATTACCGCGAGGACAACAGGGTTTATTATCTTGGGTGAGAACTCTTAAGGGGAAAGAAATTCAAATTGAGACTCGTAAACCCCATAGTATCAACACCGATGGCGAAATTACTAGCACTACTCCCGCCATATTTCGAGTTATTCCAGCGGCCATAGGGGTCTATATTCCCCGTCAGGAAACACAATCTTAAAACTAACGAAAAGGAGGAGAATACAATAAACCCCCCTTTGTCCAAAGATTATTTAAACCTCGATCGAGTTGCAGGGGTTTACCGATTTCACGATCATAAATTTCACCGTAATTACCCACCTGTTTTAAGACTCTTTGGGCAAAATCATTGGGTAAACCCATATCTTCGCCTAACTTCTCATCGATACCCAAAAAGCGCCGAATACTGGGGTCTTTACTATCGGCAAAAGTGCCAATATTTTGGGAGTTAATCCCAAATTCTTCCCCTTGAATTAAACTAAAAACGATCGAGCGGACGGCATTCGACCAAGCGGGATCACCATCGGCCACGGCTGGGGCCAAGGGTTCCTTCGATATTACCACTTCCAATAATTGATGATCCTGCGGTCGGGGAAAAACCGAGCGCCGGGCCACCAATTGGGAGCGATCGGAGGTGACAGCCTGACAGCGCCCCGCCTGATAAGCTGTATATAAAGCCTCCACATCATCGGAAACGATCGGTTTATAACCTTGAACTGCCGCTTTTGCCATGGCATCGGCCAGATTTTGTTCTGTGGTGGTTCCCGATAGCACACAAATGGACTTTCCGCTTAAATCTTCTAATTTCTTAATATTACTGGCTTTTGTGGCCATAATTCCCTGACCATCATAGAAAACTGGGGTGATAAACTCCATCCCCAGAGCGGTATCCCGGTTAATCGTCCAGGTGGTGTTGCGACTGAGAATATCCACTTCTCCCGTCTGTACGGCAGTAAATCTCTCTTGGGGACTAAGTTTACGATATTCGACTTTGGCGGGATCATCAAAGAGAGCCGCCGCAATAGCTCGGCAAATTTGCACATCTAAGCCCGAATATTCGCCTTTTTCATTAACAAAGCTAAACCCTGGCACTTCTCCGTTAATGCCACAAATTAATTTACCGCGATTTTTCACCGTTTGCAAGCGGCCAGCATCGGGACTACTTGCGGTGTTAGAACTAGAATTAGGTTGATTTTCCGTCCCACAGGCAGTAATTAGCAGTAAAAACAGGGACAATGCACAAAAACGCCACTTTAGCATAGATATTCTCTGAAAAATTTTTTTAGTCACTCAATTTTAGCGGAAAGACCAGAGCAAGCTTAACAGTATAGCCACGATCGCACCGATAACCGTATTGATCACATTGACCAATTCATTAGTTAACCACAGAAAGCGAGTTTGTAGGGTAGCACCGATGAGACTTTCGATATTGGTGGCGATAAATGCCGCAATTACACACCATAACACACCGATAAGATCGATCGCACCGATAGCCCATGCTAACAGGGAAATCGCCGTGGCTGCCAGCAAACCGGCGAGCGTTCCTTCCAAACTAACAGCACCTTCTGTTCCCCGGGGGACGGATTTAAAATTAGTGATTAGATAAGTAGTTTTACCGTAAGCTTTACCCACCTCGCTGGCAGTAGTATCGGCTAATTTAGTGCTAAAACTAGCCACATAAGCGAGTATTAAGAGGTAATCCCAGGGAGAAGCGGCAAAAAGACTGAGGATAGCGCAAATTGCCCCCGCTAAAGCGGAACCCCAGACATTTTCTGGACCGCGTACCCCCGATCTTTTTTCGGCGATTCCCTCCGCTTCCTTGCGAGCTAAACCGATGCGGGTGACAGTAGAACCGACGAGGAAATAGAATAAAACAATTAGATAACCGCGCCATCCCAAGCTTCCCCAGACAATTACCCCTAAAACCCAAGCATGGAGATAACCCATCCGAGTTAAGAGCTTTTTTGGGGCAATTGTAGCGATTCCGAGGAGGATGGTATTGAGAAGAACAGCGACGAGCCAAGGATTAGTTAACATAGTATCTAGACAAAGTTTACCTCCCCCATTGTATCGATCGAGTCGATGAAAACTAATCAACCCTATCAACCTCTTTTACTGCGAATTCTGCACGGATTAACGGGAATTGTCCTCATTGCCGCCATGGTTACGGCCTATTGGACTTATGATACTTTTGACGGTCGTTGGTTAAAACTGCCCTTACCAGAATATCAAGAAATTGAAAGTATTCATGGTACTTTTGGCCTCTATACTCTGATTATCTTTCCAGTTTTTGCTATCTATGCTTTTCGTCGCGGCAACAAAAGATTAATTCAAAGTGATTCTCTTAACAAATTAACCCAATTTGGTAAGCCGATTTGGTGGTATAGTCTCCATCGTTTAGTCAATACTTTGACTCTTTTTGCCCTAACTTTTGCTTTGTATAGTGGCCGGATGATGGATTCCAAATGGCTACCGGAAGGGGAATTAAATCACTTTTGGTATTATGCCCATTTGCTCAGTTGGTTAATTATGGTAGTATGTCTGGTGCTGCACCTGCTCATGACTGCTAAAGTGGGAGGGGTTCCCCTGTTATTGTCTATCCTTAAATGGGGTTTTCGTGAACAAGATAGCCCGAAATTATGGTTATCTCAATTACGTCAATGGGGGTTAAGTTTGCGTCTAGCTAATACTTTTCAGTGGCTACAATCTCTTAACTTATATAAAGTCTTAGAAATTGTTATTTTATTGGCTATTATAGCGGCTTGGATTATCCCCAAGTTTGACTAGAACCGAGGGATCAACCTACCAAAGCGGATCGGAGTATAAATGAACGGTTAAAGAATCTCGATCGCTGGGGATACCAGTAATACAACTACAAATTTGAGTACCATCATCTAATTCTACCTCGCAAGCGTGACAGGAACCCATTAAACAGCCAGTAGGAATGTCAATTCCTGCTTTTTTGGCCACATCTAATAATAGTTCTCCCGTTTCCGCTTCTATGACAATATCATCGGGTAAAAAACGCACTGAAATAGTCATAATTTCTCCTTACAAATGAGCAAAAATAGGTGTAAGATTTAAATGTTCTTCCAATAAATTAGCCATATTATCTAGGGTTATTTCTCTTTGTTCACTATAATTATCAATTCCCGTAGGCAAAGACAATAAACCGCGACGCTGACGCAGATGATTTAGCCAAGTTCTTCGCCAAGAACCATTATCAAAGATACCATGTAAATAACAGCCCCAAATTGACAGAGAATCATGGACAATTCCTAGACTAGCATCTTCCTCGAACATTTTTTGATAACCTGATTCACTTTCCCATGCGCTTATTCCTTGGTGAATTTCGTATCCTGTTACTGGTAAACCCCCTTCGGGAAAATTAGATAAAACTTGTCGTTGACGGGTGATTTTTTCGGCAGTAATTACCGTTTTTAATGGCAGTAAATTTAAGCCAGCTGCCTCACTGTGGGGACCTTCTCGATGGTCAGGATCCAGGATTAATCGCCCTAACATTTGCAAACCACCACAGATGCCAAAGATAATACCTCCCCTTTGGTGATAGGCTTGTAATTGATTAGCCATACCACTTTGATTAAGAGCGATTAAATCAGCGACAGTGGTTTTAGATCCGGGGATAATTACCCCATCGGGATCACCTAAAGATTCCTGTAATTCTAGATAACGGACATTAACCGTTGCTTCACCACAGAGAGGGTCAAAATCAGTAAAATTAGCGATATGAGGCAGACGAATGACAATGATATTTAGTTCAGCTTTAGGTTTTTGGGCGGGGCGATCGAGTAGACTGAGAGAATCCTCGGCACTTAAAAAGATATCACTATAGGGAAGAACTCCCAACACGGGAATTTTTGTATAATCTTCTAGCCAAGTAATCCCTGAATCTAAGAGAGATTTTTGTCCACGAAATTTATTGATCACAATACCTTTAATTAAAGCTCTTTCCTCCGGTTCTAATAATTCTAACGTACCGACGACGTGAGCAAAAGCCCCCCCGCGATCAATATCCACCACTAAAATAGTAGCGGCATCGAGATATTTAGCCACCCGCATATTAGTTAAATCGCGATGTTTGAGATTTATTTCCGCCGGACTTCCCGCACCTTCACAGACAACTAGATCAAATTCTGTTGATAATTTAGCTAAAGATTCTTTAATTGCTTGCCAACCTTGGTCAAAATAATTCTGATAATAATCCGCTGCCGTGGTGACACCAACAGCTTTACCTTTAATAATCACCTGAGAGGTCATATTTCCCTGGGGTTTTAATAAAATTGGGTTCATTTCTACCCGGGGAATTGTCCCCGCAGCCCATGCTTGCACCGCCTGAGCGTGACCCATTTCTCCCCCTTCAGCGGTAACATAGGCATTAAGGGCCATATTCTGACCTTTAAAGGGTGTTACCTGCCAACCTTTCCGGTGGAATAAACGACATAAAGCGGCAGTTAAAAAAGATTTACCCGCGTGGGAAGTCGTCCCCACTACCATAATTGCTTTCATCTAGTTTTTTTATTGAGTATTTTCAGTGAACAGTAATCAGTAAACAGTAATCAGTTGATAACTGATAACAATGACCGAATCTACAACCTAATTTGTTAAGCTAAAAGCTTTGATGTACTTAGTTTATAAACTTTTTTGGCAGGAGAATTGCCAGATTCTTTCTCTTGCCTCTTGCCTGTTGCCTCTTGCCTTCAGAAGCTAATAACTGATAACTGATAACTGATAACTGATAACTGACTCCCAACAGCATTACAAAGAAAACCAACGTTGCAGAGTATTTAAAAATCTTTGCCAGAAAGTGGGTTGAGGGAAAAAGTCCCCTTGGGGTTGCCATTTTTCTATTAATTTCCTCCCCAAAGGAGTGAGACGAAAACTATCGGTTATCCCCTGTCCATCTACTTCGCGCCGCAAAATTCCCACTTTAATCAACCAGAGAAGATAGCTTTCCGCTGCTGCTTCCGTCAGCAGTCTGGAAGTATAACCTTTTTCTAAACCCCCAGCACCCGGAATGCTTAAAAGTGATACACTTTGCTCCAGCATAGCGACGAATAAAGTAAGACGGAAAGGGGAACAACAGAGGGCGCGTTCGGCCCTAGTGATGGTAGCATCAGGATAATTGATGGCGGTAACGGTGGGAGTCGATAGGCTCATAGATTCCGGTCGTTTAGCTATTGATAAACTCATTGTTACATTGATCTGGCCTCAACCCCTATCAACCCCAATCACCGATAAAATAGGGATGAAGTGTTAAGTAGCTTGAGTATTTATGAAGTCTCCCGAACCGTTCGATACGAAATATACCCCAGAAGAAGTGGAAGTGGAAATTGAAACCGACGATTTCCCCCCCGTTGATACCCAGGTTAGTTTCGCAGCCACTGTTGAAAAAGCGAAAACTTGGTACGGCAGCTTGTCCACACCAGCACAGGTAGTTGTGGCAGTGGCGGGGGTTTTTGTGACTTTTTCGATTTTAACGGCAATTTTACGGCTAGTTAGCGCAGTTTTAAGCACTTTAATCCTCGCAGCTATTTTTTATCTTATCTATCGTTACATCCTCAAACCGAAATTTTAGTCGGCTATGCACATTTTCTGTTCAATGTCAAGAGTTTGGTTGATAAAAAAAATTTATGGAAGAAACAGACACTAGAGATATCTTGAGGGAAAATGCCGCTAAGTTGGGATTGTCCCAGATCCAGCGTCATCTATTTCTCTGCTGCGATCAGACTAAGCCAAAATGCTGTGATAAGCAAGAAGGGTTAGAAGTGTGGGATTATTTAAAGAAACGGTTAAGTGAATTAGAACTCGATCGCCCTAGCGCGAACCGTCCGGGCTGTATTTTTCGCACTAAAGCCAACTGTTTGCGGGTTTGTAGCCAAGGCCCAATTTTATTAGTGTACCCGGAAGGAGTCTGGTATGGAAGGGTGAATAAGGAAGCGATCGAAAGAATTATCAAAGAACACCTAATCGGGAATCAAATCGTCACCGAAAATGCTTTCCTTTGCCACGATTTACCAGCAATCTCTCTGAACTGTCTAGGAGAAGAAACCGAAACAATAGAGGAAAACAGGGTTAAAACTAGCTGAAACCCTAATTAACTGCACATATCTAACTACCTTTTGCCTTTTGCCTGTCGATCCTTTGTCCGTCTCCATTCCCCCAACCCTGCAGCCCAGAAAAATAGCGATGAAAGAGACCAACAAAGACAATAAACAACTTTTATTAATCGACGATGACCCAAATTTAATACTTTTGGTGAAGGATTATCTAGAGTTTCGTGGTTATAGGGTGATAACCGCAGAAAACGGTCGGGAAGCTCTAGAAATCCTCGAAAGCGGGGCAAATGCTACCAAAGCAGCGGAAATACCCGATATCATTATCTGTGATCTGATCATGCCGGAAATGGACGGTTATGCCTTCCTCGAAAAAATTCGTCAGGACAGTCGTTTTAGTGGCATTCCTGTGATTTTTCTCTCCCCTAGTGGTCAAAGTCAGGACAAGACAACAGGTTTAACCAACAGGGCCGATTTTTATATAGTCAAACCCTTTGAACCAGAGAAATTAGTGGCCCTGGTGGAGTCTTCCCTCAAACAAGCGGGCCAGTTGCCGAAACGCAACACCCGCAGCCATTCCGAGTATGTCACCCTTCTTCAGGTTCCGGCTAATGTGGAATTAACCCCAACAGAGTTAAAAGTAGTACAATTGGTCGCCCAGGGACTGGCTAATCGGGAAATCGCAACAAAACTCAATGTTAGTCAACGGACGATCGAAAGTCATGTGTCGAATATGCTCCATAAAACCGGTCTTCATAATCGCACGGAATTGACCCAATGGGCGATCAAAAGTAACAAACTGTTGACTATCTAGAGCTTGCTGAAAAAGACCTAGGGTAGGGTAGGCGTTTCAGGCTTTGTTGCCCTCCTTTTTTGTACGAGTTCATGTACTGTGATAAGGATAATGTAAGGTTTTTGAATGTCCTAATCCTATTTTCTGGCACTAACATCGGACTTTAACAGGTCAAAAGCCTTATTTTAAAAGGGTTTTACCATTATTCAGCCAGCCCTATTTGGTTATCAAAAATCGGGCTAAAATAAAAAAAACTCATCCTCAGCGACCACGGCGATGGCAGAAGAAACAGCAAAAATCAAGCTTTATCGAAAAACCTATCAACTTCCCCAACTAAATCGCCCTGATTTATTAGTTTTGCAGGATCAGATTCAAGAAAGAGAGCAACTGATTAAAACCGGGAAACGGGTTCGCAATATATGGCTGGGATTGAGTAAAAAAGAAGAACCCCTCAATTTCGAGGAAACTTTTCAAGAATTAGAAAGATTAGTCGGGGACTATAACCAGTTAATCAGATTTCTCGCCGACCATAAGGATGAATACCGGCGGTTTTTCCAGTCACTGACCGAGGAAATCAAGGAGGCCGTGGCGGTTAAATGCCAGAAATTGGCGGAAACAGAGCGAAAACGCCAATCTTTGGAGAATAGCATCGGATCGGCCGAACTCGAACTGCGAGATACCCTGAGACTACAGAAACAGCAGATTTTGCAGACCGTGATTCTCGTTGGTCGCTCTAGCTTGCTTATGCTCAAGAAAATCGACCTAATCGGCGAAAGTATCGAGAAATTAGCTGAAGATCAGGATACACACAAACAGGTTTTCTCGAAAATGACTGGCCAGTTGAACCGTTATAAACAAGTGTATCAGCTGCAGCTGGAGTTAGATAATCTGGAAAAAGAAGCGATCGAAATGTCTCAAGTAGCCATTAATCTAGAACAATACCTAAAACCAATTATCGGACAGTTTCAGGGCTTGATCGATCAAGTAGTGACCATTGACGGGGAACTTTCTCGCAGTGTCAGCGAAGTGGAATCCCTCGTCCAGAACATTCTCAGTTCCGAATTGGCCCTCTCTTTCGGCAGAAACGAGAATCTATCGGCTAGTTTGCTCAATTTCCTCGTCACCAGTGAAGAAAAGCGCGGCCGTTTAGCGATCGCATTAGAGCGAGCCGAGCAGGAAGGATGGCAATGGACGGAAGTAGAAATCCCCAACGAGGAAATCGAACTGGAAACCGCCATTCAACGCATCAATAACCATGTAATCGAGAGAGTCGGGAATTTTACCACCTCTGTAGTCGGTGACTCTCCTATTCCTCCCCTTTCTCAACTAGAGACAGCACTAGGCAATAGAACTTCATTTATCGAAAAATTACCCAATCGAGTAACACTGGAGATGGTGAACTTACCAGCAGGTGAATTTCTCATGGGATCTCCTGACAGCAATTCTGAAAAGCCTCAACACCAAGTTCAAGTCAACAGTTTTGCGATCGGGAAATATCCAGTGACTCAGGCACAATATAAAGCGGTAATGGGAACCAATCCCTCTCATTTTGAAAATAATCCGCAAAATCCAGTGGAAATGGTTAGTTGGAGAGATGCTCGAGCTTTTTGTAAGAAATTAAGTCAAATAACAGGGAAAATCTATCGCCTACCGACGGAAGCGGAATGGGAATATGCTTGTAGAGCGGGGACAACCACGCGCTTTTATTTCGGTGATGATGCCAATCAGTTAGGAGATTACGTTTGGTATAGCGGAAATTCTCAGCAGACAACTCATCCTGTGGGCCAGAAAAAACCCAATGCTTGGGGACTCCATGACATGAGTGGCAATGTTTGGGAGTGGTGCCAAGACGATTGGCATAATAACTATATTGGAGCAACCGAGGATGGATCAGCGTGGCTTATCGATAATGATAATCGCTCTCAATCTCCCAAGTGTCTGCGGGGCGGTTCTTGGTTTGACTACCCTAGTAGCTGTCGTTCTGCTGATCGCAACAGGGGCTATCCCGACTACATCAACGATAGCTTCAGTTTTCGGGTGGTGTGCGGTGCTGGGAGGACTCTGTAACCTTTTTTACCCTTTTTTCAATTTTCCTCTTTTTCCCGCCGCTAGGTGGGTCGATTATTCAGCCAACCCTAGATAAAGAGTGAGAAACAACCTAAACCCTTACCCCAAGAATCGGTACAAGGAAGCTTTTTTCAACATCTGAACCGCAACAATCATGCGTTAGATTTATCGGGTGCTTGCCTGATTTGTACCCTGTAATGGGGCGCTGGAAATTCTCTTAATCCCTGCTGTAGCACAGGTTATGGCCTTTTGTCAACAGGGAAGTCTAGGAATAATATTCTTAAGCTAGCCAAAAAACTTGGCTTTATCTTTAACTAATTTTGTCCCGATTCCAGCGGCAATCACTTCGGAGACAATGCTAATTAAACGATAGATAGCAACGGTGACAAGTACATTAGCGGCGGGAAATTTCTCTGTGTCTAAAAGTGCGATCGCTGTGACCTCAAACACTCCTAATCCTCCCGGCGCTCCGGGGACAACTAAACCCAATAACCAAGCAAAACTAAAGGTTCCTAAGAGGGGTAAAATCTGAGCGGGGGTAATCATTTTTAATACCATCCAAGCTAAAATAAAACCTGCACCGCGCCACAATAAAAATCCGGTTTCACCCAAGAGAGGGACGAGAGGATATCTAGTTAAATAAACAGGTTCTTGAGTAATCTTTTTCTTTTGGCTAAGGATTTTGAGAGGATAATTTAAAAATTTGGGATGAATGCCGATTAAAATCAATCCTAAAACTAATATCTGTATCCCTAGACTGGCGCTAGATTTCATCCAACCTAAACCACTACCAATAACTGCTATGGCTAAGGCTGCACACACCAGCAATAAAAGTTCTAATAAAACGCTTAAACTAGCGGTTCCCCAATCACTTCCTGCTTTATTAATTGCCACAATGCGAGCATAAAAGTGTCCGATATTACCGGGTAGATATTTTCCTAAATTGGTAATCATATAGATCCCAATTCCTGCGGAGGTTTTAATCGGTTGTTGATAGCTTTTGAGTATCCATGTCCACACCCATCCTGCCCAAATTTGAGCGATAACTGTGGTTACAAGTGCCAAGAAAAGAAATAACCAACCGTGATTTTCAATTCTAACTGAGGTGACGTTATCCCAGTTATTTTTAAGATTACTGAGAACAAAAAATAAGGTTCCCCCAATAATCAGCCAACGTAGAAACTTTTTCAGCATTTCATTTTTTCCTTTATTCATTTTCTGGAGGAAACCAATCGAGAGCGAGCAGGTTTTCTAAACTGTAGGGACATTTCTGAGGAAAACTAACTTGATTATCGGTTTTTTCTCTAACATAATTTAAGGCTTTCTGATAAATGCGAGGTAATTCTTGACTGAGATAATTACAGAGATTAGTAGTTAAATAAGTATCGATCTGGTTTTTGAAATTGACAGTTTCTGAGCGCAAATGACTACGATTATATGTTCTTTCATCTTGCCAAAATTGTAATAATAAACAATGTCTAATAATTTGCTGTAAAAAACTAGCAACACGAAACTTTTTTTCGTTTCCCAAATCTTCTAACTCCTCAATTAAGTTTTCTAAGTCTAGCGATGCAAGATTTTTAGCCTTGAGCAGTTCTATAGTTTCTTCTAACCAAAGATAATCATCAATTTCGTAGAGAGTTTTTAAGTCGGGAATAACAGTCATTTTTTATCTCCTTTATTCGTAAGGTGGTAGCCAATTAGGATCGAGAAGTTCTGCTAAACTGTAGGGACAAGTATCGGGAAAGTTAACTTGATTATCAGTTTTTTGACGAATGTATCGCACTGCATCTTCATAGATATTATCAAACTCTTGCTCCAGATATTTACGAAGATTTGTGGTTAAATAACGTTTTAGTTTATCTTTAAAACTCACTATCTCTGCTTTCCAATGAGCTTGATTATATTCTCTTTCCCTTGTCCAAAATTGTAATAATAAACAATGTCTAATAATTTGCTGTAAAAAACTAGCAACACGAAACTTTTTTTCGTTACCCAAATCTTCTAACTCCTCGATTAAGTTTTCTAAGTCTAAAGCGTCAAATTTTCTCGCTTTCAAAAGTTCGATGGTTTCTTCTAACCAAAGAGAATCATCAATTTCGTAGAGAGTTTTTAAGTCGGGAATAACAGTCATTTTTTATCTCCTTTATTCGTAAGGTGGTAGCCAATTAGAATCGAGAAGTTCTTCTAAACTGTAGGGACAAGTATTGGGAAAGTTGACTTGATTGTTGGTCTTTTTTCTCACATAACGGAGTGCTTTCTGATAAATATTATCAAATTCTTGTTCTAAATATTTCCGTAAACTTGCCGTTAGGTAGGTATTTAATTGATCTTGAAAATTTACTAGTTCTGCTTGCCAATGACTTTGATTATATTCTCTTTCCCTTGTCCAAAATTGCAGTAACAAAGCATGACGAATAATTTGCTGTAAAAAACTAGCAACACGAAACTTTTTTTCGTTACCCAAATCTTCTAACTCCTCGATTAAGTTTTCTAAATCTAAAGCGTCAAATCTTCTCGCTTTCAAAAGTTCGATGGTTTCTTCTAACCAAAGAGAATCATCAATTTCGTAGAGAGTTTTTAAGTCGGGAATAACAGTCATTTTTATCTCCTTTATTCGTAAAGTGGTAGCCAATTAGGATCGAGAAGTTCTTCTAAACTGTAGGGACAAGTATCAGGGAAAATAACTTTATTCTTTGTCTTTTTCCGCACAAAGAAAACTGCATCTTCATAAATACTAGTTAATTCATTTTGTAAATAATTACGAAGATTGGTGGTTAAGCCTCTTTTTAGCTGAATTTGAAAGTTGACTATTTCTAACTCCCAGTGATCCTGATTATAATCTCTTTCCCTTGTCCAAAATTGTAATAATAAACAATGTCTGATAATTTGCTCTAATAAACTGGCAACACGAAACTTTTTTTCGTTTCCCAAGTCTTCTAACTCCTCGATTAAATTATCTAAGTCTAAAGCGTCAAATTTTTTAGCCTTGAGCAGTTCGATAGTTGCTTCTAACCAAAGAGAATCATCAATTTCGTAGAGAGTTTTTAAGTCGGGAATAACAGTCATTTTTTATTTCCCCTAGAATGGGCAATAGTGACCAGTTAAACCGATCACTACAGCTTTTATATACTAGATAATTTTAGCGGAGCGCAGACCGAAAAAGAGACCGAGGGCAATTCCGCTAAAAACGATCAGATAACCCGCTAAAGCGGCAACAGCTAACACAGACATGGTGAAAATCTCCCAAGTAATTTAATCTTTTTTAGCATTGTACCGTTATTCTTGCCCTTCCCCTTCCTCGTCTTCCATATCTTCCCCAAAGCGCTGCTGGGGGGGAATTGCGGCGACAATTGCCTCGATTACCTTGCCGACTGGAACAATTTCTAAGCCCACATCTTCGGGATAAACTTGACCTCTGGGGACAATCGCCCGTTTAAAGCCCAATTTCGCCGCTTCTTTTAATCTTAGTTCCATTTGCGACACTAAGCGCACTTGTCCGCCTAATCCCACTTCCCCGATTAAGACTGTGCGCGGATCCACGACTCGATCGCGAAAACTAGCTACAACAGCGATCGCAACTCCCAAATCCGCCGCCGGTTCTTCCACTCCCAACCCTCCTGCGGAGGCAACATAGGCATCTAATTTCGATAAAGGAATACCGACGCGCTTTTCTAAAACGGCGAGAATTTGCTGTAATCGGTTGTATTCTATGCCCGTAGTCGATCTTCGGGGGGAAGCATAGCTGGTGGGGCTAACTAATGCCTGTAACTCCACCACAATCGGGCGTGTACCTTCACAGGCTACCACCGTCGCCGTGCCGGGGGAAAATTCATCGCGATTGCCTAAAAATAATTCTGAGGGGTTTTCCACTTCCACCAAACCGTGATCCACCATCTCGAAAATACCGATCTCATGGGTTGCCCCAAAACGGTTTTTCACGGATCTTAAGAGACGATGGGAGGCATAGCGATCGCCTTCAAAATATAACACCGTATCGACCAAATGTTCCAAAACTCGCGGACCGGCGATCGCCCCTTCTTTAGTCACATGACCGACAATTAATAAAGTAATATTCTCCCGTTTTGCCACCTGCATCAAGGCGGAGGTACATTCGCGAACTTGGGCGACGGATCCGGGTGCGGAAGTTAACGCCCCAAAATAAAGAGTTTGAATACTGTCAATTACCGCCACCTGTGGGCGTAAAGATTCTAATTCCCGCAAAATTTCCTCTAAATCGGTTTCTGGCAGAACGTAGAGATGATTATCGAGTTCTGCGGTTGATTCAGAGGCTTTTTTATCCTTGCCATTGCCGTTATTTTCCGACTCCACGGCAACCACTCCCACCCCCAAACGGGCAGCCCGCAGTTTAATCTGTTGTCCCGATTCTTCAGCGGAAACGTAGAGGATGCGCGGTAATCTTTGGGCGAGTTGGTTGGTAACTTGCAGTAAAAGCGTCGATTTGCCGATACCCGGATCGCCGCCGATTAGTACAAGAGAACCGGGAACAATGCCACCACCGAGAACGCGATCGAATTCCCCGTAACCAGAGGGAAAACGTTCCTGTTCATACTGGGTAATTTCCGAGAAGCGCACCGAGATGCGCGGTTGCGGGTTGCGTTGTCCTTTGCCGTTATTTGGGCGACTATTTTGCCATCCTGGGCGATTTCCCGCCGGATTATTGCCACCAGCCATCACTTGTTCTTCTAGCGTCCCGTAGGTGTCACAACTGGGGCATTTTCCCAACCATTGGGGAGATTCCGCCCCACAAGCGCTACAGATATATATTGTTCGCGATTTCGCCATGTTTTTTAAGAAAAGTTGCAGAAAAGCGGTTTGAGGATCAATTCTCTTGTCAAATTTAATTAAGTATGATAGGGGGGAAGGAAGCCCCTGAAGTTATTGATAATCGCCATAAAAGAAATAAAATAAGAAATTTAGGCTTAATGATAACGGCCAAAGGATATTCTATAAACAGGAACGCTCGTTATTTAACTTTAAAATTCATCACACTATTTAACTAAGGAGTGTTAAGTCAGTTGGAGAACCAAAAGGAAAAAATTCTCGTTGTTGATGATGAAGCCAGCATCCGTCGTATCTTAGAGACTCGTTTGTCGATGATTGGTTATGAAGTCGTCACCGCCGCCGACGGCGAGGAAGCTTTAGAAACCTTCCGCACCGCTGAACCCGATTTAGTGGTTTTGGATGTGATGATGCCGAAATTAGACGGTTACGGTGTCTGTCAGGAACTCCGCAAAGAATCGGATATTCCTATCATTATGTTAACCGCTTTGGGCGATGTGGCCGATCGAATTACCGGGCTAGAATTGGGGGCGGATGACTATGTAGTTAAACCTTTTTCTCCCAAAGAACTCGAGGCGCGGATTCGTTCGGTGTTGCGTCGGGTGGAGAAAAATGGCGCTCCGGGGATTCCTAGTTCCGGTGTGATTCATATCGGTTCCATTAAAATCGATACTAATAAACGCCAAGTTTATAAGGGGGATGAACGCATCCGTCTGACTGGTATGGAATTTAGTTTACTGGAATTATTGGTCAGTCGCTCGGGAGAAGCTTTTTCCCGTTCGGAAATCCTTCAGGAAGTTTGGGGTTATACCCCCGAACGTCATGTGGATACGCGGGTGGTAGATGTGCATATTTCCCGTTTACGAGCCAAATTAGAGGATGATCCCAGTAATCCTGAGTTAATTCTCACCGCTAGAGGTACAGGCTATCTTTTCCAGCGGATTTTAGAACTAGACGAGGAATAGTTCTCAGCTATGGCACCAGCTGATCCCAATCGTATTTTAAGACTGTTACCCCTGTTCGCCGGCATCGTCGGGGGTACGGTATTAATGTTTAATCGTTTTGCCACTGCCGATTTAACCCCATCGCAAGCGCGTTCCGATGTGATGGGAGTGATTTTGAGTGGGGTTTTAATTTTGGTGGGTTTAATCTGGCAAAGAGTTCAACCCCGCTTACCGGATGCGGTGGAATTAATCGGGCGCGAAGGCCTGGAATTTGCCCCAGATTTGCCAGAATCAGTTAAAATTGAGCTTGCTTGGGCTTCCCATTTACTTTTAACTAACACCGCCACAAAATCTCTGATCGTTTATTATCAGGGAGAAGTTTTATTACGTCGCGGTATCTTAAGCCAGAATTCTGAAGTTAAAGTTAGTAATATTATCAAAAGAGTTTTAGAAACCAGTAAAGCAGTTTATTTAGTTAATTTAAATTTATATCCCGCTAAAATCGAGTTTGACTATTTGCCAGAAAACACCCAAGGACTAATCTGTCAACCCATCGGTAAGGAAGGGGTGTTAATTTTGGCGGCAAATGCACCGCGCAGTTATACTAAACAAGACGAAATTTGGATCGAGGGAATTGCTGATAAATTCGCCAACACTTTCAGTCAGTTTTAGACGATTTTAGTAGGATTTAAGTATTTGATTAAGAGGGGAGTGAGCAATTAGCGTTCTACTTGTAGCTCAGGATTTTAACCGATGACACAAACTGGTGAAACCTTTAACTATTCCCCACTCTCCAAAAAGATATTATCTTTACTGTTCACTGTTCACAGTAAAAACCCCCCTAACCCACCCTGCTGATACGGATATCCCCCTTCCGGCTAATGTAAAGAAAACGTTACAGTAACAAGTAAAGCCCAGTAGCCAGGAAGCCGTCGATCATGTTTGAATACTTTAACCAGAAAGCTATCAAAGCGGTGATGTTCGCTCAAGAGGAAGCCCGTCGTACCGGTCACAGTGTCGTCGGTACAGAGCATTTACTGTTAGGATTGATAGGAGAAGCCACCGCCAGCGCAGCCTTAATTCTCAAGGATTTAAAAGTCACCCTGCACGAAAGTCGCCGCGTGATTGAAGGAATGACTGGCCGCGGCAGCGGTTACAGTCCCGTTAACATCCCTTTTACCCCGAAAGCGAAAAAGATGTTCGAGCAAGCATTTCAGGAAGCTCGACAATTAGGAGAACAGGCGATCGCACCTGAACATCTATTACTTGCTATCACCGCCGATCCCGAATCCCTAGCCGCTAAAATTTTAATTATGCAGGGTGTTGATTTGATCAAACTTCGCGGCCTTTTACTGAAAAACGCAGGGGAAAAAGTCGCTAGTGGTCGCTTCACGGCAAGCAGTGACTATGAAGACCAGAAAAATGCTCCCCAAGGCGGTATTTTAGCCCAATATAGTCGCAATTTAAGCCAAGAGGTCAAAAATGGCAAAATTGACCCTGTAATCGGTAGAGAGCCAGAAATCCAGCGAGTTATCCAAATTTTAGGTCGTCGCACCAAGAATAACCCGATTTTACTCGGTGCGCCGGGGGTGGGGAAAACAGCGATCGCTGAAGGGTTAGCACAACGCATCTATAATGGCGATATTCCCGAACTTTTGCGGGATAAACAGGTAATTGCCCTCGATATGGGGTCTTTACTGGCGGGAACCCGTTTTCGCGGCGATTTTGAGGAACGTTTAAAGGGTATTGTAGAGGAAGTTCGCAAATCGGGCAGTATTATCCTGTTTATCGATGAAATTCACACTCTTGTGGGTGCTGGTAGCATGGGAGGAGCTATGGATGCTTCTAACTTACTTAAACCTGCTTTAGCTCGCGGTGAGTTACAGTGTTTAGGGGCCACCACTCTCGATGAGTATAAACAGCATATTGAGCGAGATGCGGCTCTAGAAAGACGTTTTCAGCCAGTTATGGTGGGAGAGCCGACTAAAGAGCAAGCGATCGAGATTTTACGCGGTTTAAAAGCCACCTACGAGGATTTCCATCAGGTAAAATACGATCAAAAAGCGATCGAAGCTGCCGTTAATCTATCCTCTCGCTATATCAATGATCGCTTTTTACCGGACAAAGCGATCGATCTTCTCGATGAAGCAGGATCGCGCACCCATCTACGCTATTCCCTACAAAGTAAAAGTCCTGCGGAGGTTAGCGAAGAATCACCCCTAATTAACCCCGAATCTTTAATTCCAGTGGTAGATGCGGAGGAAATCGCCCAAATTGTCGCCGCTTGGACAGGTATTCCCGTTACCCAGTTAACTGAAACTGAGTCGGAATCGCTCTTAAATCTGGAATATCAACTGCACGAGCGGATTATTGGTCAACAGGAGGCAGTAAATGCCGTTTCTCGTGCTATTCGTCGAGCGCGAGTAAATTTAAAGAATCCTAACCGTCCGATTGCCTCGTTTATTTTTGCTGGTCCCACGGGAGTGGGTAAAACTGAATTAACGAAAGCCTTAGCTAAGTTACTCTTTGGCTCGGAATCCAGTATGATTCGCCTAGATATGTCGGAATTTATGGAATCCCACACGGTTTCTAAGTTAATTGGTGCGCCTCCCGGATACATCGGTTACAATGAAGGCGGTCAGTTAACGGAAGCAGTGCGTCGTCAACCCTATAAAGTAGTTTTGTTTGACGAAATCGAGAAAGCACATCCCGATGTTTTTAATCTTCTCCTGCAACTGTTAGAAGATGGTCGTTTAACCGATTCCCAAGGTCGTCGGGTGGACTTTAAGAACACCCTAATTATCATGACCTCGAATATTGGCTCAAAAGTCATCGAAAAAGGCGGTAATAGCTTAGGATTCGAGATGGCTGACGATTTTGCTCAATCGCGTTACCAACAGATTTCTAATCGGGTGACGGACGAGTTAAAACAATATTTCCGTCCCGAATTTCTCAACCGTCTCGATGAAATCATTGTTTTCCGACAGTTAACTCGCGAAGAAGTTACCCAGATTGCCGATATTCTGATCGCAGATATAGCCAAACAATTGGCAGAAAAAGGCATTTCTGTGGAAGTTACCGCCGCTTTTAAGGATTTAGTTATCAATGAGGGTTATGATCCTAGCTACGGTGCGCGGCCTTTACGTCGTGCTTTAACTCGGCGCTTAGAGGATAGTTTAGCCGAGGCGATGTTATCGGGAAAAGTCAATTCTGGAGACCATGCGCTATTAGATGTAACTGCGGACGGTGTGGTGACAGTCTCTAGTCATCAGCGCTCCGAGCAGAACAATATTCTCTCGCAATTACAGTTACAACCAGTGGGTTAATCCGCTCAAAAATTGCTTTTTTTCGGGGTTGAAAATTTTTCAACCCCGATTTTTATCATCTGGGAAAAATAACTTCTAGGGGAGCGGGAATCATCTCGGTGCGAAAGTCCAGAATCTGAACTAGGATTAAATAGGCAACGGCGATTAAAATCGAAATCGCTCCTGTGATAATGGCGATAATTTTAGCAGAATTCATATAGTTAACCGTTAATTTCCTGAGATTGCGGCAAAAGCTACCGAAATTTATTCTCATCTAGGATTGCGAGCCTAAACAATTGAAACTGAAGATATCTTACAGCACAATTCTCTCAGACAGTTGCGAGAAGGGAGTACAAGCTGTCCCTTGAAAATTTGACAGGAGATAGTCCTTGCGGATCAAATGAACTTAGATGTTTGGCTAAGTAAGCTTTTCGGGGCATTTTATCTCCTCGTCTTTAATCTTTTTATTATAACAGGATTTGGTCTAAAAGCCTTATCTAACAGGCTTTTAAGATTTATTCAGCTAGCCCTAGATAACTGATTACTGATTACTGTCGCGGCTGCACGGGAAACCCTTGACGCTGAAGGATTTCCGCCGCGTCTTGTCCGGGTTGATAGTTGATGCCGAGGGTAGAGGTGGCCGTATCTTCGATAATTTTGGGAGTGAGAAGAATAATCACCTCTGAGCGATCGTTGCGATTAGTACGACTGCGGAATAAAGCTCCTAAAATGGGAATATCGCCTAAAACTGGCACTTTTGACTCAGAACTCTGTTGGCGCTCTTGGATAATCCCAGAAAGAATTAAACTCTGTCCATCTCGGAGACGAATTAAACCAGAAGTTAATTCCCGACGAATCAGAGGGGTAAGGGTGTTGATTGTCAGACCACCGCTATTAAATTGAATTGGAGATCCTGGAGAGGCGATGGTAGGGCTAACCGACAGGGAAATAAAGCCGTTATCATCCACCTGATCGACGTTTACCGCTAAAGTTAATCCAGCATCGGCGAGGACGGGAGTAGTGGTGCGTTCGCCACTGAGAGGATCTACACTTGTCTGGACACTTTCTAGCACTTTCTCGGTGAGCTTAACGGTGGCTTGTTGACCTTCCTGCACCACCAGCGAGGGATCAGTGAGAATCTTGGCATTTCCTGTCTGAATTGAGGCTTGCAGGGTCATCAGGAATCTTTGGGGGTATTGGAAGAGGCCGGGTAGTCCAAATTCTACTTCCCCATCTTCTGTTACATCTGTTACACCGGGTTGAAAAGGGTTATTAAATCTTCCAAAATTAGGACGCGCATAGGGAACAACCAGCCCAGTATTTGGGTCTATGATTCTTCCCTGAGTTATATTACTAAAAGGAGCATTCTGAACATCAAAAAAAGGTGCTAGTTCTGCTTCTCCACTCCCCGATATGATATCAAGAATCGGCACAACAGGCTGTGCAAAAGCCCCCGGTCTGCCTACAGTCGAGCTAGTGGGTGGGTTGATATTACCAAAGTTCACGACTGCCGCCCCGTTATCTTGAACAAAGAAACCATCGTTAAAACCGAAGGAAAAACTACTGTTAAAACGGTCTGTATTGAGCAGGTTAACATCGATAACTTTGACATTAACCACTACCTGACGGCGACGGGCATCCAGTTGGGTTAATAAAGAGGTGGCGATCTGGACTTGTCGGGGTTCGCCAATTAAATTAATAGAATTAAGGCGATCATCGGCGGCAATTCTTAAACCGGTTAAAAGTAGGGCGGCTTGTGAGCCTTGTGTGTTTTGGGGTTTAATTGCCTCTAGAGTGGCGGGAACATCTCGGCGACCGACGACTCGTCCGGTGAGGGGATCGACGATATCCTCGGTTTTCGAGACTAAACGCTGATATTCTGCCCCTTGGGTGGCGAGGAAAGTGGCGGCATTGACGGCTTTAACTTGGTTGAGACGCAGGGTGCGGCTAATCAGATTACGAGCGCCTTGGGGTAATTGCGCCCCCACAAAGATGGTTTTGCCCTGACGGTTGGCCTGGAGTCCAGAAATTAACAACACGGCATTAAAAATGTTTTCCACCGATTCGTTAGTAAATTCCAAGGAAACTGTCTGAGAGGTGGCGTTAGTTTCCCCCTGGGCGCTGGTGAAAACGACGTTATAACCGGCATAGTTAGCAAGGGTCATTAACACTTCTCTAGCGGAAGCTTCCCGGAGTAAAACACGAGGTACGGTTATATTACGCTCGAATTTGACCTTTTCAGCACTAGCATCGATGTTAGAGATGGCAATATCTCCCACTGGTGGGGCAACGGCCCGGGGTAGGGTGGGAGCGCCGGGGGTTTGGGGTGCGCCTTGAATAATAATTTCAGGATTGGGGACAAGGGGCGCACTTTGGGCAAGTAGTTTTTCACTGGCTAAAATGCGATCGCTGATGTCCTTTTCTACGGCCGCACTGGAAGGGACAAGCTGACTTGGCGACTTTTGTAAATTTTCTTGACTAAACTCTTGCAAAAACTTGCCCTGAGCCAAGTCGAAGGGTTCAACTTTTGATGTAGGAGATTTTAACTCTGAACCATGGAAGAAAATGGGGGTCTCGGCCAAAGCGCTCAGGGGAGCCATCAATAAAAACGAGGCAATTTCGGGGATAAACAGGGCATAACGGGACGGATTCACTTTAACCTCACTCCTCAACGATTACAGGATTCAACGGACAAAAAACGCGATACTCACACCGGATTGAAGACTATTATTGGGACGGACTAGCGGGGGGTTGACCTTTGGGGGGTGGGGGTGGCGCTAATTTCGCTAATTCGGCGGCACTGAGAGGAATAATTACATTGAGAAGAAAAGTTGTGGTCACGGGTTGATCACTTTTGGGAACGATAGTGGCTTTATTGTTGCCGGTACTAACCACTTTAACCGCTGCTCCCTCCTTTTCCATCTGGGTATTGAGACTGTTGAGCAAAATGAGCGGCTGTAATCTTTCTAAATCTCGAATAACCTCTTGAGTGTTAGTATAGTTCCCTTCGATCTTGACGTTAAAAGTTTGACGTTTGAGCTTATTATTAACTGCGCTACCGAGGGAACCATCGGAGACCACCACTGGTTCTAGTCGTTGGGGTTGGAAACTAATCAGCTTAACATTGCGAGACTTAAAGATATTACTAATATCTAAGAGAATGGTGCTTAAGTCCTTTTCTTTGGCAAAAAGCGAGAGTATTTGCTGTTTAATCGCTTTTTTTTGTTGCAACTGACTCTCAATTTTTTGGAATTGGGCCGGTACAAGACTGCTTTTTTGTTGATCTACCTGTTGTTGTTTGCCAGCTGCATCGTTTTGCAACTGTTGCAAGGTATTATAAGCGGGCATCACCCAGTTAAAAAGCAGATAGAAAGAGCCAAGTAAACCTAGCACAGCGATGGCGATGCCACTATTGCGGGGAGTAAAAGTTATCCCGAAAGCGATAGGATATTCGTCAAATTCCTCTGATTCCCGCTCCTCGAATTCTTCGGTAAAGGTCATGGTTGAATGGCTCCTTGGCGTTTGAGAGTATTAATTCTAGTGATCACCCCGATTGCGCCATTTCGGGCAAGATTAGGTAGTTGTTGGGTAGCGGGAGTATCACTTAATTGGGCAGCGATCACAAATTGAACCGCTTGCGGGAAAGTAACATCAATATTTTTGTACTGATTGTCCACCGTTATGGGTAAATCGGCCAGGGCAGCACTTTCGATCACCGTTTGCCTACCCTGTAGAAAAGGAGAAGCTTGTAGGGTTAAGAGATAATCATTGACTGCTTCGTAATTACTGGCAAAACCACTGATTTTTAAGCGCGTAACCTGATTCGGTTGCTCTTGATTCGGGGCAGCGGGAAACTCCACCTGTTGCACACTGGTTAGCTGGACAGTAGGGGGAGTTTGTTGACGAATTTCTTGAATAATTGCTGACCAAGGCCTAATCTGATTGAAGACATCTACTAGAGCTTTATTGTCTCCTTCTAACGCCGTTAATTGCCCTCTCAGGGTTTCTAGCTTTTTACCTTGGATTTGCAGTTGACCTAATTCCGTGTCCAGTTGCTGAATTAGGGCCTGAGTTTCGCCGGTTTGCCAACCGACGATTAAACCGAGTAATCCCGTCAGCACCAATAATCCGGCCCCCACTCCCACACCAATTAACAGGGGTGTTTGTTTACGTAGGTTAATAACTGTGGAAATCTGATCTGCGGGGGTTCCTTTCCCGGTTTGGGTAAGATGGCGATCCTTAAGAAAATTAACATCAAGACTATACATAATTTTTGTCTCTATATCTCCCGTAATCCTAAACCGAGAACTGTTCCTAATCCCGGTCTTTCGGTATTAGGAATCTCTTGAGTTGTATCTAAATTCAGTGATGCGATGGGATCGATTGCCATGGTGGGGATGCTGAGACGTTGAGTAAAGTATTCGTCTAGTTGCGCTAAACCGCCCCCGGGACCGGCTAAAAGTAATTGGACGATTTCCAGTTCATCACTTTGGTTAAGATAGAAATTAATCGATCGCCGCAATTCATCGGTTAATTCCCCTAAAACCCGCATCAGTGCCGTCATCCCGGCGTTGGTAGAGACTCTAGAAGTGCCCGGATTGGTGCTAAGACTATCAAAGGCAGTAATCGGGATTGTCATCCCCAAAAGAATCTCAGGACTGCGGGAGGTGGGCAAATTCATCGCCCTAGAGAGGGCATTTTGTAGCTGGAAAGTGCCGATGGGGACAGTGCGGGAAAATTGGGGAACGCCGTCCACCACGATGGCAATTTCCGTGTTATCAAATTCTATATCAACAATAACGGCAGCTTCATTGGAACTAAACTGTCGCAAATGCTCGCGAATCGTCCGAATTAGGGCAAAACTATTAATTTCTAGCACATCTACCTGTAATCCTGCCTGTTGGAAGGTTTCCATATAGGCATCGGTAATCTCCCGACGAGTAGCAACTAATAATACTTGTACTTTTTCGATCCCGTCTTCATCCTGAAAGTAGCCCAGTTTTTGGTAGTCGAGATCCACTTCCTCGCGAGGATAGGGAAGGTATAAACTAGCCTCATGATTTAAGACCAGCTCTCGCAATTCCCGCTCGTCCAATTCCGAAGGAATGGGGATAATCCGGATAATTGACTCACGCATCGGCACACCAGTGGCGACTCTTTTGCTGTTAATTTTATTTTCCTTGAAGACTTCTTGGATTAACTCCGCTAAAGCTGGGGAATCGACGATTTTTCCCTCCTCAAAGATGCCTTCTGGGATATCCGATGAACAGTATTTAACTAATTGATAATTTTGTCCCTGTTTGGCGATCTGAGCCACGTTAATGCGCTCTGGGGTAATCTCTAACCCAACACCTTGAGTTTTTTTTGTCAACAGCTTTTTTAAAAAACTTACCATAGATTTTCTTGGGCAGCTCTAAGGGGATTGGTGATGGACAAGGTCAATGGTTTTTCACCTGACTTGATCTAGGGTTGAACAAGGCGGTAAATCAATGTATAAACGATTCTGATTGGGTAAATTACCCAGACAAGGTGAAAATCGAGGAGGAGAGCCGCTATTTCCGCACTAATATTAACCCGATTATCTCTGTATCAGATCGAGGTTAATTTTAACTGGATAGGAGGAGAGGAAGTGCTTAATGATATTGACATTGTACTCAATTTTGCCGAAAAAAACTAAGTCCAAGCCAAAAATTGAGGATTCCCCCCCTTTTTTTTTCCGCTCCACCAGATCAAGTCAGCCCAGCCTAGTTAGAGTACCCAAATATCTCAAGAAAATTGCAATTTTTCTAAGCACTATTTTCTCTTGACTCCGGGAAACTGGCGATCAAATGCTTCTGACGGGCGTGATTTTCCCGTATAATTAGGAGTTTGCACAGTGACAAAAGAAGTTAAGGAGCGATTTTGATGGCACGAATGTACTATGATGAAGATGCCAATTTAGATTTACTAGCGGGAAAAACGATCGCTATTATTGGCTATGGTTCCCAGGGTCATGCCCACGCATTAAATCTCAAGGATAGTGGCGTTAATGTGATTGTTGGTCTATATCCCGGCAGTAAATCGGCCATCAAAGCCAAAGAAGCCGGTATTCCCGTTTATGATGTGGCCGAAGCCGCTAAAATTGCCGACTGGATCATGATCCTCTTACCGGATGAAGTGCAGAAAACGATTTATCTCAACGAAATTGCCCCGAATTTAAGCGCAGGCAAGGTGTTATCTTTTGCCCACGGCTTTAATATTCATTTTGGTCAAGTGGTTCCCCCAGCTAACGTTGATGTGGTTATGGTCGCACCCAAAGGACCGGGCCATCTCGTCCGTCGCACCTACGAACAAGGTCAAGGGGTTCCCTGTTTATTCGCCATCTATCAAGATGCTACTGGCCAAGCACGCGATCGGGCAATGGCCTACGCTAAAGGGATCGGTGGCACTCGGGCCGGGGTTTTGGAAACTACTTTCCGCGAGGAAACAGAAACCGACCTTTTTGGCGAACAGGCAGTATTATGCGGCGGTTTAAGTGCTTTAATTAAAGCTGGCTTTGAAACCCTCGTGGAAGCTGGTTATCAGCCCGAATTAGCCTATTTTGAGTGTTTACATGAAGTGAAACTGATCGTCGATCTGATCGTCGAGGGCGGTTTAGCCAAAATGCGCGATAGTATTTCCAATACAGCCGAGTACGGTGACTACACTCGTGGTCCGCGGGTGGTGACGGAAGCGACTAAGGCCGAAATGCGGAAAATCCTCCGGGAAATTCAATCGGGACAATTTGCCCGAGAGTTCGTCCTCGAAAATCAAGCAGGTAAACCGGGTTTCACCGCTATGCGTCGTCAAGAGGCAGAACATTCGATCGAAGAAGTCGGTCAGGATCTGCGGGCGATGATGAGTTGGCTAAAACGCTAGTTCTCTTTTTTTTCGGTGTGGGGTTGGACGCAACCGGGCAATTCTTGCCGTTGAGTCCGCCCCGACACCCGACCCCCGAAAGGGAAAACTTCCTACCTAATAGATTGCCTCCCGTGATTTGACCAGACCGATCGCCCGTAAACCGGCAATCACACCACCACCGATCACCATACCGACAAAGGAACGAATCAGATTTTCTATGGGAATGATCGGAATTAACGCGATCCAGACTTCTTCGGGCCAGTTAAAAATCGAGTAGGTAATGGCGACGGCCCCTAAATGGGAGAGACCGCTGGCAGTCCATGTCCCGCCAAAAATTCCCACTGCTACTAGAACAAAATTACTACTTTTGAGCCAGTAGCTAAAAAGAGTCCGGGTTGGTAGGATAAATAATAGCAAAGCCGACCAATCGACGAAAGCCCCGGCAATAAAGACTCGTGGCGAAATACCGTTCATGCCGATCGCCCGGTTAGCGTAGATAAACAGGGGAATCAGAAAAATTAATGTCAATCCTAACCACCAATAACGGCGTTTTTTGCCTAAAACCATTGTTCCCGCCACAAAACTGGCTATAATTGCGCCAAAGACCGAAATAGCGGGAATTCCTGCCGTGTAGGGGGCAAGAAAAGCCCCAATTAAGGACCCAATACCACTAGCGATCGCCCCAGCGATCGGGCCGAGTAACCAACCCAGAAGGGGAAAAACCGCTTGACTGAGGGGCATACTACCGCCGGAAGCGAGGACAATGGAGAAGGGAATAAAAGATAGGGTAGTGACAATGGCCGCTAAGACGACAATATAGGCGATCGGCGCACCATCAATGGCGGCACTACTGACAGCTTCCACTTTGCGTTCTTTACCTTCGGGGATAATATCTAGGGTCATAGTTGCAAGGGTAATTCTAACTTTTCTATCATCCTCTGGTGGCTCTCTTATTCTTTGTGTGATCTCGCGTAGCGAGCGCGTTGCGACCAGTTTAACTTATATAGTAGCGTTCGATCTTTGTGTCCTTTGTGTCTCTGTGGTTCGTTCCATTCATTCGCCCGCAAGACTGTATCTTAGAATACATTTTACCCACCAAACCTAGGATATACCTCTGGTTTGATCTTCTTCGGGTGATGATTGATTTTTTCCATAACAGCGCACGGTAATGTGATCTAAATCCGTTGAGTATAGGCGACATATTAGGACAGGCACTCATGCAAAAGGGAGAATAAATAATCAGTTTTTAATAACCGGATTTAGGATGACATCCAAAGAGATAAAACTCAAAAACAGTAGTGCCAGCTTTTGGCGGATATACGCAAAAACTGACACTGTTTATCTACTGACTTTCATATATTTAAGGTCTTTATCTCGGCTGACCTCATTTCAAATTGTCTATAGTATTTACTACTTTTCCATCGTTTCCTCTATACTTAATTATTTTTTAATATTTACTTTTGTGAGGATTGGTCAGGTTTTATTAAGTAATGTTGCGGATGGAAGGAAACACCGAGAATTTGTGATAGCCATACCTCAAAATCGTGGATTGGATAAGCTTGCTCCCCCGTCAAGGGATTTACCATTGGTTTCACCAGAATGGTAAACATTCCCAGACGATTTCCCGCTAAAACATCGGTAAACAAGCGATCGCCAACCATAGCAATTTGTTGGGGGGGAAGACTCATGGCTGCCATCGCTTGCCGGAGTTTGCGTCGAGAGGGTTTCACCGCACCGAGAAGGTAGGGAAGTTGTAAATTATCAGCGATCGCACCGATGCGATTTTCACTGAGATTATTGCTTACCAACCAAATCGGTAGATCAAGACGCAAGGAATCGACCCAACGCTGTAAATCGTCAGAAACCGTCGTTTCTTGCAGGGGAACAAGAGTATCATCCACATCAAGAATCAATCCCTTAATCTGATGCTGATTCAAAATCTCCAGAGTGAGACCGAGAATCGTATCCCCTAAAATTAAATCGGGTTGTAAAATTTTTGCTCTAGTCATTAACTTCTCAAAAATAACTGGCAGCGAGTCGCTCGAACTCAGCTTCCCTCTTTAGTATAAATGAGCGACTGCCCCTGAAAATCTTGCCCGGTCAATCCCTTCACTTGGCCGCTTGAATCACCTGTAAACTGCCACCAGCGTATAATTTTTGTTGACAATCACGAAAACCGATCGCCTGTAAAGATTGGATCAGATCCCGATCGATAAACTGCCAAGCGGTATCGGTTTCAAATAATTGCAAAAATAGGGCTAAAGAAGGCCAAAAAAGCGGGTTAGTGGGTCGATGAAAATCCACGAGGGCAAAAATTCCCCCCGGTCTGAGAACTCGATACACTTCTTTCAGGATTTCCTCTAACTGCTCCGGCTCCATTTCGTGGAGAGCAGCGCTAGTATGAACAAAGGCGAATTCTCCAGCACTAAAGGGCATTTTTTCGGCCAATCCCTCCACATAATGCGCTTGCGGCACCGCTAAACTAGCTCGCTCTAGGGACCGGGGAGAGACATCTAAACCGACACAGCGATCGGATAGGGGGACTAAATAACGGGTGGTTTGACCCGCACCACAACAGAGATCAAGGATAGGGTCATTTTTAGCGATTTTTAAGCCTTCTAGGGCTAATTGCCGAAAACGGGACTCCCCACCCACTGCTAGGGCAGCCAGACGGGAGATACCATCGTAAAGCCATTGATATTGATAACTGAGGGGACGTAAAATTGTGGCCAAGATCAACCTCCAAAATTTGATTAAGTTCTATACTGTCTGTAATTTGTTTTAACGGTTCCACCGATATATTGTTAAACTTGGTAAAGAATCTGAAAATTTAAAAATTATCTGTTAACACTATGGGTCGCGTTGGGGTTTTATTATTAAATTTGGGTGGGCCGGAGCGGTTAGAGGATGTGCGTCCTTTTCTATTTAACCTTTTTTCTGACCCAGAGATCATCCGTTTACCGATTAAAGGACTACAAAAACCGTTAGCTTGGTTAATATCGACGCTAAGAGCGAGTAAATCCCAAGAAAATTACCGTCAGATCGGTGGTGGTTCCCCTTTACTCAAGATTACGGAAGCACAGGCCACGGCACTGCAACAACGTCTTGCGGAAATGGGCCGCGAAGTGAGCGTTTATATCGGGATGCGTTACTGGAATCCCTTCACTGAAGAAGCGATCGAGCGGATTAAACGGGATCATATCAAAAAATTAGTTATTCTCCCCCTTTATCCCCAATTTTCCATCAGCACCAGTGGTTCCAGTTTTCGTGTGCTGGAGGAAATGTGGCAACAAGATCCCTATCTGCGTTTAACGGAATATACTCTCATCCCTTCTTGGTACGATCATCCCACTTATCTTAGTGCCATGGCGGATCTGATTGTGCGAGAATTAGAGCAGTGTGCTAATCCTGACCAAGTACATATCTTTTTTAGCGCCCATGGTGTCCCCCAAAGTTATGTGGAGGAAGCGGGAGATCCCTATCAAAGGGAAATTGAAGAATGCACTAGGGCGATCATGCGTACGCTCAACCGGCCCAATCAGTACACTTTAGCCTATCAAAGTCGTGTCGGTCCGGTGGAATGGCTAAAACCCTATACTGAAGATGCTTTAAAAGGGTTGGGAGAGCAGGGAATTAAGCATTTATTGATCGTGCCGATTAGCTTTGTCTCGGAACACATTGAAACTCTGCAAGAAATCGATATAGAGTACCGAGAAGTGGCAGAAGAAGCGGGAATTGAACATTTTCAGCGAGTCCCGGCTCTTAACACTCACCCGATGTTTATCGAATCTCTCTCCCAGTTAGTGGTAAGATCCCTAGAGGAAAAACCCACCACTTTCGAGCAAATTACCCATCCGAAAGCGAATATGAAAATGTATCCCCAGGAGCGTTGGGAATGGGGTATGACAACAGCAGCCGAGGTGTGGAATGGCCGATTAGCGATGATCGGTTTTCTGGCAATTATTATCGAATTAATTACTGGTCAAGGACCGTTACATTTTGTTGGTTTATTATAACCTCAAGCTTCCCTGCCATTGCTTTTGATGGTAACTATCATAATAAGGTTGGGTTTAACTATATTTAACCCAACCATTGGCGATTTTGTCTTCTCTTAGGACATCATATTAGCAGAACGAACATTAACGTTAACTTCTAGTCTGCCATTGCCGAGCATATCTAACCCAGTGACGCTAAACAGATTAGCTTTAATCCCCCTTTCCTGAAAATTAGCCTGTAATTCTTTGATGAGAACCTCTTCCACTTTCCCTTCATCATCTGCTAGAGCTTGGACGATTTTAGCGGCGAAAGAGCCAATTTTTGCGCTTAATATTTCTTCCACATTGGTAATCTCGATAATAACCATTGATTTTTCTTCTTAGTAGAGGACAAAGAGCTTGACAAGCCAATAAGAACAGAATTTGCGAGAAAATAGAGCTGCTCTCATCTTAGGAATCAGTATAACCCGCACTGTTCCCCCCTAAACGTAAATTCCCACCCGGAAGGAGATGACTGCATGATAAACCTAGAGACCCTAGAAGGTTGGTTAAATGCTCCAGTGGAAAATGAGCGACTAGAATTTAAAGAGGCTCAAACTCAATTTTATACAAACAAACTCTTAAAATATTGCGTCGCCCTCTATCAATTATACTAAATCCGTTTAGTAACGCACAGAAAACGGGTTTCTCGGAGAAACCCATTTTCTACTCATGCAAAAGGCTTCGGCCGTGAGCTCAGCGTTCGACCGAGCGTCCGAAGTCTCACGCCAAGGTCCGAACGCCAAAAAGGGGAATAAATAATCAGTCTTTAATAACCAGATTTAGTATTAGTCAGATATTTCTTAATAAAAAAAGAAGAAACCTAAAAAAAGGCGAAACGATTGATAGGTATAGTTTTTAAAGAAGGAATCAAGGTCGAGGTGATCAAAAAATGCAGACATGAGCAATAACTGTTTATCTCGTTCCCTGGTTCTACCTGAAGAATAGTTTAAGGCTCTGCCTTAAATATTGTCTGTCAAGGCAGAGCCTTGTCACAAGCGAAAGGCATACAAGCAAGCATTTTCGGTTATTGAGGATTTTTTCTTTTTGCGGGTTTTTGTTTGCTGGTAGGGAGTAGGGGAGCGGTTAATTTTTCGTAGAGTTCAAAGAGGTATTCAATACGGTTTAATTCACTGGTGAAAGGTTGGGGACGATAACACAAATCAACGGCTTTGTCAAGTTTTTGGTGAGCTTTGAG
>SFBI01000024.1 GCA_007095845.1 Microcystis aeruginosa Ma_MB_S_20031200_S102
ATACTTACCCTGCAATGGTTTTAGCTGTTTTTCAATAAATAAAATTTTGGCAAAATAATCTGCTGGGAGTAGCTCGTTAAGTATATATACTCACACCATCAAGTGCTGAATGTGGGTTTCAAAACTCCCTTTTCCTTTAACCATTCATAGACTTTTTGAAAAGTCCTAGAGACATTATTCATAATTCCCAATTCCCAATTTATGACCAAAATCCATCACTTTGAGCTATTATCTTCCACTAATACTAAAGCTTGGCAATTATTAGAGTCGGGGGAAAATCCGCCTTTTGTGGTCACTGCTAGTCAACAAAGTGCCGGGAGAGGACAATGGGGACGGGAGTGGATTTCTGAACCGGGAGGATTATATTTATCTTTGGCTTTAAATCTGGATTTAGAGGTGGATAAATCTGCCCATCTCGTTCTCGCTACGGTTTGGGGCATCGCTCATCACCTCAATTGTCAGGAAATACCTGTTAAAATCAAATGGCCGAACGATTTGGTATTATTAGGGCGCAAACTAGGGGGAATTAACCTAGAAACCCGTATTCAGGGACAAAACATCCCGCAAGCAGTCATCGGAGTGGGCCTCAATTGGTCTAATCCTGTCCCCCCCACGGGTATTAATTTGCAAGCTTTGGCCGGCAATAAAATCACCTCGATCGCTCAGTTAACTTCTGTCACCAGCGATGCTATCCTATACGGCTATGAATATTACTGTCATCACGGTATAAAAGCCCTATTAGCCTCCTATTTAGAGCTTTTTGCCAATTTTGGTCAAAAGATAGCTTTCGAGGGCTATCAGGGCATAATAACGGGGGTAAGCGATCGAGGGGAATTAAAAGTTAAATTAACCTCGGACAATGCCAGTAGCGAAATTTATATACCGGCCGGTAGGGTCAGTCTCGGCTATAATTGAGTCTAAATATTTTTTTGACTAAACTGTGAGAAGTGAGGCCGCCCTATGTATCCTTCATCGGTGATATTGAAACTTTTTCTAGGAAAATCCTTAAAAAAGAAGCTGAGTTTATGCAGTGGTCTCGGTTTAGTAATCAGCGGTCTGATTACTCTTGCTCCCAATGCGATCGCTAATTCCGAAACTGGCAGCGAAACCCCAGTGGTGGAAAATGCCGCCCCGACTCTAAAAGCCCCCGTTATCAAAGAAAATACTAATCCCGCCCCCCGTCTGGCTATCCCCGAAAACCATCAAACCGATATGCCTACCCTTGCCCCCCGGGCCGGCGGTAAAAATAACTTTATCGATACTAGAAACTTTAACCCTCCCAGTTCCGTTGTTGTCACCGAGCGCCGCAGTGGTTGCCAAACCATCGCCCAAAATGGTCAACTGGTAGGAGGTAGCTGTAATCTGGCGGCCCGGGCCTCCCGTCGTCAGCAGGTCAGCAATGTGGCCAAACCCTTACCCCCGGTTAATCTGGCCCGGGTACGTCTCAATCCTAATCCTGCCGTGCGCGTAGGACGGCGGTCCCAAAATCAGCCGGTTATCGCTCATAATTCCCTGCGTCGTTATGCCCCCACTCTCGTCGCTTCTAGCGCTCCGGTACGTCTGGCCGCCCCAACGGTGATTCCCAGTCAGGTGGTAGCCCTCAATCCCCCGGAATGGAATGGCGTAAAATTAGCTTTGGCCCCAGTGACTCGCGCAGAAGTGGAAGCAATCAGCGAAGCGACCACCTATGAGCGGGCCACCCGTTTAAGTCCCACGGATTCTAACCAAACTCAACGCACGGATTTACTCTTTCCCCTCGCTCTTCCTGCCCAAATTACCTCAGTTTTCGGGTGGCGAAATCATCCAGTCAGCGGCAATCGGGCCATGCACGCGGGTACTGATTTAGGCGCACCGATGGGAACACCTGTATTGGCCGCCTACGCGGGGGAAGTGGCCACCGCCGACTGGTTGGGAGGTTACGGATTAACGGTGATTTTACGTCACCTCGATGGTACTCAAGAATCTCGTTATGCCCACCTTTCGGAAATTACCGTCAAACCGGGAGAATGGGTAGAACAGGGTGCGGTTATCGGTCGTGTGGGTAGTACGGGAGTTTCTACTGGTCCGCACCTACACTTTGAATGGCGACACCTAACCGAACAGGGTTGGACCGCCGTAGATGCCGGTTTGCATCTAGAATTAGCCCTCGATAATCTGGTGCAGAGAATGCAAATGGCCACAGCCACTGACTCTAATCAGAATTGAATGGTGAGCTAATAGAACATCTTTGGTGGGAATTAAAATCTCTTGTGAAAAAATTCGCCCCGAAAAGGGAAGAAGCCTTAAAAGCTATCTCACATCTTGGCTTGATGCTAGTAAGCGAGAAACACTCGAGAAACTATTTCCCCCATTGCTGTTATTATGTCTCTCAGTTCTGCAAAGTACTGCAATTACTTGAGCGACTTTTTCAGCAAACCCTACCAAATAATGAAAAACTTTCTAGACTCAACCAACCGAGGGGAAAAAAATAATTTCCTCATCCCCTTTGCCTATGTGCTAGGAGTAGCCCTACCCTTTATTTTGGTCTATTTTCTCCCCATTTACCACGTTACCGATGTCTTCCAATTTAGTAGATGGGGGGATTGTCTCGCAGCAGGTAAAGTATATATGGATTGTCCTCCCAAAGTCCCCTACTATCCTAGTATAGGTATACTGGCAACTGGCGGAGTAATTGCGGCGATAAAATCCCTATTGGGAATTAGCGAAAAAACCGAAGCTATCTACTACTTCCGTTTTTACCTAGCGTTTGTTGACGCTCTCAATTTTCTCCTTCTCACCTACCTAGCGAGAATCTTAAAATTCAAACGCCCCGTAATCATCGGTTTAAGCATAACCCTAGTGCTATTTATCTGGGCGGCAGGTTCTCTCTGGGGACAGATTGACAACGTAGGCTTATTATTTTGCCTTCTGGCGACCATTGCTTTTTTCCAATCTTGGAGTGAGAAAAACACCCTCCTCAAAAATATCCTCTGGTTTCTCCTCGGGATGTTTAGTTTAGTCCTATTCATTCTCACTAAACAATCCTTTATTTTTTCCCTACCCTTTTTTGCCCTAGTTATCCTCAGCACAGGTTACAAATTCCAGCAAAGATACCAGACTAAAAGCTTAATCTGGCTGGGAGCAACTCTACTTTTAAGCCTCGGATTTTTCCTCTACCTAGATAGCTTATTTGCAGTTCCCCTCAGACTGATTCAGTCTAGTTTCCTCTTCGCCTTAAAATCTGCTAGTGCTCACGCCGACAAAATCTCAGGAAATGGATTTAATATCTGGATATTTCTCGGTTTAGAGCCTCGCGCTTCCTCCCGAGTACCTTTTATGGATTTGCAACTGGGGAGCTGGAAAAAAGGTATCAGTCCTTACCAAGCAGGGCTTTTACTCTATGCTGGTTTCATGGGGTTTCTTATCTGTACAGGTTTAATCAAGATTTGGCAAATTCTCGCCACCAAAACCGAGGCGATTAGCCCCAAATATAATCCTACCTATTTAATGTCACTTCTCTGCCTTTTCCACGGACTAAGTTACCTAGGTTTTAATATTCTTCTCAGTGGCACTCATCAGCGCTATCTCTATATAGGTTATCCTTTTATACTGATCAGTGTTATCTGGCTCTACTATCAGGATTTCTTGGTATCCAGACGCGCCCTACTCGCCTCTTTATTTGCTGCTTTTGCCTACGGTTGTTTTCTTTACTCCCAAGCATCTAATGCTTATGTGGCACAAGCACAACAGTATTTAGGTTTTCAACAACCACCGAATGTTCCCTTATTACCCAAGTTCTTCTTTCTCTTTGAAAGACATCAGTTTCTGGGTGCTGTTCATCTATTCTTGCTAGTTTTCCTAGTAGATATTTGGCAACAGCTAAGTAAAAGACAGATTGTTCTTCCTGGTTCAGATAAGTAGTCGTGCAAAATTAATTTCCTAGTAAAGATAGGCAAAAGGCAAGAGGCAAAAGGCAAGAGGGGGTTAGATATGTGTAATTAATTTTGCTTAGGTACTTAAGTGAACATCAATCGCCACCGGCAAAAGCGCCTACAAACACTGACCCCAATCAGAATTAATTTGTTTTGGGTTACAACTATAGCAGTTTTTGGAGCTTAAAAACGCATCGTTGAGCTTTTGCCCAATTGATGCGTTTTCATACATTCGCAGTCTTAAGTAGTTGGACAAAAATAAAGTTATAGTTATTTCAAATAAGAACGAGACACTAGGCGACACAATAAGTACGAATAATTTCATCAAGGGTTGTCCCCACAGGAGCATACATTCTTGCCCTCTTTAATGCACTAAAATCAT
>SFBI01000025.1 GCA_007095845.1 Microcystis aeruginosa Ma_MB_S_20031200_S102
ATGATTTTAGTGCATTAAAGAGGGCAAGAATGTATGCTCCTGTGGGGACAACCCTTGATGAAATTATTCGTACTTATTGTGTCGCCTAGTGTCTCGTTCTTATTTGAAATAACTATAGTTTCCTATCTAGTCTTGAGAATCTTAAGCCTCAAAAGTTTCAATCAGACTGAACTCATCTAAAGCAATTTTAACTTTAAAGATTTCACCCTCATTGAGGCTAAACTCTCGCTGAATCCAAGTATCCCTTTCTCTTGATACCGATTCCGTTAAAGCAGGGGTTTCATCTTCATTAAGAATAGCTAACTTCAGTTGAGGAGGTAAGTAAGGGATCCCTTGAGCGGTGGTAATTCGTACTTTAGCTTGACTGCTCGTGGGAGAATCGGGAATAAGCTCAACGGTTAAAACAATGGCGTAACCAACGATCGCCACCCCTAAATCATAAAATTTGCTACGCTCAAGCTCATTTCGTTCCGTTGATCTAGGGCGATCGCCGAGCAAAGTTTCCGTTGCCTCCCATCCCTGTCCAAAAATTCCCTGCTTCCAATCACGAAAACGGATAATGGTATTGACTGGTTCATTAACAGATATTTCGGCTTTTTTGAGGGCAATTTGCCATTCTAAGTCAGCTATTTCTCGATCGAGTTCGACAATTTCACTATTAACTTGCTTTAAATCGGCGATAATTTCTTGTTTACTGCGTTTTCTACCGTAGATAGCCAGTTCATCCTCTTGTAATTTCTCAAGGATAGAGTCTAGGGAAGCGGTTAAATCGGCCGAGGGACTATCCATAATACCTAAACGCATTAAGACCTGTACCGCTTTGAGAACGTCTTGCTGATAAGCTTCTCTAGAGGGGTAATCTTGGGGTTTTTTGAGATTTAAAGCGTCAATGATATTCATATTCCATCTTATGAAGGTTAAATGCGAAACTGTGATTATGTCACACTTAATATACCTCAAGTTTCTGAGAAATTCCCTAACAGGGATTGCAATATCTTTCATTTTAGAGTAGAAATGCTCGACCGAGAAAATATTGATAGAGTATTCACAGGAGACTGGGAAAAATTCAACTATAAGAGGATTGTCACTTATGACAGCAGTTACCGAGAATGATCTGAAAAGGTTAGAAGATTTAATCGTTAGCGGACAGAAAGCGATCGAATCCCGACTGACAAACCTGGAAAATGGCGAGAAGGCGATCGAGAAACCAGCAAAAAATCTCTGTTTTCCACTTCAGTCCGATCATCTCGCAGGAAAATTATGTATTAGAATAGAGAAAAGTTAACAAAATTTAAAATATGTTAGTTCCGATTCTCATCTTTGACCTCGGTCTTGTGGCTTGGTCATTGCATCTGATGCAGCAAGCGTTCGACAAGCAAGAGTTTTCCTTGATGCTGGCAGGAACCTTAGTGGCAGCAGCGGCAGCAGCTATGTTAGTGGTTTATTTCCTCATGGGTCACTGTTTAACCTATTTAATCCAAATTCCCGATCCAGTCTAAATGGAGGCGATTGTTTTACCCTTGTCAATCAGCGATCGCCTTGGGAGTGACAAATTTTTTTTTCGTCACCCCTTGACAAAATGATTCTATTTAAGCTATATTTAAAAATGGTCTTCGCGGGGTTATAGCTCAGTTGGTAGAGCACCTCAATGGCATTGAGGGGGTCAGCGGTTCGAATCCGCTTAGCTCCATAGAGTTAAGATAAGAGTTTCACGGTTCTCGATGCCAGAAAAGTGGCACGGAGATGGTAGATTGAAAGAGGATTTCTGGTTAGAAAAGTCTCTTTTTATCTCGATACTCTCTCACGACAACATTAGTTATATGATAGAGCTTTTTAGGCAACTACCTCGTTGGTTGCGGCTAAGTCTAGTTTTTCCGCTCTTATTTCTCAATGGCTGGTTATTATTTCAATTATTTAGCTACCTAGAACCCTTAGTTAGCATTTTTGTCACTGCTAGTTTACTGGCTTTTGTCTTAGATGTTCCCATCAAACTGCTGCAAAGACGCGGGGTTAATCGCAGTGGTTCGATCGCCGTTGTCTTTTTAATTGCCCTATTAATTTTGATTGTTTTAGGTTTAATTTTAATTCCCCAGATTGTCGAACAATTAAGCAGTTTAATCAATAGTTTGCCCCAGTGGATCGAATCGGGAACCGAACAGATACAAAATTTAGAAAAGTGGGATAAAACTCAGAAATATGCGATTTATATCGAGCAATCAATCACCCAGTTATCGGAACGACTAACCAATGTTTTACAAACTCTTAGCACTCAATTACTTAGCTTTGTGCTGGGAACTATCAACAGTATCTTAAACATTCTATTTGTTCTGGTTCTAACTGTCTTTCTTGTTCTCTACGGTGAAAAAATTTGGGAGGGAATTTTAAGTTGGATTCCTGCTCCCTGGAATCTCAAATTAAAAACGATTATTCGTCAAACTTTTGAAACCTATTTTGCTGGCCAAACCATTTTAGCAGGAATTCTCAGCCTTGCTCAAATTTTTGTTTTTGTGATTCTCAAGGTCGATTATGCCCTATTATTCGGGGTGGCGATCGGTCTAACTACATTAATTCCTTTTGCCAGTGCCTTTACCATTATTGGCATTAGTACCCTACTGATGTTTCAAGATTTTTGGTTAGGGTTAAAAGTTTTGACCCTGACTATTATTGTCGGTCAAATTAATGATAATGTCATCTCCCCTCGATTAATGGGAGGTATGATCGGACTTAACCCCGTCTGGATTATTCTATCTCTTTTTATCGGTGGCAAAGTGGCAGGAATTCTCGGTTTATTGATAGCAGTTCCCATCGCTAGTGTGCTGAAAAGTACCATCGATATTATCCGCTCACAGCAACGGGAAAAAGAACCGGTAGTTTTCCTAGAAGAAACGGTGAAAAATTCCTCGGAGGAGAGCAAATAATAATAAATCCTGTTTAAAGGGAAGTGGGATGTGGGAAGTGGGGTGTGGGGAAGTGGGGAAGTGAGGTGTGGGGGGATGGGGAGAATAAATAAAAATGGTTCTTCGTTACTTGGTATGGTTCGATAGGGGGGCATAAATCGACTAAATCCTTATCTGGCAAGAGACTTAATTGATTAGTTCGCTCTAGAGCAAAAACAATTGACAAAAATCGCTCCGAAGAGCCATAAAAATAATCTCCTGACTCCTGACTCCTGACTCCTGACTCCTAATGACTGATAACTGATTACTGATTACTGTTATGAGCGGCTAATTTCTTCAAGAATAGCCATCGCTTCTGTCACCCTATCTCTAGAGATAAATAAATGATCATGATAATAACCTGAAATAACATTGACGCTAATTGCTGCTGCGGCCAGCTTCTCGCTAATTACCGCTAAAAATCCCACCGCCGCTAAACTAGAATGCACAGAAAGAGTAATTTGTCTGTAAATACATTTGTACTGCAATCTCATGCGATCGGCTTGCTGACGGGGAATAATCACCGTTATGCCTTCCTCTTCCTGAAATTGGCAGATAGGGGTTAATTGTAGCTGTTCCAGTGCTGTTGCTGTTAGGGAAGAGAAAACGAATTCTTCAGTATTTAGGATTGGTTTCAGGGATTGGAGTAGAATATCGAGGTTAGTTTCGCCTTCCTTCGGTTTTTCTGGCGATTTTTTCGCCGCATCCATACACTGATTAGCAGCAGCATCAGCCACACTATTTTTAGCTCGTTCAATCCAGCGCCAGCTAATGCGATCGAATCGGGCGACTAATTGACAAGCACGCTGATAAAAGGGACGTAAACTATCGCTTTTTACCTTCCAGTCTCCCTTAACTTGATTGATGACTAATTGACTGTCTCCCCGAATTTCTAGGCTTTTTAAGCCTAATTCTTGGGCTTTTTCCAATCCAATAATCAATCCCGTGTATTCAGCTTCGTTATTAGTGGCTCTCTCCATATGTCTAGTCGTGGTTAAGGAATTACCCTCGGCTAAAACTATTACCGCTGCACCAGCTGCTCTCCCCGGATTGCCGCGAGAACCACCATCAAAATAGAGAATCGCTGAATCATCGGTTTTTTGAGCTTTTTTATCCATAATTTTCGTCAATAAATCTTATTGTCTCCATTTTTATCCCTTTGACAATTCTAGGCCGTAGCAATTCCTGTCAGCAAAGCGGACAAGCAAAATTTTAGCCGATCGCCGCTACCGGGTAACTTTTTTTTCTTCAAGTTATTGATAATTATTTGCAGTTGTCGGCTATACTGAGAAGATCAGCCTAGAGTTATATTGCTAATAATTCTCAATTAAAAGCCCCATGAGTATAGACAAATCGCCATCGGAAGCTGAGAAAATCTTCAATCTTAGTGCTTGGGATCGCTGGCAGGTTTACCATCGGCTCCAGGACCTAGACATTGAATGTCAATGCTCGCTCCATAAGCCTTTGCAGGTTCGCATCGATGGACCGGCTCAACTTTTACAACTGTGGATTGTCCTGGGACAGGTAAAGGTTTCCCGAGGCTGTTTAATCGCTTGACTAGAAACCTGTGGCAAGCATAATCCTTGAGAAAAATTAGCAATCTAAGAGTAAAAAGTAAGAAATTATGTCAAAATCTGCAACTACCATGATTCCCTTTCAAGTGGTCGGTCAATTCCTCGGTTTTGTCCTTAAGGACGGATATAAGGTAAAATACCTGAGAATTAGTGTTGATAAACGGGAATATTGGTTTAAGCCCGAAAAAACACTGCGAGACCACATACCTCTTAATATTGCTCTCCACTCATGGCTAAAAGTGACGGGAGAAAGTAGTCTTTGTTCAAAAAAGGGAAAATTGAAACTGAGGGTACTGGGGATTGAGTATTTATCTGGCGAAAAAACCCCAGAAGTCGCCCCAGCAAAAGCGCAAAAAGCCACCGTCTTAATCTGTCAGAAGTCCGATTGTTGGAAAAATGGCGGTGCGAGAGTTTGCCAAAGGTTGGAGAGTGGTTTAGAGGAAAAAGGACTGGGAGAAGCGGTGAATATTAAATTAACCGGCTGTTTAAAACAGTGCAAAAAAGGCCCGAATCTGGTGGTTATGCCCGATAAAAAGCATTATAATCAGGTAGCTCCCCAAGATGTCCCCTCCCTAATCGAGCGGCATTTTGCCACTTCTGAGCAAGGGAAGAGCCTATCAGTTTAACCAAAAATTTAATCGGCGATCGCTATTGACAAGCGATCTTTTTTGTGCATCAGAGGGACGAAGTGCCTAAAATTGTAATAAATTAGGGAGAGAAAAAGTCAATTCTTGCCGCCGATAATTGATTATCACGATAAGCTCATCTAAAATCCTATAAGATGTACTTGACAAAAAAGAGAGCATGGAAGGTTAAAAATTAGGAAGTATCGGCCCGATTGGCTAAAATAGCAATAGACCAGAGCAGAAGGAAAAAATCATCTATGGCAACCACATCCGAAGATGTATGGCGACTCTTAGCCGAATTAACTACCGCTCAAAAAGAAACTGACCGACAACTCAAGGAAACTGACAAACAACTGAAGGAAGTTAGTCAACAACAGAAAGAGACTGAACTGCTATTAAAAGAAGTTAGTCAACAACAGAAGGAAAACGCTCAACAACAGAAGGAAACTGACAAACAACTCAAAGAACTAGGCCAGCAAATTGGGGGACTTGCTGCCAAATTCGGCAGCTTTACCGAAGGACTTGCCCTTCCCTCAATGGAAACGATTCTCAGACAACGCTTTGGTATGGAAATTGTTAGTCCCAGTGTCCGAGTCAGTAAAGAAGGACAACACCTAGAAATTGATGTTCTTGCCTATAGCAATGGTGAGCTAAATACTGCTTATATCGTTGAGGTTAAAAGTCATGTTAGACAGGAAGATATTACTCAATTAAAAAGTATTTTGCAACGGTTTCGCCGCTTTTTTCCTGAACACAAAGATAAAAAACTCTATGGCATATTAGCCGCCGTTGATTTATCCCAGGAATTGCGGGAAAAAATTCTGCAAGAGGGGCTTTATGTGGCTCGGATTCATGACCAAGTATTTGAATTAGATATTCCCGATAATTTTCAACCTCAAACCTATTAAAAATTCAGATGTGATCGCTCTATTTTTACCAAAGGCAGCAACACTCTCTTATTCATGAATAGGCAAAATTTAGTAAAATAGTAATAGACCAAATCAAAAAGAAAAATTTATCTATGGCAACCACATCTGAAGATGTATGGCGACTCTTAGCCGAATTAACTACCGCTCAAAAAGAAACTGACAAACAACTCAAGGAAAACGCCCAACAACAGAAGGAAACTGACAAACAACTCAAAGAACTGGGCAAACAAATTGGGGGACTTGGTGCCAAATTCGGCAGCTTTACCGAAGGACTTGCCCTTCCCTCAATGGAAACGATTCTCAGACAACGCTTTGGTATGGAAGTTGTTAGTCCCAGTGTGCGAGTCAGTAAAGAAGGACAACACCTAGAAATTGATGTACTTGCCTATAGCAATGGTCAGCTAAATACTGCTTATATCGTCGAGGTTAAAAGTCATGCCAGAGAGGAGTCTATTACACAATTAAAAAGTATTTTGCAACGGTTTCGCCGCTTTTTTCCTGAACACAAAGATAAAAAACTCTATGGCATATTAGCCGCCGTTGATTTATCCCAGGAATTGCGAGAAAAAATTCTGCAAGAGGGGCTTTATGTGGCTCGGATTCATGACCAAGTATTTGAATTAGATATTCCCGATAATTTTCAACCTCAAACCTATTAAATAACCCTACCCTAGGAAAAACTTTTTCGGTAAACCCTATTGTACTCGTCCGCGCAGAGCATAACGATCTTTTTCTAAACCGAAAGCGAAGAGAAAAGAATGGCGTATGGTAGGGTTAGAAAGAGTAAAAAAGAGAAAGAGAGCAATAACAGCTAATCCCGACGATAAACTAAACATAGTTTCGTAGGAAATTGCTAAAACCCCCAGAATTGGACCAGCTAAGGCTGTTCCCACATCAAAACCGCCGATACAGATAGAATAGGCCCGGCCGCGTTCTTGGGGTCCAGAGCGATCGGAGATTAAAGCCAGTAACATAGGGAATAAAATCCCCCCTCCCGTACCTTCGAGAATAGCGGCCAAAATTAAATCGGAAGGAGATCGAGCAGAAGATAGAACCAACATGGATAAACCATAGCAAAAAACGCTAATAGTGATGAATAAACCCCGTCCATAGCGATCGCTGGCTCCTCCCGACAAAATCCGTCCGATTACGCCCGATACTGCCGCACAACTGTAGAATAGACCAGGACTGAACGGAAGCTGGTTTTCGAGGAGAAACAGGGGTAAAAAAGCGACTAAACCGCCGAATAAAGTACCAACCAGCAAAAAAACTAAGGTGGGGACTAAAAAAGCCCGCTCTTGACATAATGCCCAGAAACTGCGCTCAATTGTCGGATTTTCTGCCTTCATTTCCGCTAATTTTTTCTTGAAGTCGGGTTCTTGAATGGAGAAACCCAAGAGAAAAGCGATCGCTCCTGAAGTAGCGGAAACTAGAAATAAACCGTCATAACCGATCGATTCGTAGAGATAACTGCCTAAAGCCGGACCGATTCCCATGCCTATGGGTGCAGTTAAACTCATATAACCAATTATCTCCCCCCGTTGACGAACGGGGGAAAAATCCACCACTAGGGTGCTGTAACCAGTGGTAAAAGCAGCGATGCTGAGACCATGGTAGGCGCGGACGGCAAATAAAGAGGAAAGATCCCGAAAAAATAGATAACCGAGGGGTGCAGTAGCGGCGACAATAGTTCCAAATAAAACCACCAATTTGCGACTGCGGCGATCAACTAGATTGCCTAACCAGCTGCGCGATAAAATTAAACCGATGGCAAAGGCCCCCATGACAAAGCCTATATCTTGTTTGCTACCGCCTAGGGAATCAATATAGATGGGGAGAGTGGGGAGGAGAGTGGTAATACTTATCCAGAAAAACAGCGCCGTGACGAAGAGGATCAGTAGTTGACGACGAGTTTCGCCAGTAAGCGATCGAAAAGTTTTGAAAGCGTTCACGACAGCGACCGTCACAGGCAACAAAAAGACCCGGAGATCACGCCAGTCACAAGCATCCCGTATTGCTGCTACCTTCCGGTCCTGACAAGGTTAAGGCGTTGCGATCGCATGAGTCCGAGTCTTTTTTATCATAACATCTTTTTCGGGGATACCGGTATTTCTTTCTAGGGAATTTCCTCTCAATCTAGACTGTGAACAGAAATTTTCTCAACGAGGGGGTTTTTGTAATTGTTGTTGTAGAGAAATTTCTGGTTCGATCGCCAATCCGCTAAACTGTCGGATTAAGGGTGAAGGACTCTCCCTAGAATCGGCAGCCAGGAAAAATAACCAACGGCTGCCGGGGGTGAGTTGTTCGATGGAATTGAGGTTACTTGTCAACCAAATTAGCGGTAAATTAGGCAGATTAGCTTTTTTTTGGCTAGCTTTTGCATCTATAGCCGCTAAAGTTTCTAAAATGACCCTTTCTCCCTGAATTAACCCCGTTTCACCGGTCCAGAGTTTCACATTTAATTGCCGACGATGGGCATAAAAATAGAGGGAAGCAGCGGCAATAATCGCTCGTTCAAAACTGTCTTCTTGCCAATCACAGAGGGTATCGAGACAGATAACCACTTCCTGTCCTCCCGTCAACACTTCTAATTCCCGAATTTGCAATTCTCCCAAACGGGCGCTAGTTTTCCAGTGAATTAAACGGGTAGAATCACCCCGGCGATATTGTCTCAGGTTACGGGTAAGTCCTTGACTAGCCCTTTGATAATAGCGATTATTTTCTAATTTTTGTGCCATCTCTTGACCGAGGGAATCGATCAGGGGACACTGTTGCAAGGGTAAAATTTGAGGATAAACTAAAGCTTTAGCCGCTGCTTGCTGACAACGACGACACCAAAATAAACCGAGAGGGGCTGCTGTTCTTAATTGTACTTCTTGCCAGTGATAAATACCTCGTTTACTGGTGGGTAAATAATAAGTCCAACGATGGCAACTTTTGGGGGCAATCGCTTCTATTGGGGTTATTTTTGGCTGATAGAGAACTACAGGCAGCAGATCTGTCACTTCTAACAGATTTATCGGCTGATTGCTCGTATTTTCTATCTCTAGGCTAATACTAAGATCGTCTCCCGCACTCACGGGTAAAATAGCAAGACGACGCACTTTCAGAGGAAGAAGGGAACGACGGGGTAAAATTATCGATAAAACTAAAACAGCGATCGTCGTGCCAGAGATAGCATACAACCATCCTGCCATGGTATTGGTCGCAGCTCCGAAAAAACAGAGGGTAATGCCAATGATTACCCCCCCACCGTAAGCGGGTAAGATACCGCGATCTTCTAACCAAGTTTTCATAGAGTTTAGTGGTTTTGTCGTCTTTGCTGGAAAGCTAAAAATCAGGCCCACATCTCTATAATTCCCCCAAAAGCCCTCTGATCAGCGAAGGGAGTCCTATCCCTTGCCACTATTGTTATTTTTCTTAACAAAACTTAACAATTGATGGCAAAGTTTGGCTTGCTTTTGTCGGCAGATTTTGGGATAATATTTTTAAAAGAGTTTATTCATAATGGCAATCTAAGCAATCTTGCATAAACACAAACATCCCATTATGAAAAAATCATAACCCAAGCCGCCGCCAAAGTCAAGCCCTCACTCTTAATTATTTGTCGCCTAAAACTTCTAATTCCCTGGTCGGTGGGGGGGTGGGGATATTAATTAAAATAACAAAGGTTGAAACCCGTGTTTGCGGGAAGCTGCACCGATTTGTTCCATTTTAGAGACAGAAATTTGATTGCGTCCCCAGGAAAAATTAGTTTGCCAACCCTCCAACTCCAATAAAATCGCCTCAGCAAAACAGGCAAACATTTGACGAGAGGGAATATCCATATTAACGATTTTCATAATTTTCCAGTCAATATCGAGGGAATGCTCGACAATGCCGCCCTTAATCACCGAAATATCGGGGGCATTTAATACCATGCCTAAATTTTTCGGATAACCACCATCAATAATAATGCAGGGGCGCTTGAGTTTATCTAGATCAATTTCTACCCCTTTAGGCATACTAGCCACCCAAACAATGATATCAGCCAGGGGTAAAGCCTCCTCTAGGGGGAGAATTTTACCGCGACCTAACTCCTCTTGCAGAGATTGTAAACGCTCTTGATTGCGTGCCACATAGATTAGTTCTTTTGTATCGGTTTTTTCATTTAACCAACGACAAACAGCGCTGCCGATATCTCCGGTGGCCCCGCAAACCACGACGGTAGATTGAGCTAAATCGATGCCCATTTTTTCAGCGAGGGTTTGCACCTGAGTGCAGATGACGTAAGCGGTGTGGGTGTTACCGGTGGTAAAACGGCCAAAATCTAGCTCGATATTCCGCACCTGTCGATTATCTTTGAGATTAAACTCCTCGAAAATAATTGAAGAAAAACCGCCGAGTGCGGTGATATTGATATCACTTTTTTGAGCGAGTGCCATGGCATTTAGCACCTTACGAATAGCAGACTTTACCCAACGATTCGACAACATCTCTGGTAAAAAACAGGATTCGATGTATTTACCCGTGATGGTTTGCCCCGTGATGCTGGTGACATGAAAATCATCGACAATTTGCGGGGGGGCAGCGCACCAAAAATCTAATCCTTGGTTAGCATATTCAGGATAACCTAGATCGTCGGCGACCGATTGGGCGTGTTCTAAACTGGTAAGATGACCTATAAGACCAAACATTGATTGTTCTTTCGTTAGACTAGATGGCACTAGATAAAAATTAGGATATTGCTAAGAAATCGTTAAGACTCTTAAATATAATACACAAAAGCGCCGCTCTGTGCTGAGCGGCAGTAGGGGAAAAAAGAAATCTCGATGCTCAAGCTTTAGACAGCAGTTAATCCGTAGGCAGACATCCGCATGATATCACGGGTGCTGAAACCGATATTGCTTAAAGCTTCGCCGTAGCTAATCATAAAGTCTTCCACGAGGGCCTCTTTTTCCATAGCGAGGACGCGAGCATCATCCTCGACTTGATTGAGCATTCTCCAGACAATGGGGAGATTAGCTCGATTTGCCGCTTCTAATTCCTCTTTAGCGGTTTCAAAGTTCGCTTTTAGCCATTCTTCGCCAAAATTGAGGTGTAAATATTCGTCTTTAACTACGCCTTCAGTAATTTTACGGGCAAAAGGATCAGCAACGGGAATATAAATATTATAGGCAGCGATCGCGAAAGCTTCGATAATCAAAGATTGGATCAATAAACAGGTAACGATTTTACCTTCTGCGTAGGCAATTTGGAAGTTACTGTGCAGAGAGGAAAAGAATTCTTTGGCATACTCCATATCAGGAGTGATTTTCAAATTTTGGCCGCAAGCTTGAAAACCTTTCATGTGACGGTTTTCCATTTTTGCTAGACGGTGTAACTCTTCTTTTTTATCGGTGAGGATGTCTGCTAATTGAATATAATTGCTATTGGCCTCGTATTCGCCTTCAATAACGATGGCATTAATGCGACTATAGGCTGATTTATAGGTTTCGCTGGTGAAATCAAGCTCTAATGGTACAGCAAGCTCTGGCATAAACTCGATTGACTCCTATTTCTGACGAGATTTTTCCGATGTTCTTTCCAGTCTAGGGTAAGCCTTCTAGATGGAGTGATCTTTTTACGAGTCTAGCTCGATCGGTCTTTTTTGTATAGCTTGGTCTGAGGGGCTGACTTGCCAAGTTAGCTATAGAGGTTATCTTTTTCGACTGAAAACAAATCTAGAGGCAATCCCTTCTTAAGGGACGAGATTGCCGGCTGTTTGCTCAAACCGTGGCTAAAGATTTCTGGCGCTCGGCCTGTTGTAGGATCGCTTTGGCTGCCTGTTTACCGGATAAAGTGGCTCCTTCCATGCTATCAATGTAATCCTGTTGGGTATAACTGCCAGCAAGGAAAAAGTTAGCAATAGGAGTCGCTTGCGAGGGACGATAGATATCCATCCCCGGTGCTTCCCGATAGAGACTCTGGGCCAATTTCACCACGCTAAACCAAGTCATCTTTAACTCCCGCGAGGAGGGAAATAACTGATGGACTTGCGCTAAAACGTGCTGGGCAATATCTTCATTTTTAGCTTTAATAAAAGGGTCTCCGGGGGTTAAAACCAACTGTAATAAAGAACCTTCTCCGGGGCGATAATAATCCCTAGGACTGGTGAGAGCAAGATCTGCAAAACAGGAAAAATCCGCTTGGTGGGTGTACAAAAGATTGTCAATTCCCACCGCTTTTTGCAGTTGTCGGCGTTTTTCGGCATCATTTAACTCCGTCACCCAACCGTCAAAACGCAGTTGTACCGTAGCGACGGGAACGGCTTCTAGTCGGAAAATATTGTCAAAAATCGGCATTTTTCGCCAATCTTGGGGAATGAGACGCTGAATACCGGGGACATCACCAGCGCAAACGTAGGCATCTGCGGTGATAGTTTCTGTGGTTTCTCCGTTAGCGACGATCAGGCCATTAACTTGCAGATTTTCGCCCTCTCCAGAATAGAGAATTTCCCGCACCTGACGACGGGTGGAGATTTTGGCACCCCGGGCCTCCAGATAGTTAATAATCGGTTTATGCAGGTATTCGTGGGGGGAACCTTCCAACATCCGCAGGACGGAAGCTTCGGTTTTAGCGGCAAAAAATTGGAAAATCGTCAGCATACAACGGGCCGAGATATTTTCCGTATCGATAAATCCTAAGGCATAGGCGATCGGATTCCACATTTTTTTTAAACTGCCTTCATTACCGCCATGGCTACGAAACCAATCGGCAAAACTAATCGAATCCAGATCCCGAATCGTTTTCATCGCTCCTTGAAAGTCTATCAGACCGCGGACGATGGGACTGGTACCTAAAGCTAGAGAATTAAAGATTTTATCGGCTGCTGAGAGTTGGGAGGAGGTAAAAAAGGCTTTTAAACCGTTAAAAGGCGCACCTGCGACGAAACGAAAGTCTAATTCGCCGATTTTTCCCCCTTCGTTGATAAAAGTGTGGGTGTGTTCTTTGAGTAGTAGGGATTGAAAAGCGCCCACTTTTTTCATTAACTCAAAAAGATTATAGTAACAGCCAAAAAAGACGTGCAAGCCCATCTCGATGTGATTACCGTCCGCATCTACCCAACTACCGACTTTTCCACCGACAAAGGGACGAGATTCTAAGATTTCTACTGTACAGCCCGCATCGACCAGATCGATAGCTGTTGCCATTCCCGCTAATCCTGCACCAACAATCACCACTCGCATTTGTCAAGTTCCTGTTACAATTTTTCACTAAATCTTTATTTTACTCGATCGATCTGGTGTTTCTCGCTGATGATTTTTTCAGGGTCGCTTGAGAGCGTGGCAGAATAATTGAGAGTTGCACTAGGGAGAAGTCATTTTGAAGCGATCGCTAGATAGAAGACAGGAATTAATTATTGTCACTATTATTTGGATATTGGGGATATTAGTCGATAGATTCTGGTTTAGTCTCGATCATACTATTCCTGCTTGGGATCAGGCCGATTATCTCAATGGTGGGATTATCTATACCCAAGCTTTCCAAAATCCGCGCTGGTTTGATGGGGATTGGTGGCGCGGTTTATGGCTAATGTCGCCAAAAATTCCCCCTTTAACCTATCTTTTAACGATTCCCTTCTTTAATCTCTTTGGTATTAGCGTTGACGCTGGTATGTGGGTAATGGCCATCTATAGCGCCCTACTGCTCTTTTCTGTGTACGGATTGGGAATTACCCTCTTTAATGGGACTGTGGCACTCTGGGCGGTCTTAATCTGTCAATTTCTGCCTGGTTTATACTATTATCGCCTCGAATATCTCTTAGATTTTCCCTTAGCGGCAATTGTAACGTTTTCTTACTTCTGCTTGACATGGTGGCGATTTAGTGGCTATGGCTGGCTAAAAGCAATCGCTTTCGGGATTTCTTTCGGTTTAGGGATGTTAGTCAAACAAACCGCCCTATTTTTCCTCTTTTTGCCAATTTTGTGGGTATTAGGCGAAAATCTCCGGCGAAAACGTTGGGGCAATCTAGCGCAATTAATGCTGAGTTTTTTGACGGCAGCACTGTTGATGTTTCCCTGGTATCGGACGAATTGGTTATTAATGTTAACCGCGAGCAAACGTGCCACGGTAGATTCGGCAATTTTGGAGGGAGATCCGTCTCTTACCAGTCCTGATGCCTGGACATTTTACGCCCAAGTTTTACCCTATTTTCTTTCTTGGGTATTGTTATTAGTTCCCCTGGTGGGATTATTAATCTCATTACGTCATAGAAAAACCGAAGATAAGGTTAATCGTCCTGTGTGGATTTGGTTAGGAGTTTTTCTGCTGGGGGGATACCTATTATCATCCCTCAATATCAATAAAGATGCTCGTTATATTTTGCCGCTTTTACCGACTTTATCCTTAATTTTATCCGTTGGTTTATTATCTTGGCGCGGTCGTTTTGCCCCCAGTATCCGTTGGGGAACGATAACTATTGCCGCTATCCTCACCAGCTTAAATTTATTTCCCTTGGGGGGAGATATAATTACTAACGTTTTCAGTCCCCAATTACAACACCATCCCTATTTAAAAACTGGTTGGCAGCACGAAGAAGTAGTTAAAGAGATTCTAGCCGATTCTCCCTATCTTCGCAGCACCCTAGGGGTTTTACCTTCCACCCCGGAATTAAATCAACATACCTTCTCTTTCTACGGTGGTAAACATAATTCCCAGGTTGCTGGGAGACAGGTGGGAGTTAGGGAAGAAGATATCGAAAAGGATGTCAATTCTTTAGATTGGTTTTTAACTAAAACTGGTGAACAGGGTTCCGTCCCCGATGTCCAGAAAAAAATTGTTAATCGAGTTGCCACAGGGTCAGATTTCCAAGTGGAGAAAACTTGGCAGCTACCAGATGATAGTACCCTGTCCCTACACCGAAAAATATATCCTTCCGTCACGGTTAAACCCCTTGAAAATGCGCCAAAACAGGTGGAATTAAGAGAAATTGCCATTGCTGAAAAAGCCTCTCCTAATCAACCCATTCCCGTGGTTTACAAATGGGCCGGAGACTGGCAACAATTAAAGTCAGGGATAGTAATTTTAACTTGGCAAGAAGTGGACGGTAAGGATTATTGGATGCACGATCATGGTATTGCTATGGGGGGATTAATGGCAGAAAAATTAACTATAGAAGAGCAACAAAAGGGTTTTGAAGTTACTGAAAAAACCGCCATGCAGTCGGCAGCGACCCCCGGAGTTTATCGCTTATCTGCTGTCTATCTCAATCGGGAAACTGGCGAAACCTATCCGATTAAAACTAATGCTGAAATTACCATCGATCCTCAAGTTGCCAAGTTAGCAACGCCCCAATTAGATTTAGTAACCCAATTGCGGTTAAAGTCTGCTAATATTGGTCAAGGATTAACGGGTATCGAACCAATTTTTGAGTTAACTAATCGTATCAATCAATACGATTCGATTCAGGATTATGTGCTGCAAGCAGACAAGGCTTTTTCCTATCGTTTACAGCAACAAAATTCCCCCGATAAATTATCTTTAGCCTACGGATTAGCAATTTCTAAGGTATTACAACAGGATGTAGCAGGGGCAATAAAAGCCACGGAGGAAATGATTAAAATTGACCCCTATAATCCCTATCATTATGCTTATCAAGGTTTTATTTATCTCTACGATTGGCAACCGCAAGCAGCCCAAAAAGTCTTAGATAAAGCTAGACAATTAAATCCCGATAGTGAGGAAATTAAGACTTTAAATGCAGTGGCTGCCCTGATGGGGGGAAATCTCGTTAAAGCTTGGCAATTATGGCAGTCAAATTAAAATAGAGTGGGAATTATGAATTATGAATTATGAATTATGAATTGGGGAGGTGGGGAAGTGGGAGGTGGGGAAGTGGGGAGTTTTCTCAGTTAACTGATAACTGATAACTGACTCCTAACCCAATGGTAGATGTGGGATTTTTGCAGGAGTTCTATTTTTCGACAAAGATAAGTAAAAATTATTGATTTACTGCAAAAACTTAAGAATATTTAAATTAACATTCCGCAATATTTATAAATTCTTAAGAATTAATTGAGAAAGATTTTTATTTAACAACGACGTTATGCTGGTAACAGCGATTTGATAGAATTTCATAATGGGTTGTTCTGTGCTTTTTTGGGCAGCAATGGTTGAAACCCTTGCCACACCTAGAAGATGATCCTAATTACTGAACTTCCCCCATACATATATACCATAATAGCCGAAAACCCTTATCTATCAATGGATACACCCCTTAACTTTTCTTCATGTACCCATGTAATTTGTAACATTTCTTAATCGACAAG
>SFBI01000026.1 GCA_007095845.1 Microcystis aeruginosa Ma_MB_S_20031200_S102
TAGAGGGATTAAATCAACAGAAAGAACGGGGAATTCTCATTACTATCGGACCAACGGCAGATTTAAGCCAAGTTTTCGCAATTTATCAGGCAGCCAGCGAGTCAGAAGTGCGAGAATTAATCGAAGCGGATCCCTACTGGCAAAATGGCATCTGGACAGAGTACCAAGTCAAAGAATGGATTCAAGCCATCTAAGGGGGCTATCAGCTATATTTTTCTATAAGGGTATCTTGATAAAATTTTCCAACTACGCAACTAATCAAACTCATCTCCGGTCAAGTCTGAGGATATTGTCAAGGATAAACCGGAGTTATCCCTTATCGATTCAAGCTGACAGCTGATAGCTTGCCCACTTTTTGCTTATTGCCATGGTTTACATCAAAAAGGTCGAACTCTCACACTTCAAATCCTTCGGGGGAACAACTCCCATACCCTTTTTACCGGGGTTTACGGTGGTTTCTGGTCCAAATGGTTCAGGAAAGTCGAATATCCTCGACGCATTGCTATTTTGCTTGGGATTAGCTACTTCCAAGGGAATGCGGGCCGAAAGATTACCGGATTTAGTCAATCATAGCTATAACAGTCAACGTCATAGCTCGGAAGCGAGTGTTTCGGTGACTTTTGATATTGCCGATATTCCCGACGCAACCGATAGGGATTGGACGGTTTCCAGGCGCTTAAAAGTGGCTAAGGGTGGCAGCTATACTTCTACCTACTATATCAATGGGGAAACCTGTACGGTTAGTGAACTTCACGACCAATTAAACCGTTTACGCATCTATCCCGAAGGGTACAACGTGGTGTTACAGGGGGACGTAACCCGAATTATCAGCATGAATGCCAAGGAAAGACGGGAAATTATCGACGAATTGGCAGGAGTAGCCGAATTTGACCGCAAAATTGAGAAAACTAAGGAGAATATCGATTCGGTTAAAGAAAGGGAAGAACGCTGCCAAATTATTGCCACAGAATTGCAAAAATCTCTGGAGAAATTAGCACTCGATCGCATTAAAGCCGAAAAATACCAAAAACTCAAGGCCCAAGTCCAAGAAAAACAACAATGGGAAATTGTCCTCCATTGGCAAAATCTCCAGCAGCGCTGCCAGCAACTACAAGGACAAATTCAAGCTGGGGAAAAGGAAAAACAGGTTTTAACCGAGACTATCGCTAATTTATCCGAACAAATCGCCCAAAATAGTCAAGAATTAGAGAAACTCAATCAACAGGTCAAAGCTTTTGGGGAAGATGAACACCTGTCCCTAACTTCCCGATTAGCAAGTCAACAGGCCAAACGACAACAACAGCAACAACGACAAAAAGAGTTAGAAAACCTCGAAAAAGAATCTCAGGCACAGAAAACCAGACTTTTAGAGGAAATTAATCGCTATAATTGCGAATTAAACCAGATTACTGCTGAAAAAAGCCGTTTAGAAACTGAAATTTTACCCAGTCTCCTACGGACAACCCAAACCGCAAGGGAAACCCTAGAAACCCATCGTCTGCAAGCAAGTAGTCTCGCGGAAGCGTCAGAAGCTTGGGTAAAAGAACAAAGCGACCTTTCCCGCAATATTACCCGTCTTCAGGAACAATTAAACCCCTACCGTAGCCAACGGGCCCAATTGACCGAAAGATGTGATCGATTGCAAACTAATATAGTAGAAGCTGGTCAACGTCTGCAAGAATTAGAGCAAGTTATTAGCACAAAAAACGAAGAAAGTCAAGAAATATTACAAAAAATTAATCAATCGGCACCCGATATCCAAAATTTAGCCCAAAAACTCACCCTTGCTGAACAAAATCACGTCATCAGTCAGGACACCCAAAAACGTCTGCTCAAGGAACAACGGGACAAACAGAGGGAATTAGATAAACTGGAAGCGACCAAGCAAGCGCAACAGGAGGCCCAGGGAACCTATGCCACTCAAATATTATTACAGTCAGATTTGCCCGGAATCTGCGGATTAGTGGCACAATTGGGCGAAGTCGAGGAACGTTATCAAATTGCTCTTGAAATCGCCGCAGGAGGTCGTTTAGGTCATGTAGTCGTTCAAGATGATAGCGTTGCGGCCGCTGGAATTGCCTTACTAAAACAGCGTCGCATCGGTCGGGCCACTTTTTTACCCCTGAATAAAATTCGTCCCCCCCGTCCCCAAGATATTTCCTCTGTGCGTCATGCGCGGGGTTATCTGGATTTAGCGGTGAATTTAGTTAAGTTTCAACCCCAGTATCGGGAGGTTTTTAACTATATTTTTGGCAGTACGGTGGTTTTTGAGGATGTAGACTCTGCCCGTTATTATATCAATCAATATCGCATCGTTACTTTGGATGGCGAGTTATTAGAGATGACTGGCGCTATGACCGGAGGCAGCCAACCGACGCGATCGGGGCTGCGTTTTGGTAAAATTTCTGCCAAGGAGTCTAGTGAAGCGGAATCTCTACGGGAAAGATTAGCAGAAATCGATCGCATTCTTACCCGCAACGAAGAAAAAATTACCCAAGTTAATCATCTTATCAGTCAGTTAACCCAACAGTTAACCGAAAGCCGTCAAAGTCATCGGGAAAATCAATTATCTCTACAACAATTAAGCAAAGATTTACAACGTTTAACCACAGAAAAAGAGGATTTAACCCGTCAATTATCGGGACAGCAAGAGGAAATTACTATTTCTCGTCAACGGTTAGAAGTATTAACCAGAGAAATTCCTGAGTTAGAGTTATCCTTACAGCAAGAACAGGAGAAATTAACTGCTTTAGAGGCCAATCATACCCATAGTGAATGGCAACAGGTACAGGGAATAATTCGCGCTCAAGAATTGCAGTTACAAACCCAAGAAAATCACCTCGCGACAGTCCGCGAACAGTTAAAAGATCTACAAAATCAACAGATCAGACTAGAGGAAAAAAGTCAAGAGTCTGCGGATAGAATTACCGAGATTGAGAAAATAATCACCGATGCAGTTAATCAGAGAAATATCGGTAATCTGGAGATAGAAAAACTTGATCGCCATATTTTAGAAATCAATCAAGCTTTACAGCAATTATCGCAACAACTAGGGGAAACCAAGCAAAAAAGAGACCAATTAGAGACAGTTTTACGACAACAACAAAACCAACAACAACAGGCCATCTGGCAATTGGAAAAGTTAGTCAACAATCAAGAGGAAAGACAAGCATTACTAACCACTTTACAGACAGAAATTAGTCAACTAGAAAGCGACTTACCCAATCCCTTGCCCGAAATTCCTGAAAGCGATCGAGATTTCGAGAAAATCCAAAGCGATATTCGGCAGTTACAAAAGAAATTAGAAGCTTTAGAACCTGTGAATATGTTAGCTTTAGAAGAACACCAAAAAACTAAAGAGAGATTAGATGAACTATCAGAAAAACTGCAAACTCTAGAAGGAGAAAGAACCGAACTACTGTTACGCATAGAAAACTTTACTACCCTCAGATTTAATGCTTTTCAGGAAGCATTTACTGCCGTTAACGAAAACTTTAAGAATATATTTGCCACCCTGTCCGACGGTGATGGTTACTTACAACTAGAAGACGAAAATGACCCCTTTAATGGTGGCTTAAATCTGGTAGCCCATCCGAAAGGAAAACCCGTACAGCGATTAAGTTCTATGTCTGGAGGTGAGAAATCTTTAACCGCTTTAAGCTTTATTTTTTCCCTACAAAGATATCGTCCTTCTCCCTTTTATGCCTTTGATGAAGTGGATATGTTTTTAGATGGGGCTAATGTAGAAAAATTGGCTAAAATGATCCAAAAACAAGCACAACAAGCGCAGTTTATTGTCGTTAGTTTGCGTCGGCCGATGATTGAAGCATCGGAAAGAACCATCGGTGTCACCCAAGCGCGGGGAACCCATACACAAGTATTAGGAATTAAAGTTTAACCTAATACCAAATCCGGTTATTAAAAACTGATTATTTATTTCCCCTTTTGCCTCTTGCCTATCCTGATATGTTACCTATACTCAACGGATTTAGTATAAGATACATTCCTCCTAGAGAGGGAGTGGAACGAACCACAAAGACACAAAGGACACAAAGATTGATCGATCATATAGTAAGTTAAACTTATCACACAGAACCTAGAACAGCCACAGATTTATAGTCATTTCAAATAAGTGTGAGACGAGGGAAAAATAAGGTAAAATAAAGAGAAACGAGCAATCCATACAGAAAAATGTCTTATAGCCTAGACTTGAGAAAAAAAGTGATCGATT
>SFBI01000027.1 GCA_007095845.1 Microcystis aeruginosa Ma_MB_S_20031200_S102
AGAAGCTCGTCGGGTTATTTCTATGGAGCAGATATTAATGGTTCCTTAAATATTGGAAGAAAGGTAGTCGGAGAGGCCGCCTTTAGCGGGAATCCGATAGAGAGGTTCGTAGTTAACCCCGTACGGGTCAAAGCGTACAAAGCTAATTCTAGATGCAATATTTGTGTACAGAATTAGTAACTATAACTATAGCAGTTATCTTAATAATGTTTACTTTTATCAGACTAGACAAACCAAAGAGAGGGTGCATCACACATTTGCAGAAACACCGACAATCAGCAATTATCAGTGACTCTTAAATCATTAGGACTCTTGCAAATTAATTATATGTTAAGGTTATGGTTTGACTAATTTTTGGAGTAAAATTAGTTAGTCTGTACATTTGTTCTTGATGAAGACCTGATGTTTTACTTTTAACTCAAAAATCTTTAGACATCTCCAAAAATTATAACCCAGTCACAGCTTGCTTTTGGTTTATGTACTAGCTAAACAGTTCGATAGCTGTAATGTATATCTATCGTTGCTAATTCAATTTTACTGAAAAAATATGAGGCAATTAAAATAATTTTTATTCGGTTAGATTCCTTAACTAGAAAGACTTTTAGTTTTGAGATTATATTATGGAGAGGTCTTTTAGATATGCTTTAATTTGGTTATCAAAACCTCTTTTATAATTGAGAGTAAATTCTTCTTGACTTGATCAATGTTTGGTAACTTTTAATAAGTTGCTATATCTATCCCTAACTCATAGTCATAAATAGCTGCCAGCAGGTTATCCGAACTATAGTTGATTCTGATATTTGACCGCTTGTATTAATTTGAAGATATGTTCTATATTCTCGCCAATATTCCAACGTTACTAAAACTTGTTCTTCTATAAATAGTTTAGGGTTCGATCCCTTTTTAGATACTGAATTAGATTCAACTTCAACACTTTTTACTGATTCCACCATCTTTTTATAGGTTTGTTTATACAAGCAAAAACGACGTTTGAACTGTTCATCTGATAAGTTTTGATAATCTATAATTTTTCTAATAACCATAGCAAAATTATAGATGATTTCCTGACCTAAGATCACATTTTATTTGTTTTCCACTTCCATCTAAAAATCAAGAAAAAAGCAAAAGCCTCTGTTATACCATAAAAAAATTGTGCAGGAGGTCTATTGCTAACTGAACCGACGATGATCTATTCTGTATCCTAGCCCGATTCGCGAATCCCCACCGCCAAAAAAGAATAATGTACTGCGATTACCTGGTTCAAATCCTCACCGCACGGGTTTATGATGTTGCCCAAGAAACCCCCTTGGAACCTGCCCCCAATCTCTCTCAACGCTTGCACAATCAACTTTTACTCAAGCGCGAGGATATGCAGTCGGTTTTCTCTTTTAAACTGCGCGGCGCGTACAACAAAATGGCGTATTTGTCAAGGGATTTGTTACAAAAAGGTGTAATTGCTGCTTCGGCGGGAAATCATGCCCAGGGAGTCGCTTTGGGGGCGCGGCAATTGGGAACCAAAGCGATTATCGTTATGCCTGTCACCACTCCCCAAGTCAAAATTGACGCAGTAAAAGCCCGGGGGGGGATTGTCGTCCTGCACGGTGACACCTACGATGATTCATACACCTACGCGCGGCAGTTAGAAGCGGAAAAAGGCTTAACTTTTATCCATCCCTTCGATGATCCGGAGGTAATCGCCGGCCAGGGTACGATCGGTATGGAAATTTTACGACAATATCAGCAACCGATCGAGGCCATTTTTGTCGCTATTGGTGGCGGTGGCTTAATATCAGGTATTGCAGCCTATGTCAAGCGTTTACGCCCAGAAATTAAAATTATCGGGGTGGAACCTGTGGACTCAGACGCGATGAATCAATCCCTAAAAGCTGGTTATCGGGTGCGTTTGTCTCAAGTGGGATTATTTGCCGATGGGGTGGCGGTGCGGGAGGTGGGAGAGGAGACTTTTCGTCTCTGTCAGCAGTATGTGGACGAGATTATCCTCGTGGATACGGATGATATTTGTGCGGCGATTAAGGATGTTTTTCAAGATACACGCTCGATTTTAGAACCTGCGGGGGCGTTAGCGGTAGCAGGAGCGAAAGCTTATGTAGAAAGAGAAGGAATTGAGGATAAAACGCTCGTTGCTGTAGCTTGTGGGGCGAATATGAACTTTGATCGTCTGCGGTTTGTGGCGGAAAGGGCGGAATTAGGGGAACGGCGCGAGGCGTTGTATGCTGTGACTATTCCCGAACAACCGGGCAGTTTACGGCGTTTTTGCGAATGTGTCGGCAAACGCAATTTAACCGAATTTAGTTATCGTATTGCCGATGAAAAAGAAGCGCATATTTTTGTCGGCGCCCAGATCGAAAATCGCAGCGATGCCAAGAAATTAGCCGAGAGTTTTGAAGCTTGCGGCTTTAAAACCCTTGATATTAGCGATGATGAATTGACTAAATTGCATCTGCGCCACATGGTGGGAGGGCGATCGCATTTAGCCGATCATGAATTATTTTATCGCTTCGAGTTTCCCGAACGACCGGGGGCTTTAATGAAATTTGTCGCTTCCATGAGTCCCCACTGGAATATCAGCGTTTTCCATTATCGCAATAACGGGGCCGATTACGGGCGCATCGTCGTGGGCATACAGGTCCCCCCCGATGAAATGAATCAATGGCAAGCTTTTCTCGATACTCTCGGCTATCGCTATTGGGATGAAAGTCAAAACCCAGCCTATCAGTTATTTTTAGGTTAAATCGCCATTTTCAGGAAGTTATCAGCAGATGAATCAAGATTTTCCCCATATTTCCGTTTTGAGTCAAGAATTAATCGCTGGTTTAAATATTCAACCCGGGGGGCATTATCTCGATCTTACCCTAGGCGGTGGTGGACACAGCCGCCTGCTTTTAGAAGCCCATCCCGAAACGACAGTAACCGCAATTGATCGCGATCAAAGCGCCCTAGAAGCCGCTAAAATTAGTCTCGCTCCCTATCTAGATAGCCGTTTAACCCTCTGGTGGGGGAACTTCGCCGATTATAAGGGACAAAATAGCAGTTTTGATGGCATTATCGCCGATTTAGGGGTCAGTTCTCCCCAATTCGATCAGAGCGAGCGCGGCTTTAGTTTTCGCCACACGGCAGCCTTAGATATGCGGATGGATCGCTGTCAATCCCTGACAGCAGCCGATATTATTAATCATTGGCAGGAAAAAGAATTAGCCGATCTTTTTTATCAATACGGAGAAGAACGTTTATCTCGTCCTATTGCTCGCTCGATCGTCCAAAAACGTCCCTTTACTACCACCACTGAATTAGCAGCCGTCATCGCTAGTTCTGTACCCGCTAGTTACCGTTATGGACGTATTCATCCGGCAACGCGGGTTTTTCAGTCCTTACGTATCGCTGTTAATCAAGAATTAGATTCTCTGCAACAATTGTTAAATCAAGCCCCCCACTGGCTAAAATTCGGGGGAATTATCGCTATGATCAGTTTTCATAGTCTAGAAGATCGTCTGATCAAGTATGGTTTTCGCGAAAATAATTCCTTGAAAATTATCACGAAAAAGCCGATTATTCCCAGCCGAGAAGAACAGGCTAAAAATCCTCGTTCTCGTTCGGCTAAACTAAGAATAGCCCAAAAGATCGAATCAGAGGTTATCCTATAGTAGTTATCTTAATTATGAGGTACAAAGTCTCCGGTTTTGAAGACCTGGGGACAATTTGCTTAAACACAGTGGAATGTACGATTAGGGAGGGAAGTTATCGTTTTTCTAAGATAACTCGACCGACCCAACTGCAACAACAGGCGTTAGATTTATTGGGAGTTTCCCTGATTTGTATCCAGTAACGGGGTACTAGAAATTCTCTTAATCCCTTCTAAAGCAAAGGTTATGGCTTTTTGTCAACGGGGAAGTCCAGAAATATGGTGGCTGGGGCGATAATTAGTTTAGTATTAAGTATCTAGGCAAAATTAATTACACATATCTAACCCCCCCTTGCCTTTTGCCTTTCTTCACTAGGAAATTTATTTTGCACGACTACTTAAGTATCTAAGCAAAATTAATTACACATCTAAGCCACTACTCCGTTAAACTTCTGTTGTGATCAGTAAACAGTAAACTGAAAACTCAAATCCGATCCCTGATAGCTGTCTTCCGTCTCCTATCTCGACTAAGAAATTAATTTTGCACGACTACTTAGTGAAAACTTGAAATGGTCATGATGATGATGAAATTATTAGGATGTCTAGTCATTTTTACAAGTTTAGTCAATGTTACACCAGGGATAGCAAATCATCCCCCCCGACAAATTGCCCAAGCGTCTAGCACTTCTTCGATTCAAGGTTATTGTTTTTCAGTCGCTACTAATGATGGTCTGGATGCTACCGCAAGGATTTATATTCAGGGAAATCAAGTCACAGGTCGGGTACAAGCTACGATTCAGAATGAACAAGAATCCTATTATACTTCCTATACTCAAACTTTACGAGGGACAAAAAAGGGGAATCAGTTAAACTTAAATATCACGACAAAAATTGAGTTAGACACCCAAAAAACTCAAGAAATCTGGACATTAACCGCAGATTCTTTGAATACGGGACGGGTCGTTTATCAAAGACAACCTTGTTTATTGTCTCAAATCCAGTTTGCACCCGGAACTAATAGCGCCACCGTTAATCAATCGGTTGTGCGAGGGAGTAGAAATATTTATCTCTTAAGAGCAAATCGAGGACAGAGAATGGATCTGAAAATTACATCCTTAGAAAATAATGCCGTATTTGATGTGATTGCACCGAATGGGGAAATATTGACAGGAGAAGCTACCCAATCTAGTCTAAAATTACCTGCTACTGGAAATTATGAAATAATTGTAGGGGGAACTCGCGGCAATGCTACCTATAAATTAAATGTTAAAATTCAATAAATAGGGTTGGCTAAAAAAGTTTGTTGGTGGGGTTAGGATTCGGCAGATTATTTTACTTATTCTCCCTTTTCCCCACTTCATAATTCAGGTTCTTCGGGTTTGTGTCATGCAATGGACGGGGATTATAAGGGATGGAACCCTTATATAGAAAAGCATTTGGCGATTTTTGTCAATTGCTTTTGATCTAGAGCGAACTAATCAATTAAATCTCTTGCCAGATAAGGATTTAGTCGATTTATGCCCCCCTATCAAACCATACCAAGTAACGAAGAACCATAATTCATAATTCATAATTCATAATTGATAATTCCCCCAACCCCAATGAATAACCCCCCCGATAGTCCATTCAATTACACAGAGGCTTTTATTGCCCTAGGTACAAGTAATTTCGATCGCTCGGTGCAGTTTTATCGTCAACTGTTGCAACAGGAACCAAATCCCTATCTCGTCGCCGTTTATGCGGAATTTAGGCTGATTAACCTTAAATTAGGTCTTTTTTGCCCTAAAGAGTCCCACAGAGAGGAATTTAGCGATTCTAGGGGCAGTGGGATGAGCATTTGTTTCGAGGTGGAGAGTCTCGAAAAAGCGATCGAGCATTGGAGCGAAATCGGCTATGGTGCTAGGGGAGAAATTAGCCAAGCTTCCCACGGTCCAGAAATCTACATCTATGATCCGGATGGTAATCGTTTAATTTTCCATCAATCCACCGCTAAAACCAATCCTTTCAGGTAGGAACCTTCCGAGTGATAGATACTGGTGGGATGGTCGGCTGGTTGGCTTAAACGTGCTAAAATTCGCACTGGGCGGGCTGATTCAATAGCGGCAGCCATGACAGCCCCCTGAAAATGCTCTTCGTTAACCACTTGGGAACAGGAAAAGGTGAAAATAATACCTTGGTGGCGAATTTTCTGGAAAGCTTGCTGATTTAATCTTTTATAAGCCATAACCGCCTGATGACGGGATTGGATACTTTTGGCAAAAGCGGGAGGATCGAGAACAATCAGATCGTAATCCTCCTCACAGTCGCGCAAAAAGTTAAAAACATCGGTGCTGTAGGATTGATGGGGAACTTCGCTGAGATTATTCAGGGCGATATTTTTTTCGGTAAGATCGATCGCACCGTGGGAACTATCAACGGAATGGACTAGGGCAGCCCCCGCTTGCATAGCATAGACAGAAAAGCCGCCAGAATAAGAAAAAGTGTTTAAAACCCGTTTATTCTGGGAATATTGAGATAATAAGGCTCTATTTTCCCTTTGATCGAGGAAGAATCCTGTTTTTTGTCCCTTTTCCCAATCAATAATAAAGCGATGGCCGGATTCTAACACCTCATCGCTGGTTTTTTGACCAAATAAGTATTTATTTTCGGAAATATGGGCGCTTTTCGCCAAAACTGCGGCACTTTTATCGTAAACTGCCCGTAAATTATCAGCGTAGATAGTTTTCAGACAATCGACAATCAGATCAAGACGTTGGTATAAAGCGAGGGAATAAGCTTGAATAACTGCCGTGCCATTGTACCAATCGACGATTAAACTGGGTAAACCGTCTCCTTCAGCGTTAATTAAACGATAACAGTTAGTTTTCGGGTTATCCACTAAACCGATTTGTTGCCGCAGCTGATAGGCATTCTGGAACTTTTCGAGAAATAATTGAGCAATATCGCTGACTTTTGGGAAAGAAAGAATTTTAACGGCAATATTGCTAGGATTATACAGTCCAGTGGCTAGATATTCGCCTCGATCGCTATAAACCTCCACGATAGCACCCTCTTTGACTTCCTCCTCCATCTCCTTAATCGCTCCGGAAAATATCCAAGGATGGAATCGTTTAACGGCATCAATTTTATGGTTTCTCAGGATAATTTTCGGTAAATCTGGCATGGATAAAGAATCAGGGTTGATAGCTGACGGCTACTGGAAATTCTATTATCCCCTGCCCGCAGCACAAAACCATAATTTGTTATCCCTCGATCGAGTGGCATCAAAGCAAGTCCCCACAATCAAGGGATAATCATACATGAGTAGAAAACGGTTTTCTCGGAGAAACCCGTTTTCTGTGCGTTACTCAACAGATTTAGTATCAGAGGGAATTCTCGCCTATAATAAGTTAGATTTTAGCGATAGTCCCTCGACAAATGCCAAGAAAAAGTGATGCTGCCAGTGGTTTAAGTTTATGGTTCCAACGTTTGGGGGCTGCCAGTTTGTTAGCGGGACAAACTTTTTTACATATTCTTAATGGCAAAATCCACCGGCGTAATACTCTGGAACAAATGAGTATTGTTGGGCCAGAATCCTTGACAATTGCCCTAATTACTGCTGCTTTTGTGGGTATGGTTTTCACTATTCAGGTAGCTAGAGAATTTATTTTTTTTGGGGCGGGTAGTTTTGTTGGGGGAGTCCTTTCCTTGGCTTTAACCAGGGAATTAGCGCCAGTTTTAACCGCAGTGGTGGTGGCGGGGAGAGTTGGCTCGGCTTTTGCCGCCGAAATTGGTACAATGCGAGTAACAGAACAAATTGATGCTTTATATATTTTAAAAACCGATCCGATCGATTATTTGGTCATTCCCAGGGTGATTGCCTGTAGTTTAATGTTACCCCTGCTCACTATTATCTCTTTAGTCACAGGGTTACTGGGCGGTTTATTGATTTCTGATAGTCTTTACGGTATTTCCTATTCCCTATTCTTGCAATCAGCCCAAAATTTTCTGGAAACATGGGATTTAATTAGTTCTATGTTAAAGTCCCTAATTTTTGGGATTTTAATTGCCATTATCGGCTGCAGTTGGGGTTTAACAACCACCGGCGGTGCTAAAGGAGTTGGTCAATCTACTACCACGGCTGTGGTAACTTCTTTATTAGCGATTTTTGTGGCTAATTTTTTCCTCTCTTGGCTGATGTTTCAAGGGACAGGCAATGTGGAAATCGGCTAAGACAGTAGTTAGCTTCTGAAGACAAGAGACTTCGGTGTGAACTCGGACGAAATGCCAAACGACAAAAGGCAGCACCCACCGACTTCGGGGAGGCAAGGGGGGGGACAGATTCGGCTAACCTAAGAATAAGCGATTTGAATGCCTCTTAGCTTAAGTAGCCGATTATAATTAAATTGAAGCCACTCACTTGAATGTACATTGATTGGACAAAAAAAGCTATAAATAAAAGGAAAGTCAATTTTACTAAAACCAATGAAGAGAAAAGAACGGCTCTACTCGTGGTTCTCAAGAAAACCCTTGACCTGGCAACAATCGCGGGCTATGTGGCGCGATTTATGGTTAGAAGCGTCCCTCGATTTTCCCTATCTAGCTTTGATTGTTAGTTCTTGTGCGATCGCTACCTTTGGCTTAGTCGCTAACAGCGCGGCCGTGATTATTGGAGCGATGATTATTGCCCCTTTAATGTTTCCGATTCGTAGTCTGGCTTTTGGTGGTTTAATTGGTAGTTGGCGATTAATTCGTAAGTCATCCTTGGCGATTTTAGTTGGTACGATTATTGCTTTAGCGATAGCTTGGTTGCTGGGATTATTGATCGGAATTTCCGAATTTGGTAGTGAAATTCAAGCCCGTTCTCAACCGAATCTTTTAGATTTAGGAGTTGCAATTACCGCGGGGGCAATCAGTGGTTATGCTAAAATAGAGCCGAAAATTTCAGGTACTTTAGCGGGAACAGCGATCGCCGTGGCTTTAATGCCACCAGTTTGCACGATTGGTTTAGGATTATCCCAAGGGAATTGGATACTAAGTTTGGGGGCAACTCTGTTATATATTACCAATTTATTAGGTATTGCTCTCTCCTGTTTGTTGGTCTTTTTGCTGGCAGGTTATTCTAATTTTCATCGGGCGCGTAACGCTCTGATTTTGACTTCTATCCTGACAGCAGTGCTGCTAATTCCCTTAGGAATAAGTTTTGCAACTCTGGCCAATCAAGCTCGCTTAGAAAGGCTAATCAAAAAAGCTTTATTACAGCGAACAGTTACTTTTCAACGGACAGAATTATTGGAATCTTCGATTAATTGGCTCAATCAACCTCCCCAGGTGAGATTAGTAGTAAGAACTCCGGAAAGCATTACCCCCAGACAGGTAGAATTATTGCAAGAATTTATTACTAAGGAAATGGGGCGACCTTTTCAATTAAATGTCTTGGTTTCTAAGGTTAATGAAGTCACTTCACCGGAATAGCGTCGAGAAAATTAGGTCAAGTAATGACAAACAAGGATTAATTCGCTATCTTAATATTTGATATTTAATCTATAGGTAGGGTTCAGGTGAGTGGCGGCAATCGACCAGAAAGCACGGCTTATGTGCGGATAATTAAGCAATCTTGGCAAACGGGGAAATTAGAGGGAGAAGTGCGGACGGAACAATATCAATGGCGTTTTCAATGGCATTTTCTTCAAGGCAAGTTATTAGTACAACCTTCCCTAGGTAGGGCTTTGATTTTTGAACCCTTGAATCGGTTTTTAGAACGCTACGATTATCAATTAGAACCGGGAGGAGATTATGAATTTACAGTGCGATCAAAATTTTAAATATGGGGGATTGAATTACAGCCTTTCTCCTCAAGATGGAGTTTAACCTAATTTGGCCTCATAAAAGGAAAACCTTGTACCTCATCATTAAGATAACAGCCTATTGATCAAGAGAATTTAAACCTCTTGCATAATTAATTTTTCAGGGTTTAAAAACGGCAAAAATAAGCATTAAATGGCATAAAGTCTATAAATAGACTATTTAACTGATTATTATTCATTCTTAATTCTCCGTTCGGACTTCGGCGTGAGCTCAGTCGAACGCTGAGCTCACGGCCGAAGCCTAACCCTAACAACAATTTTTGATTTTTACAAGAGGTCTATTGACGGTTTAGGGACAACCCGGCCGAGATGCTAGGTTTTTACAGGAAGTTTTTTGATTTAAATCCCACTGGTTAGGCTAAAATTCAGCCATAGCAAAGCGTTATATTAACGATAAGAATTTTTAGGAATAAGAGAAATGACGCAAGAACAGAAGGTTTCAGTGGGTATTGTCGGCGCTTCCGGATATGGTGGCGTACAGTTGGTACGTTTGCTCAAAGAACATCCCCTTGTTGAATTAGTCTATCTGGGGGGCGATAGTAGCGCCGGAAAACCCTACAGTGATTTATATCCCCATCTCGGTCATAGCATTAATCTTAATGTGGAGGCGATCGATTTAGAGATAATTGCCTCCCGTTGTCAAGTGGTTTTCTTGGGTTTACCCAATGGTTTAGCCTGTGATTTAGCTCCCCCTTTGATCGCCAAAGGGTGTAAAGTGTTGGATCTGTCGGCAGATTATCGTTTTACTAGCCTAGAAACCTATAGTAAATGGTATGGCAAGGAACGTCAGGATCAAGCGATCGCATCTAAGGCTGTGTACGGTTTACCGGAACTTTATCGGGAAGATATTAAAAATGCCTCTTTGATCGGTTGCCCCGGATGTTATCCTACTGCTAGTTTAATGGCGATTTCTCCCCTATTAAAACAGGGTTTAATTCTCCCGGAAACCACGATTATTGATGCCAAATCGGGAACTTCGGGAGGGGGCAGACAAGCTAAAATTAATATGTTATTGGCAGAAGCAGATGGTTCGATCGGGGCCTATAATGTAGCGGGAAAACACCGTCATACTCCCGAAATTGAGCAGATTTGCAGTGATTTAGCCGGTCATGAGGTGCGCGTCCAGTTTACTCCCCATTTAATGCCTATGGTTCGGGGTATTCTGTCCACAGTCTATGCAACTTTGCGGGATCCCAATCTGGTGCGGGATGATTTAATCACTATCTACAATGCTTTTTATCGCGCTTCTCCCTTTGTCAAAATCCTACCCGGGGGAGTCTATCCACAAACTAAGTGGGCCTGTGGTACTAATTTATGTTATCTCGGTATTGAAGTGGATCCGAGAACCGATCGAGTGATTGTGATGTCAGCGATTGATAATTTAGTTAAGGGACAATCGGGACAAGCGGTACAATGTCTCAATCTCATGATGGGTTGGGAAGAATCCCTTGGTTTGCCGCAAATGTGTTTTTATCCCTAAAAATTTCTGGATGCGTTTAACCGGGTACATCTCATTTTTGTAAATCTACTGAGTTGGGATTTTTAAAGGGAAACTATCTTCTAAAATTGGTGATCACTTCCGATTTTATCACTCAATCCAAGCCTTTGGGGGGTAGAACCCCCAAACCCCCTTAGAAACCTTGACTTATTCGACTGGGATCACCTAGAAAGGCCCTTGCAGGAATCGATCCTTGAGTCGCTTCCGGGAGAATTTGCCAGTGTTGATCTAAAGCTTGTAAGACCCGATCCTGCTGATTTCTGAATCTCTCGATATTGCTACTACCAGCATTCATAATTACAAACCAAACTTTACCCCTTTCTTGGGTGGGAATTTCTCCGGCTAAGGCGCTAACTTGGGCTAAAGTTCCAGTTTTAATCATCACTCCTTTAGGAATGGCCCGCCACTGCATAGTTCCTTTGGTATCACGTCCCCCCACCGGAAATAAATCGGCGACTTTGATCGGTTGATTGGCTAACTTGCGATCCAATGCTTTAAGAATCTCAATAACTGCCCGGGGAGACAAGCGATTTTCTACCCCCAATCCCGAACCATTAATTAATTGAATTTCTTCCGCTCCTACCCCAGTAATTTTAGTATTAATTGCGTCCACTGCCGCCGGGCCACCGAGCAGTTCCGCTAACATTTCCGACATGACGTTGTTACTATAAATATTCATCTGACGCAACAGTTCCGTTAAAGTTAAGGACTGATGACGCAATAATAATTGGGCATTTTCGGGGCGAATTTGACTGGCTCGAACCATGCCCAAAATCTTCACCTGTGGGGCTTTTGTGCCGCTAGGAAGGCTCTGAAAAGCTTTTTGGGTTTCTTTTGACCATTTCGATTGATCAACCCCAATTTTCAGCAATTCTCCCGCTTTGAGGGGATCGGTTTGAAAATTCATGGCGAATTGACCCGTAATGATCAGATCGCCTTTGACCTGACGGATGCCTAATTGATCGAGGCCATTGCCCACTGCGATCGCTTCTTCCCAGACAAAAAGCGGATCCCCTTCCCCTTCAATAATTAAATCTCCCTCTAACACCCCGTTTTTTACCTCTCCCGTGCTGTAAAAACGAGTAGCAAAACGATGATCGAGAGGCCAGGTTTCCACGGCGGCGAGAGTAGTGGCGATTTTAGTCAAAGATGCAGCTGAAGCGGGCAGATTCCCCTGATGATCAGCTAAATCAGCCCATTCCGTCTCAATTAAGACCCGTTGTTGACTAGAGTTTAAACCTTTTTTAGTCAAGTCTTGCAGATAATCGGCCACGATCGCCGCTACCCGGGGATCGGGAGCGGTGGGAAGGTCAAAAATAGGCTGATTTTGCCAAGAAATTAGGGGAATATTGGCGATCGGTTGGGATTGCCCCCCCAGCCAACCGAAGAGAAAGCCGAAAACTGCCAAATTAAAAACTGAGAACATCTTTTCCTTAATCGCAATGATGCCTTATTGTATAGAGATGATTGGTAATTTTTAACAATTGCTCGATCAGAAAACACTAATCCTCGATCGGCCAGCTTTTGTCAAGAGCTGCCGCTCAACTTATTAAAGATTTCTATCCCACTGACTCAATGGCAGAAACGGCATTAAATCGGGCAAGAATCGCGGTAGATGCGATGGGAGGTGACTACGCTCCCAACGAGATTATCGCGGGATCGATGCGAGCTTCCGAAGAATTAGATGTAGAAGTATTATTAGTCGGCGATTCTGAACGGATTGAGGCTTATTTCCAGCATCATCCCCGTCCCAAGAATCTCACGATCGTCCACGCAGAGGAAGTGGTGGCTATGGACGAAGAGCCGATCACCGCTATCCGTCGCAAACCGGCGGCCTCGATTAATGTGGCCATGGATTTAGTTAAACAAAATCGCGCCGATGCAGTGGTGTCCGCCGGTCACTCCGGGGCAGCCATGGCGGCGGCGTTACTGCGTTTAGGTCGTTTAAAAGGAATCGATCGCCCGGCGATCGGTGCGGTGCTGCCGACGATGTTGGCGGGTAAATCGGTGATTATCCTCGATGTCGGGGCGAATGTGGACTGTAAACCCAAATATTTAGAGCAGTTTGCCCTAATGGGGACAATTTACAGTAAATACGTTATGGGGGTTGAAGATCCGAAAGTCGGGTTACTCAATATCGGTGAAGAACCCAGCAAAGGTAACGATCTCGCCCTAAAAACCTACGAATTATTAGAAAATAACCAGCAAATTCCCTTTATCGGCAATGCTGAGGGCCGGGATGTGCTATCGGGACAATTTGATGTGATTGTCTGCGATGGTTTTGTCGGTAATGTCCTGTTAAAATTTGCCGAAGCGGTGGGAGGAGTTATCCTACAAATTCTCAAAGAGGAATTACCTAGGGGGATACAGGGTAAAGTCGGGACGGCTTTAATTAAACCCAATCTTAAACAGATTAAACAACGCATGGATCACGCGGAACACGGTGGTGCGCTGTTATTTGGAGTTGATGGGGTTTGTGTGATCAGTCACGGCAGTTCCCAAGCACCTTCAATTTTTAACGCCATCCGACAGGCGAAAAATGCCGTCGATAATCGCGTTTCTGAGCGCATTCAAGCCTACAATGACCACCATCATCAATTAAAAAAGTTGTCGGTGAACAGTGAAGATTAAGCTGTCAACTGATCACTGACCCACTGATAACTGATAACTGATAACTGATAACTGAAAAAGGGGGAATATTTTGAACGGATTCGGGGCAGCCGTCGTCATTACCGGTTGTGGATCGGCCACACCAGGGCAATTTCTCAGTAATGAAGAACTCAGCCAAATTGTCGAGACTTCCGATGAGTGGATTAAAAGTCGCACAGGCATCGGTAAACGCCATTTAGCGGATCAATCGGTGTCTTTGAGCCAATTAGCAGCCCAAGCGGCGATTAAGGCTCTAGAAATGGCTCAGGTGTCCCCTAGGGAGGTCGATCTGATTCTTTTGGCTACTTCTACCCCCGATGATCTGTTCGGTAGCGCGGCCCAAGTGCAAAGTCAGATCGGGGCGAATCGGGCGATCGCTTTTGATCTCACCGCCGCCTGTTCAGGTTTTCTGGTGGCATTAGTCACCGCCACCCAGTTTATCCGTGCTGGTACTTACCGCAATGTCTTGGTTATCGGGGCCGATGTTCTCTCCCGTTGGGTGGATTGGAACGATCGCGCTACCTGTGTCCTCTTTGGTGATGGGGCAGGGGCGGTTCTTTGTCAAGCAAATGATACAAAAGATAACATTCTCGGTTTTGAACTCCATAGCGACGGCAGCCAGAATAGTTCTCTCAATCTCGCCTACGAGGGGGAGGAATTGCCTCTTAAGGAGGGGGTAAGGGTTCAAAAAGGGACCTATAAGCCTCTAACGATGAACGGACGGGAAGTCTATCGTTTTGCCGTGGCGAAAGTGCCAGAGGTCATCGAAAAAGCCCTCTATCGGGCTAATTTAACCACCAGTGACATCGATTGGTTAGTTCTGCACCAAGCTAATCAAAGAATTATGGATGCGGTGAGCGATCGCCTGAAACTGCCTCCCGAAAAAGTGATCAGCAATCTCAGCGAGTATGGCAACACTTCCGCGGCCTCGATTCCTCTAGCTCTCGATGAAGCTGTCAGGAGTGGTAAGGTCAAAAAAGGTGATATTATTGCTTCTTCCGGCTTTGGTGCTGGTTTAACTTGGGGTGGGATTATCTTCCGTTGGGGAGATTAATTCAGTGATCAGTAAACAGTAAACAGTAAACAGTAAACAGTAAACAGTAAACAGTAAACAGTAAACAGTAAACAGTAAACAGTAAACAGTAAACAGTAAACTAAAAACTCACATCTGATAACTGATAACTGATAACTGATAACTGATAACTGATAGCTGATAACTGATAACTGATAACTGATAACTGATAACTGATAACTGATAACTGATAACTGACCTAAACACAACTATCTATCTATTTTAAGAACTTATGAAAACAGCGTGGATATTCCCGGGACAAGGATCGCAAGCGTTAGGAATGATTGGAGATTTAGCGGAAAGCGCACTTGGCCAAGAGAGATTAGAAAGAGCAGAAAAAATCCTCGGTTGGTCGGTGTTAGAAAAATGTCAAGGGGATGAAGAAACCCTATCTCGTACTCTTTATACTCAACCTTGTTTATTTGTGGTGGAGAGTATTTTAGCGGATTTGTTGCAAGAGAAAGGTCATTTTCCCGATCTAGTTGCCGGTCATAGTCTCGGTGAATATTCCGCTTTATATGCGGCCAGGGTGTTTAATTTTGAGACAGGATTAAATCTAGTTCAAAACCGTTCCCGTTTGATGGATGCGGCCGAAGGTGGCAAAATGGCAGCCTTAATGAAATTCGATCGCACCAGTCTAGAGACAGTGGTTAATCAGACGGAAAATGTAGTTATTGCTAATGACAATAGTGCTGAACAAGTGGTAATTTCTGGGACTCCTGAAGCGGTGGATTTGGTATTAGGTCAAGTGAAAGTTAAGCGGGTTATGCAGTTAAAAGTATCTGGTGCTTTTCACTCTCCCTTGATGGAAAATGCCGCTATTCAATTTCAGCAGATTTTAGAATTAGTTAATTTTCGGTCTGCAAAAGTTCCCGTGATTTCTAATGTCGATCCGAGCAATCCTACTCAGGACGGGGAACAATTAAAAAAATATCTGATCCAGCAGATGACTAGCTCGGTTCGCTGGCGAGAAATTATGTTAAAGTTGCCAGATGTGGGTGTGGAAAAAGCGATCGAAGTGGGACCGGGTAAAGTTTTAACTGGTTTAATTAAACGAACTGTTCCCACAATCGAGTTAGAAAATATTAGTCAATTAGCTGATATATCCAATGGTAGCGACGATGTTATATTTCAGGGGTCATTAATTGGTGTTGGTTAAATTATCTAGCAATATTTTCGATAAAGTAAATTGATGGATACCTAGGTAGTTAGGTGTTAAAAACCATCAGACACCCCCCTTATCAAGGGGGGATTAAGGGGGGATCGAACCCAAAATCTATCTTTAATTTAATTATAACCAGCTACCTAGCCAAAAATTTGGTTAGGTATTTTTTTAAGAAACTATCATAACTTCTACTGTTTCTCCTGCTTGTATGGTAGTTTTACCCTGGGGAATTATGGCTAAAGCATTAGTACCCGCTAAATTAATTAAATTAGCTGAATTGTGTTGTCCAGAAGCGAGTTGAAATTGATAGACTCCCTCGATAATTTCTATTTTTCCCCAGAGATAAACTTCTCTTTGTCCCTTGGATTTGAGAGTATCGCGGGTGATAACTCGCAGAAATTTGTTCTGATAATCTGTCAATCCTGATAATTTTTTAATGGCCATTTGCACGAAGCGCCAACAGGAAACTAAAGCAGAGACAGGATTACCGGGGATACCAAAGTAAAGACAACCGTTAGGAAAAGTAGCAAAGGTTAAGGGTTTACCCGGTTGAATAGCAACGCTGCGAATTAGAATTTCTGATCCTAATTCCCCTAAAATTCCCTCGATATAATCGTAATCTCCCACGGAAACACCGCCGGTGGAAAGGACGATAGCACTAGAATTAATGGCTTTTCTGATAGTTTCTCTGAGAAGTTCGGGATTATCTTTGATTATACCTAAAGGTCTGGGAATTGCCCCTAAACTGGCGACAAATGCCGTTAAAGCGTAGCGATTTGAGTCAATAATTTGACCTTTTTGGAGGGTTTCATCGGGATTAATTAATTCATCTCCCGTGGAGAAAATTGCCACTTGGAGACGGGAAAAAACTGTTAATTCGGTAGCTTGTGCCGTGGCTAAAACTGCTATTTCTGGGGAATTAAGGGCAATACCGGCTTTTAATAAGGGATTTCCTGCTCGATAGAATGTGCCGCGTTGACGCACAAAAAGACCTATTTTTTCGGGAGGGATAAGAATCGCCACCCGCTCCCCTTTTTTGTCAGTATTTTCCTGCATAATAATCGTATCACTGCCGGCGGGTAACATCGCTCCTGTAAATATTCGGGCTGTTTCTCCCGGTTGAATAATTGTTTCGGGGGCTTTGCCGGCAGGAATTTCGGCGATAATCTTGAGAGTAACGGGATTTTCTGGGTTAGTGTCTTTAACATCCTCGTAGCGGACAGCATAGCCATCCATAGCAGAATTATCCCAATAGGGAAAGTCTAAATCGCTGCTGATATCTTCGGCTAAAATGCGCCCAAAAGCTGCCTCTAGAGAAACTTTTTCTGTTTGCTGTTGGGGTTGAATTTGAGTTAGAATTATAGATTCTGCTTCTTTGACTGAGTACATGGATTAAACAAATGAACCGATTAGCTAGATTAAGGTTGAAAGATATACAAGCTTGGGTCGGGGAAGTGCATTTATCGGATAGGAAGGGTCAGACTCCCTATTATATACCAGTTTTGAAGCAAGTTAATCCCGATGTTTTCGCTCTCCAAATTCACTGTCTTGAGGGGGAGATTTTGTCCTGGGGAGATGAAACTGTAACCTTTCCTTTGATGAGTGTGATTAAACCTTTTTTGTTATTATGTCTTTTAACTCATTTAGGGGAAGATGCTGTTTTTCGTCGCGTGGGAAAACAAGCTTCTAGTTATCCTTTTAATTCTTTAACTCAACTGCAAGAGGATTGCGGTTTTTCCCGTAATCCTATGATTAACAGTGGTGCGATCGCTTTAGCAGATTTATTAGGAGGGGAAACGCCAGAATCTCGCTGTGAAAATTTGCTTTTATGGTTAAATAAAATGGGTAATTGTCAATTATTTCTTGATCACTCTGTGCTTGAGTCTGTTCACTCCTGTCCTAATGTTCACAATCAAGCTTTAAGCTTAGAATTAGAAAAAAATGGTTATATTAGTGATCGTTATTTAGCTCTAGAAACCTATAATCAAATCTGTTGTTTATCTGGAAAAATTGCCGATCTTGCTAGTTTAGGTAAGTTGATTTTAGCTTCTTCTTTTGCCGATACAGTTCTAGAAATTATGGCTAATTGTGGACTCTATGAAACTTCTCAACAATTTGCCCTTGAGGTGGGTTTTCCCACAAAATCAGGAGTTAGTGGAGCTTTATTATCTATTGTGCCAGACGAGGGAATTATTGCTTGTTATAGTCCCCTATTAAATGAGCAAGGTAATTCAATTTTAGGACTTAATTTACTAACACATATAAGTCATTTTTTCAAGGAAAATTAATCTATGAAAATAAGCCTTAATTTCTCAAAAAAACACCGATTCTATTTAGTAATTATTTTGGTGATATTTATAGTTTTATCTGTCACCAGTTTATTTTTTTCTCTACCAGAATCCCTCAATTATGATGAAGGTTATCATTATGAAAGTGGAGTAGAAATTCTCAGAGGTACGGCAGCGCAACGGGGTGATGAAGATATTTATCATCGCAATATTATGCCAGCTTCAGCACTGCATTTCCTAGTCGATCAAACAATACAAAATATTTTTCCTATCTCTAAAGATCTAAACTTAGAAAATAAGTTTTTTGGACGGTTTGCCACGATTATTATCTCAGTAATTCTAGCCATATATGTTTTTATATGGTCAAAACAACTCTATGGAGTGTTAGCGGGATTTTTAGCTTTAATTCTCTATATTCTCGATCCTAATATTATCGGGCATTCACGGATAATTACTCAAGATTTATTCGGAGCAACTTCAATTTTTATTGCCGTTTATTATTTCTGGTCTTTCCTGAGATTTGGGGGCAGAAAAAATCTGGTTTTAAGTATATTAACTTTTGGAGTTGCCCAGATTTGTCGATTGACAGCCGTTTATTTAGTTCCCATCTATATAATTTTAGGTCTTGGTTTTTACCATCGGGAAATTATTCAATCTATTCAACAGAAAAATATTGTAGTTATTCAACAAAGAATTAAGCGCAGTATTTTCTACATATTGGCTCTAATTTTATCAACAATATTAATCATAAATATTGGTTATTCTTTCGAGAGAAGTGGTACACAATTGGGAGATTATCAATTTCTCAGTCATAGTTTTAAGCAACTGCAAACCTATCCTGTCTTAAAATCTTTGTCGATTCCCATTCCCGCTGCTTACCTGCAAGCATTAGACTTCGGTAAGTATAAACAAGAAACAGGTTTTGGTAGTGGAATGCCCTATCTTTTGGGACAGTTAGGATTTATAGTTGATCCAGTACAAGGATTTAAAATTAAGGGATTTCCCCAATATTTTCTGATCACTTTTCTCTATAAAGTACCCATAGCTACCCAAATATTTATCTGGTTGGGATTTATCAGTTTATTTTTCTGGAGAAAACAGTTAAATTTTTGGCAGAATGAAGCTTTTTTGATTATTCCCACTCTCTTATATTTCATCTTAATGAGTTTTAACACTGCTCAAATAGGTATTAGATATATTTTAATGATTTTCCCCTTTTTATTTGTCTTTGCTAGTCGGATTGTTACCGGTTGGTTAGCTTATAAAAGACCTTATCGCATTTTAATTATTGTCCTGACCTTTTACCTACTAATTTCCAATCTCTCCTATTTTCCCCATTATATTTCCTACTTTAACGAATTAGTTATTGATCGCAAAATGAGCTATCAAGTTCTGGTTGATTCTAATTTAGATTGGGGACAAAATAAAAATTATCTGCAAGACTATCTCCAAAAACACCCCAACGCTCTCTTTATTCGTTATGACGGAGATAATAAACTTAATTTAGTCATCGAGAATCAAAAAGTTGCACCCTCACAGGTTTCTCTCGATAATCCAATTAATTTACTGGTGATAGAAGCTAATCAATTAATCGGTATTACCACCGATTCTAACCATTTTTACTGGCTGCGTTCTAGTCGTCAACCTATTGATCATCTTGCTTATAGTTACCTAATTTTCAATATTTCCTCTCAAGACGCAGCCAATATTTTTGGTAAAAACTAGAAATTGTTAACCAATACTTTTTCTGATTTTTCCTGCCAAGTTCCGTGAAACCCCGGAGGGATAACACTGGGTAATTGCAGACAGCAAAGGGGTTCTTTTTCTAACTGCTGACTGTCATAGATTCTCACTTGGCTGCTGTGATTATTGCCGTCGTAAACCACGACGATTAACCATCCTGTTTCTGGAGATAAACCATCGCAGACAAAAATCGGTTCACTTCCATAACAGTTATTTTCCAGATAAGCAATAGTTAACTTACCTGTGGAGTGATTATAACAAGCGGGAAGTCCAATAATTTCCCCACTAATATCGCTATCAGGACGATGGACAGCTAAAAAAGTATTCTGCCATTTTTGTCCCACCAGTTGCGGGGAAACCACGGGAAAATCACAGCTTAAATCCGAGAGAATTTCCTGATTAATCACTTTTGCTGATAGGGGATTAATAGTGATACTTGCCAATTTTCCGATGGCTAAGGTTTCGGTTTTACCCGTGGGAACTTCTTTTAAAAATTGATTAGTTTTAAAGTCATCATAACGGACAAAAACAATTTTAAGATTGCCTTGCTCATTCACACAACCATTAGCGAAGTGCCATTGAAACCATGAATCTGTAACACTTTCACTGACTAACTGTAGAGAATCTCGATCAAAAATTAGTATTCTTGTTCCTAATTCTGGCTGCCACTGCATGGCATCACTAAAAGTTTTAAATCCCAACAGTATCGATAATTTATCCGCTTTTATCGGTGGAACAAAAAAGACGAGATACTGTCCTGCTAAAACAAAGTCATGCAGCAGAGATAATCTATCTAACTCAAAAGTATTTTTCTGGATAATTTCACCAGTGGAGTCAGACTTATAGAGATTTAAACTAACTTTAGCACCGATTGTCACCCCAAAATTTAAAATCTCTCCTCTGGACAAATCTAGCTTAGGATGAGCGGAAAAAGTTTCCTTTGCTTGTAAGCTAGATAAATTATCTAAACCTAGGGTTTCTAAAGATTGTAAATCTAATTTATGGGGAAAACCTCCTTCCCAGAGAGCTAATAATTTATCGGGTAAAGCTAACACTGAGGTATTAGCGGCATTTTTTACCTCTTTTCCCCAATTATTCCAAAAAAAGCCTGGAGCATTCATGCCATAATTAGGAAATAAATATTGATTAGCGGCGCTTTCTTGCTGATAACCGGCAGTCTGAACATAACGATAAGTGGCACTGGCTCCATTATCATGAAAATGTAAAGCTAAAACTGCCCCATCTCCGTCAAACCAATGACCAACTTTTTGCTTACCTCTTTCTAATCTTCCCGGACCATTGCGATAGAGACTCCCCCGCAATCCATCGGGAATTTTCCCCGATAATAAGGTTAATTGGGTTTCAGAAAATTCCACTGCTGGTTTTTCTAGAGATTTGGCCCAAGCTTTCATAGATTTGCTTTTTTAGTGATTACATAGTTGAGTATAGCCCTAGACTGGGTTCAATGACGATAATTTCGGCAGTTTACCAGTTAATTAGTATTCGTCACAACCGATCAATTATGTCATTATAAAGTATCGGGATCAATTCCCAGAGAACGGATATATTCGGCTAAACGTTCAGCTTTAAGACGCTCTTGTTCCAATTGTAAACTTGCTTGTTCAGCTTTAAGACGCTCTTGTTCCAATTGTAAACTTGCTTGTTCAGCTTTAAGACGCTCTTGTTCTAACCTTTGAGATAACTCAAGAGAAGTTAAAAATTTCTGACCATCTAAACTATAAATTTCTAACCCATCTTCTCTCAAATCAAATCGGATATTTAACCGAGAACTAACCCATCTCTTAATCTCAGGTATAGAACTTAATAGTCCTTCCTGTCTCAACCATCCTTGAAAATTATGAGAATCGGGATCATAGAGATAGTATTCTTCCACTCCATAACGTTGATAAAATAGTAGTTTTCGCTCCATTTCTTCTAAGCTATTAGAAGGTGAAAGAATTTCAAAAACCACTTGAGGAGCGATGTTATCTTCTTGCCATTGTTTATAGGAACTCCTTCTTCCTTTTGGACGACCAAATACTACCATAACATCGGGAGCAACCGGTCCAGTAATTTTCTTATCTTGGACGGGATACCAGAGCAGATCCCCGGCAATAAAAACGTTAGGAGAATTAGCAAAAAGAATCTCAAGATTTTCTTTGATTTTAACGATCCATTCGTATTGTTCGGTATTATCGGCCATGGGTTTACCGTCACTATCGGGGTATTCAATATCTGGATCAATAGCTGGTGTAAAGGTCATAATTTCGGCTCTTCTAGGTTCTGTCTGATAAGTTTAACTTACAATATGATCGATCTTTGTGTCCTTTGTGTCTTCGTAGTTCGCTCCACCCCCTTGCTAGGAGTAATGTATCTTAGAATATATTTTACCCACCAAACCTGGGAGAGCCTAATTTCTGATGCTGCTTACTTGTCTGAAAATTAAATTCTAGCAGTGAGGTTATCTTTCCCCTCTAGTCCCAAAATAACATCGTCAATAAGGTTGCTCAAAATGTTTGTGTACTTTTGTTAAAAAGAAAAAGTTTTCTTGACAAAAAAAATAACTTGTGCTAGGAGATAAATCTCTAACTTGGCAAAAATTCCCCAGACTAGAAGCCGAT
>SFBI01000028.1 GCA_007095845.1 Microcystis aeruginosa Ma_MB_S_20031200_S102
ACTTACATTATGATCGATCGATCTTTGTGTCCTTTGTGTCTTTGTGGTTCGTTCCACTCCCTCTCTAGGAGGAATGTATCTTAGAGTACATTTTACCCACCAAATCCAAGAGAGCCGATGAACGATGGTAATATTGGGAATAGGGATAAAGTCATTAACTTCCCACTTCCCACTATCCTATACCTTTTAAACAGGATTTAGTCTTAGGTTGATTTTGCCAAGGCCAGCCAATCGAGGTTAAAGATTGCTTGATAGATGGGATTATGAATCCGCAGCTGGGCTTGGTCTTTGATCACTAACCCTGATAACAGTAACTCTTTTTCTGGGGTGCTATCCTCGGAAATCACTTCTTTTTCCCTTAAAATCCGTTCGTAGAGTCTCAGCAGCAACTGGTAGCGATGACTGTTGAGAAGCCGATCGCGAATAGTCCGCAGATGTTCTGGTTCATCCTGAGATTCCCAATTATCAATGATCTTCTTCTGTACTAAGTCCTCAATCCAGAGGGCCTCACCATTGGGGGGAATCGGCGAGGTGGCGGTGCGGATCAACTGACAGAGTTTTTGGGTCAGAAAAGGTTGACCATTTGTCCAGGCAAAGACTTCTTTTAAGACAGTTTGCGGGTTACTAACTTTCTCGGCCAATCCGTGCAGTAAAGGCTGGGCTTCGTGTTCCTTAAAACCCTCCAATTGAATAGAATGACCGATATTAAAAGGGGTGATTTGGTGGTCGGTAATTAAATCGGAGGGGGTGACAACACCTAAGAAAGCGAAGGTCAAACGCCGATAGAGCGGGTTAAAACCGCGCTGGTTATAGCAGGAACGAATCAGGGCAAAAAAGTCATTAACTGCGAAATTTAAGCCCAAAACGCTATCGATTTCATCGATAAAAATCACGATTGGTTTCGGGGGTGAGCCGTCCACTATCCCCACTTCCAGTAATAACACCTCTTCGATAAATTCGCCCAAGCGCTGCACTGCCGAGACATCTTCCCGTTCTTGCCACCAAGCTTTCAAATTGACCCTTTTGAGCAGGCCAAAACGTCGCCCTAACTCGAAGGCTATCCCCTTGTACCATTGGTCAGAAGTGACATTTTCGCTGCCGATACGGGTTAAATCAATGGGAGCGCAACAGATGCCCTCGTGTTGGAGATGATCGATCATGCGTACCATTAAACTAGACTTACCCATTTGACGGGGATTGAGAACATAGCAAAAATCGCCGCGTTTGAGGGCTTTATAGAGATAACGGTCGGCAGCGCGGACCACGTAGGTGGGGGCATCCATGGGTAAACTGCCCCCCACTTGATAGTCAAAGGTGCTAGATTCTTCGCTACTTCTGAGCAGTTCATTTTCAAACAGTAATTCTGCTTGGGTGGCCTTGAGAATTTCTAAGGTTTGACTGAGTTCTAGGGTGCGCTCCTGCACTTTCTGTTCTAGGGTGCGGCTATACTCGGCTAATTCTTCGGTAAAGCGAATCCGTTCCGCTTCCGCCTGTTTTCGTTCGGTAATATCGGTAAAAGCGGTGATTGCATAGATAATTTCTCCTTTTTCGTCAAAAACGGGCGTGGCATACACTTCTAGGGGAATAATCTTCTCTCCTTGGTGAATTTCTAGATCATCCATCGTGTTTTTTTCCCCCCTTAAAGCTCGGACAATTGGCTGGTCTTCGGTGGGATACAATCGATCAGTTCCAGCTTGATATAACTGATAAGTTTTCCCCAACTGATTAGCCGTGGTGATATTAACTATCCCTTTTCCTAAAATCTCTTGGGCCGTTTGATTGGCATAATAGGGGTGACTGTCGGCATCAAGGACAAATACCCCCACTGGCATGGCTTCTAAAAATTGCGCTAGTTGTCTCTGTTTAGCTTTGATTTCGGTGTAGAGTTTGGCGTTAGTAATTGCGATCGCCGCTTGGCTGGAGAGCAGTTGCAGCACTTCCAATCTTTCTTGAGTAAAAGCCCCGACGGTGAGGTTATTTTCTAGATAGACAATTCCCCGCAGTTGTCCTTGGTCAAGGAGAGGTGAACAGAGCAGCGATTTGGTTTGATGGGTTTTTATATAGGGATCGTTGCTAAAATTGCCCTGATGGGCAGCATCGTTATTAAGAACGGTTTGACCGCTCCGGGCTACATAGTTAATAATTGAGACGGGAAGATGTTCTTCGATGGCATTAGATTTAAAGACTGTCACCCTATCTTCCTGCACTGAACCGGAGGCTTCGATCGATAATTGTCCGCCGCTTTCTAGGATAAGATAGCCCAGCTGCGCCCCAGCATTTTCGATGAGAATTTTCATCAGGTTGGCGAGTAATTTATCTAAAACTATCTCGCTAGAAATGGCTTGGGATGCCTTCATGATCGTGGCTAAATCTAACAGTTCTCCCGAATGACTGGCTGAATTTTTTCTGGTGGAAGTTCTCCTAGTTTCGGTCGGGTAATTGGAACCATAATTATTGACCATTAACTGAAAATAGCGGCTTTCTATATCTTTGACTTTAGCTGTTGCTCCCCAAAGAGAATAGAGATAGGCAGCTTCATTGATGTAGGTTTTGGCAATTTTTACTTTACCCCAATCGAGATAGAATTTCGCCGCTAGTTCGTTAGCTAGTGCCTCTTCATTAATATATTCATTTTCTTTGGCTTTAGCAATGGCTAGATCGTAGTTTTCTATGGCTTCTAGATAGGATTGCTGCACTCGCTCCTTTTCCGCTTGCACTAAATAAAATTTATGGAGATAGTTAGAGGCTGCTTGATTCGCCCATTCCCACAGCTTTTTCTGATTATTCGTAACTCGTTCTAATACCTGCTGTTTTTGGTTATTGTCCAGATGATTATAAATAGCTAAATGAGCGAGGGAATCATAGAAATTATGTAGAGAAATCAATAAAGTAGCGGTGGCTCCCTCTAGATACTTTTGGGCTTGGTTAGCATTTTTAATAGCTTGTTCGTGCTGCCCAAATAGATAACAAAGGTATAATTTATTAACAAATAAAGCACAAAGACCGTAGAGATCATTAGCCTCTAGATGGTACGGTAACATAACAGTTTCTTGATAGTACTGTCCTTCTAAATGACCGGGATTTTCCGAGTGCCTCAGCAGATTTAAAACTGTTTGACCATAGATTTTTAGATAGTTGCGAGGGTTTTCTTGTTTGAGCTTAACAAAAGCCAGATCATAGTTAGCTATTTCTTGGGCTAATTCTGTTAATTCTTGTCCGATAAAGGCAGAATGAAAACAGTAAAGATAGGCGCAGGTTGTTCCGTAGTAGAGATCGCCCATTTCTAAACCGGTTTGATAGGAAGATTTTAACAAAGACAGGGAATTTTTAATCGGTTCTTTCCAGATACTAATAGTGGCGGAAAATACGGCAATTATTTTCGGCATCAGGGCTTTGGCATGAAATTTATCAGCGATGTTTAAAGCTAATCGTCCAAATTGATAACCCGTTTCCCAATCTTCTAAAATACCGCAAAGGATTAAGCCATAATTAACATAAGTAAAAGCCGCTAGATAACTATTGCCGTATTCAATTGATAAGTTAACCTGTTTTGATACTAGGATGGGTAAGAGATGCGGGGCGGCAATAAAAACAGGAGGAAATATGGCAGTCCCTATCTTCATTATTGCTAATTTTTCTTCCTCATTTATCGGCGGTAAATTACTTAAATCTTCGATATTTTGCCCCGCTAATTTTTGGCGGGTTTTAGTTAGTTCTTTTTGAATATCTGATGATTGTAAAGATTCAGGAATCTCGAAATCGAAGCTTTTAAGGACAGATAAACCAATTTGTACCGCTTTTAGTTCTTGATTTTGGGCGTGATACGCTTCGATGATTACTTCATAAACTTTGATTTTATCTAGGGTAGTTTTTGCCTGTTTTAATACGAGATTAGCCCAGCATTGCATTTGCTCAAAGTTCCCACTTAAATAGGCGATTTCTGTGGCTTCAGAATAAATATTTAAAGTCAGTTGATAGTTATTTACCCAGCTTGATTTTTTGAGAAGTTTTTGAGCCATTTTGATATATTTTAAGGCTCCAGCTTTGGCATTAGCGGCTTTTGCTTTTTGGGCTGCTAGTAAATTCAAGTTAGCCACTGACTCTCGTTCTTTTTCCTCACTAATTAGTTGATAACCAAGATTGAGATGATCAGCTATTTTAAAAATCTTTTCCGATAATTCGTTGATAGAAGTATGTTGCCAAATTAGGCGACCAATTTTTAGGTGAATTACGGCTTTTTGGCTGTCTTCGATGAGAGCGTAAGCTCCTTGTTGAATACGATCATGAGCAAATTTATATTCTTGAATCAGTAATTGTTCATCTAATTCTGAGAGGGGAATAATTAAACCCGCTTCGCTACTATAATTTAAAATTGGTAAAAGTTCTGAAGGTGATTGTTCAGAGATAACCGCCAGATTAGATAAATTAAACTCTGCCCCAAGACAGGCTGCTAAACTTAGAAACTCCTGGGTTTCGGGAGGTAATTTCTGCATTTTGCCCATCATAAATTGAATCAGATTATCGGTACTGTCAATCCTTTGAATTTGACCGAGATGCCATTGCCAATAGCCCCTATTATTATCGCTTTTAGTGGTTGTTTGCTGCCCCGATTGGAAAAATAGCAAATTTTCCCAGTAGATAGTTTTGAGAAATTCATTGACAAAAAAGGGATTTCCGTGGGTTTTTTGCCAGACTAAAGCGGACAAGGATTGCACATATTCTGGTGAATGGTTTAAGGTGTCAGCAATTAACTGATTGACCTGTTCAGAACCCAGAGGTTTTAAAATAACTTGATTGATAATTATGCCCCCTTGCTCTAATTTGTCGAGAGTAGCGGTTAGGGGGTGAGTGGAATTAATTTCATTACTGCGATAGGAGCCAATTAAAAACAAATAGTCCATATCGCCATCGAGCATAATTAATTCTATCAACTGGAGACTAGCCAAGTCTGTCCATTGTAAATCATCGAGAAAGATGACTAGGGGATGTTCTGGGGAACAAAAGACCCGAATAAAATTTTTAAAGACTAAATTAAAGCGATTTTGAGTAGCGATCGCTCCTAATTGTAACACCTCTGGTTGCGAACCAATAATTAATTCTAGTTCGGGAATCACGTCAATAATAACCCGTGCATTCGCCCCCAAAGACTTTAAGAGTTTTTGTCGCCATAGTTCCAGTTGTGATTGACTCTCCCCCAAAAGTTGCTTAACCAGATTAGTCAAAGCGCTAACCACGGCAGCATAGGGAATATCGCGCTGAAATTGGTCAAATTTACCGGAGATAAAAAAGCCGCGTTTTTCAGTAATTGGCTGATAAATTTCCTTAACCAAGGTGGTTTTACCCATGCCAGAATAACCCGTAACTAGCATCAGTTCGGTGTGAGAGGAGTTTTTAGCCACCGTGGCTACCCGTTGAAAAGCAGTGAGGAGAGTGGCGATTTCTGCCTCCCTACCGTAGAGTTTTTGGGGAATTTGGAACTGATTGGCTAGATCTTGCCTAGCGATGACAAAATCCTCAATTTTACCCGTTGTTTCCAGTTGTCTTAAACATTCCTCTAAATCTGCTCGAATACCGTAGGCACTTTGGTATCGTTCTTCGGGGGTTTTAGCCATCAGTTTGATGATGATTGCCTCCACCACTGGGGGAATTTCCTCCCTGACGAGACTATTAATCTCCAAAGGTTGTTTAGCTAGATGACAGTGAACTAATTCCAAAGCATCGTTAGCTGGAAAAGGTAATTGTCCGGTGAGCAGTTCATAGAAGCTAACGCCCAAGGAATAAAAATCCGTGCGATAATCGAGACTGCGATTCATCCGTCCGGTTTGTTCGGGAGAAAGATAGGCTAAAGTCCCCTCCAGAACGTTGGGATTTTTTAGCCCGGGATTTTCCCGCTGCAGAACACTAGCAATGCCAAAATCGATGATTTTAATCTGTCCGGTTTCGGGGTTAAGAACTATATTGGCAGGATTAATATCTTTGTGAATAACCTTAGCGTTGTGAATTTTCTCTAAATTAGCCACTATTCGGGGTGCAAGGCTTAAAAAGTCCCTTAAGGCTAGGGGTTTGCCCTCTAGCCATTTTTTTAAGGATACACCCCCGAAATCTTCCAAAATAATCACGGGAGTTCTGCGGTAGGTTTCTAAGCCGTAGGCTTTAATCGCCTCCTCGAAGTTCAGACCGCAGATGGTTTTATACTCCTGTTTATAGTGGGTTAGTTCTTGGGTGGTGGGATATTCTTGCTTGAGGATTTTGAGCATAACCGGTTGATTATCGGCGATGCGAATGGCCCGATAGACTTCCGAGTTAACGCTTTCGTAGATTTGGGCAAGAATGTCGTATCCGTTGAGAACAATCATTTTTTTACTTGGCGGTTGTAAACGGCTGCGGGTTTCCCTAGGAAAAATTCTACGGGAACCAAGACCAGACTCCGCAAGGCTGACAGAACTCGATTTACCTGTGAGACGGAAGGATGGGGAGAAGGGACCACCTGCTCGAAATACTCGGAATGCAAGGTAAAACCAAAGTGAACATCTTCCGGCAAACTCAGTTTAGCAATCGGTCCGTCCTTGAGATTGTCAGGGTTAAATAACCAAGCTTCTAATACTTTGGTCGGGGTTAAAACCGTCGTCAATAGATAGGCCTGTTCTTGGGGAATAAACTGAATGCTATCTAAAATATAGCCATCAGGACAAACATAAAAATCCAGTAGTCCCCGACCTAAATGGGATACATGGGTATCACTGCCTTTTTTTTCTTGGCTAATCTGTTCAGTTAACTGATTCCAATCCTTATCGAAGGGAACCTTAGCTAATACCGAGGGCAAGTCATGACAGGGAAGTTCGGCATCGCTGAGGATGCGATTACTTTGGTCGCGAAAATCCATATACTGACGACGACAGATTAATTCGCGCACATACCCGGCATAAACCTGATAAATGGCACTGTATCCCTGTTCCAATTCCCGTGGGTCGGCGGTGTAGAGAGTGGTAGAGAACCACCCCGGATGGATGAAAGCTTGTTCGCTCATCACCCTGGCATCTTCGATAACCACTTTGCGCAGCACTCCGGGGTCAAAGGAAAACATCCAGGGAATGCCGTGGTATTCGGGGGGATAACCCTGACCGGTAAAATGTTGGATATCGTCTTTTTCGATCGCTTCGGTTAAACTAATAGTGGCGTTTTGGATGGCCACCAGCTGAATTTGACCGTTGGTACTATGGTAATTACAAAGGAAGTGATAACTGTCGCCACTGAAGGTAATTAATCGCGAGGGAACGGTGGTTTCTTCTTCCTTGAGGTCTTGACGTTTAACCAGATAAATTTGAGTTTTCGGATAGGTTTCTTCTGGCTTGATTCTGATACCTAATAGTTTGGCTACTCCCATCTGAAAAGGCATATCGGGAATCATGATATAATCCTCGGTGACGATAACCGAATGGGGGCTACCATCGAGGATAGTTCCCTGTAGTTTCCAGGGTTTAAGTTGTTTTTGTTGATCCCAAAGCACAACATACACCGAGTTGTCTAAGTCTTTTAATATACCTCCCGATACAATTTTTAGCTTTAATTCACAGGTGATAAATTCTTTGGTCTTTTTGTCGTAGAAGGGGTGAGCAGTATTTTCTAGGACTGGGAAAAAAGACAAAGGCACGGAAACAAGATGTTGGTCAAAATAACCAATCGGAGTGATAGTATCAAGGGAAACGGGGTCCACTTCCCAGTAACGTCCCGCATCGGCAGTGAGAATTAATCGGGTTTCTTCTAGTTGTTTATCTTCGGAAACTTTTTCTAGTTTAACTATAGCAGTATTCGCTATTTCCGAAGAACCCAAAATGCTGATTACAGCAGGAAAATTGGCTTTAATAATATTAAATATCGGTAAGACTTTTCGCCAGAAACTATCCCAGGTTTTCAGTTTTTTACTGTAAACATTAACTTGATTATTTTTCCCTTGCAAGTCCCATTTAATAATTACACCTTCACCAGAGAACAAATGACGGTCATTTTTTCTATGAAAAGGACAGACGATAAAAACGTATCCCGACAGATTTTCCGGCCAATGTCCCTCGGTAACTGTGGCGACTGCCTTATATAAATTGTTCTCATCCGGCCGACCGAGTTGCGAGCGACTAAAATTACCAACGTTGACAGTATTTTGGACAGTATCTTTGATTGACATATTCATAATAAGTAGGGTTTGCGGCAAAAAGTTTGTTGGTGGGGTTAGTAGCCAGTCGTCAGGAGATAGGAGCCGGGAGCCAGTATTTAGGAGGCAGGAGACAGGAGATAGGTTTTAGGTGTTGGGGTTTTGGGCTTCGGCCGTGAGCTCAGGCTTCGACGGTGAGCTCAGCCGAACCGCCGAACGGGTTTTGGGGTTTTAGTTCAATTTCCCCACTTCCCCACTTCCCCATTCCCCCACTTCCCCATTCCCCCACTTCCCACTTCCCCACACCCTACACCCTCACTGATAACTGATTACTGTTTACTGATAACTGATAGAGGATTTCACCTCTAAAAAATAGCGTCGATACAATTCATAGCCTGGTACTACTTTATCTCCCGATTGTTTGAGTAGCCCCATACTGCTGAGTTTATAAGCGAGAATTGGGTCTAATTGTACTGGTTCAACGGCGCTCATCACCCGATCAAGAGCTTTTGCTAGTTCCGGCTGTTGTTCTAATACTGCCCAATGGCGCCGCAGGTGATGGGCATAAATCCCCGTGACGGAGGTGGCAGTAGTTAATATTTGCGTCATGGTTATTTCCTCCCGACTGAGATAGTAGAGGGCAGTTTGTACCAAAGCTGGATGTCCTCCTACTAACTCCATCAGTTGTTGGACTTTTTCCTGATTTTCCCAAGTGAGTTGATAACGTTGAGCTAATTTTAATACCTCCTCCAGACTAAAATGACTTAGCTGTGCGGGGAATCCCACGTTAAAGGGGGATTGATTGAGCTGCAGGGGAACATAAATTTCTGTGGAATGGACGACGATAAGACGAAGTTTTTGCCAAATAGGTAAGGTTTTGGCTTCTTCGTACCAAGAACGCAGCAGCGGTAAAAAATCCTTGGCCACTTGGGGATGTTCAAATATCTGATTCAGTTCATCGAGAGCCAGGACAATGGGGGCAGTAATCGATTCCAGGATATAGTCTTGAATGTAAACCGTACAGCTAATCTTGCTACCTAAATCCTCATCCCAATACTCATCTAATTGCGGTTTTAACTGTAGTTGACGGGCGGCATTGGCACACAACCAGCGCAAAAATTGGTTTAAATCACTCAAAATGGCCTGGTCCACCTGTTCTAAGTTCAAACTCACCGTGCGGTAGCCTTGCTGTTTAGCAAAATCGAGCATTCTCAAAAGTAGGGAAGTTTTGCCCATTTCTTTGGGAGCTTTTATCCGCACTAAAGCCCCCGGTTTCTTGATTTCCTGCCTGATCTGTTCTTCGAGGGGAAGACGTTCTAAATAAAATGGGGAACCAAGGGGAACTGCTCCATTAGGATAGGGGGGTAATGTGTCCAATTTTTCGCTCTTGGCCGCGGAATTAACCGGAATTTTGTCTTGAGGGGGTGTTTTTAGCTCAAAATTCAGGGCGGCTATTTCTTGCCAGTCGAGGCATAATCGACGACAAATTTGTTCAAAAGTGGCTTGTTCTACCGGTTTACCAGTCAGGAAGTTGCTGACAGTAGCCAGACTAAATTCAGCTTCTTTGGCTAAGGAGCGTTGACTGCTAAAGCCCTGCTTTCTCACGGCTAATTTAACTTGATTGAGGCAATGTTGTTGTACTCTTAGATGGCTCGATAGGGAATCTCTCATACGAATTGGGGGTGTGGGGGAATAGGGAGGGGGAATTATGAATTATGAATTATGAATTATGAATTGGGGAGGTGTGGAAGTGGGGAAATTGAACTAAAACCCCAAAACCTGTTCGGCGGTTCGGCTGAGCTCACCGTCGAAGCCTGAGCTCACGGCCGAAGCCCAACACCCCAACACCTAAAACCTGACTCCTCAATGCTGACTCCTCAATACTGATTCCTCAATACTGAATACTGACTCCTAACCCAATGGTAGATGTTGGATTTTTGCAGGAGTTCTATTTTTCGACAAAGATAAGCAAAAATTATATACTAACTCCAAAAGCTTGAGAATATTTAAATTTACATTTCGCAATACTTACAAATTCTTAAGAATTAATTGAGAAAGATTTTTATTTAACGACGATGTTCCAATAGTTACAGCGATTTGATAGAATTTCAAACTGGGTTACTCTGTGCTTTTTTGAACAGCAATGGCTGAAACCCTTGCCACACCTACAAGGTAATCCTAATTAAGACGGGTAAATGAGTCAATTTCACCCACAACGATGATCTTTTTTTTGTGTAGTTTTATTGCAAAAAAAAAGTTTTTTTGACAAAAAGCACAAAGTATGATGGGTAACCAACGTATTTCTGGATGCCAGTAGTTATTGCAGAGTGGGAGTTGGGAAGCTTTTCCAGTAATCAGTGGACTGAAAACGCAAATCTGATGACTGATGACCAGCAATTCTCATTTTGAAATAAATAGAGCATTAACCCCGATTTTGGCATGGGCAATATAGTACGAAGCAACTATTTTCTAGGAGAGGCGAACAATAAAAAAAACAATTGGCTAGACA
>SFBI01000029.1 GCA_007095845.1 Microcystis aeruginosa Ma_MB_S_20031200_S102
CTTAAACTAATAAAACGGAGAGCCTATGGCTTTAGAAACTTTCGGAATTTTTGGGTTAGAAGTATGTTATCTTGGCATCTTGTCTGTTGATTTAGCATAAAGGGTAACGAAGAGCCAGGTTTAAAAATGTTGATTTTCAGATAGAATTAAATTTTGACAATATTCAATTTCAAGATAAGTATGAAAAGAAAATTAGTACAGCAACATGGGAAATTATCTCGATTAGCAAACCTGAAAATGAGCCTTATTTATCCATTACGTTATTAACAGAAACAGAAAAAATAAATCTGGGAGGTGATTTTCTTGAATATATCGAATATATCATTTCCAACAGCATCCAAGATATAATTTTCTCTCAGTTTTTTCCCAGGCCATTTATTGCCAGTGCAGAAAGGACAGGAGCGGCAATTTTTCGCAAAGAGTTAAATTTTGCTCGTAATCGTTTACTGGAAGAAATTAGTAAAAATAGCAATTTTGATCCTAGTGAACTGTTATTTAATGTTTCTCAGGATTATGCGCTACCAGTCAAAAAAAATGTAGATTTTACTAGACAAATAGAAACAATTGTCAAAAAAACTAGCTTTATTGCTGAAAATCATCCCAGTATTTTAGAAGATTTTGCTGATATTATTGGTGGTCAGTATATGATTACTAACAATGATGAACTTTATTACATTCCTAAAGGAAAAAAACTTAGACTATCGATGGATGAAAGTTCTAGTGCTGTACGTTCTCTTTTAGACATTGGCTTTTATTTAAGACACGAAGCTCGAATCGGAGATTTGTTGATAGTAGATGAACCTGAATTAAATCTCCATCCAGAAAATCAACGCCGTATCGCTAAACTTTTCGCTCGACTGATCAACATTGGTATTAAAGTTTTTATCACTACTCACAGTGATTATATTATCAAAGAAGTAAACACATTAATTATGCTTAACCATAATAAACCACACCTGAAACAAATTGCCGCAGAAGAAGGCTATAGACAAGAGGAATTATTATCGGCTAATCAAGTTAAAGTCTATATTGCTGAAAAAGCTTTAAAGATGTTAAAAGGACAAAAAAGAAAAACCAAATTTAACACTTTAACTCCCGCTAAAATTGATCACAAAATGGGTATCGAAGCACGCAGTTTTGATACTACTATCGAAAATATGAATCGTATTCAAACGGCTATTATTTGGGGTGAGGAGTAATGTCTGATATTGCTATCCTCAAAGAAATGATTAGCAAGTGTGCGATAGTAGAGTTAGAGTATAAAAAAGAGTACAAACGAGATATTTATTTACTGAAACTGACAGAAAATCAAGATAACTATTCGTTTGTGATTAGTGGAATGCCTGAACCCGATCGAGTTATTGTGATCAAGCTAGATGAGTTTTTTGATGTCCGCAAAATTTTTACTGGTAGTAAAGGTGAGTGTAAGCGTGCAGATTTTATAATTATTGCTAATACCAATTCTGAAAAAGTTATCCTTTGTTTGGAAATAAAGAAAGGCAGAGATTCTAATCCATCGATAACCAAACAATTAAAAGGAGCAGAATGCTTTGTCTCCTATTGTCGTGAAATCGGACGCTTATTTTGGAATCAACCCGATTTTCTTCAGGACTATCAATATCGCTTTGTTAGTATTAAAAATATCAGTATTTCTAAAACAAGCATGAGCAGCCGTAAACTTTCTCAAAAAAGTGAGATTCACGATCAACCAGAAAAAATGTTAAAAATTTCCGCTAAAGCGAAGCAGTTTCAAGAATTAATTTAGTCCTATAGCTTGACATTAAGACTTATTTAATCTCGATCGAATAACGATCTTTTGCCGAGAGTGCCGAAAGAGCCTTATCGATTCTCATTTTTAAAAACTTCAAACACCTGCCGGCTGAAATATTTTAACTTATCAGCCACCTTAGCAGAAGGTTGATAATTACCCACTAATTGCCAATTTTCCACCGTAGATAGTCGCCAAGCGGTTCCTTGATGGTTAAAAGCCTGCATTTCTAAGCCAATCAAACGCTGATGCTGATCCTCGCTATCGAGATGAAAACGAATTTGTACCAGAATACTGCGCCCTTGAATTCTAGGACTCCAACCGGGAAAATGGAAAGCGATATCGATCGAGTCGGGATCCGTTAACTCTCTTGTGTGGGGATCGTTGCGCCAAGGTTTCAGATCTGCCTTTGCATCGGGGAATTGTTGTTTAAACAGGTTGACAAGTGTGGCGATCTTCGCCGTTAATTCTAATCCTTTTGCCTGTTCCGACGCATTCATGCTCACCTCTGATAATTGCTTATAAAGTAACTATTTATACAGTTTAGCCCTGCTTTTTGCGACTATTGGAACAATTATAACGATATTTTCTCGATCGAGTCCAAAATGCCGCACCTGTCAATCCAGATAGCCGCTGCCAAAAAGACAAAATCAAAACTACACTAGAAAATAGGATAATCGAGAGGAACAGTATTTTCTATGAATCCCCAAGAGTCTCTATTACAATCGATCGAAAAATTAGGCTATCGGGTTACGGTGGGTGATGTGGCGGCAAAATCGGGTTTAGAGATTAACGCTGCACAACAGGGATTATTAGCTTTAGCTGCGGAAGCAGGGGGACATTTACAGGTAGCAGATACGGGGGAGATTATCTATCTTTTTCCCGAAAATTTTCGCTCGATTCTTCTGAATAAATATTGGCAATTGCAGTTAAAAGCTTTCGCCAGTAAAATCTGGAAAGTAGTTTTTTATGTTATCCGCATTTCCTTTGGCATTGTTTTAATTATTTCGATTTTAATCCTGTTGCTTGCTATTCTGGCGATCCTGATCGGCTTAATGTTCAAAGATAGTGACTCGGATAACAATTCTGGAAATAACAACATTAATATTAACTTCTTTCCCACGGACTTTTTCTGGATTTTTTATCCCGATTTTGGTAATAACTACTACGAAAGAAGGGATAGGGAAGTTAAGGCAGAAAAACCTCCTAGTAAGATGAATTTTCTCGAGGCAGTTTTTTCTTTTCTTTTTGGCGATGGCGATCCTAATTTTAATTTAGAGGAGAGACGCTGGCAAACTATCGGTAAAGTAATTCAAAATAATCGTGGCTCGATTATTGCTCCACAAATTGCCCCCTATCTCGATAGTATTACCCCCAGTCATGAGGAGACAGAAGATTATATACTCCCAGTTTTAACCCGCTTTAATGGATTGCCGCAAGTGTCCGATCGAGGCGATATTATCTATTATTTTCCCGATCTACAGGTGACAACCAAAAAGAGAAAATTACAAACAGTTTCCCCCTATCTAAAGGAAAAACGCTGGAAATTTAGCGAAGCAGATAGCGGTCAAATTATCCTAGCTTTAGGTTTAGGGGTGGTTAACTTTATCCTCGCTTTAGTTTTAGGATCTTTGCTCAACAGTGATAGTGTGGATTTGAGTGGTTCTCTGGGGTCAATAGTCACAGGAATCTACGGTTTTCTCCTCAGTTATGCTGGTGCTTTTTTGGGGATTCCCCTCGGTCGTTATTTCTTTTTACAGTGGAGAAATGAGCGGGTTAATCAACGCAATCAACAGCGAGAAAAAAGAGCAGATTTATTAGCCCAAAGTAATCCTGAATTAGAGCAAAAACTGGCCTACTCTCGTCAATTTGCTGACCAAAAAGTGATTACAGATGCTGATATTAGTTATTCTACCGATCAAGACTATCTCGAACAAGAGATCGAGCGATCAGATAAAATTGATCGAGAATGGCAAAAACGCTTAGAATCACCCGATTCCTGACTCCTGAATTGAAAGAGGGTGTAGGGTGTGGGGTGTGGGGTGATGGGGAAATGGAGAAGTGGGGAAATGGGGAAATGGGGGAGTGGGGAGATAGGAGAATTTCAACTAATACCCCAAAACCATAAAACCCCAACTCCCTAAAACCCCAACTCTCAACTCCTGAATCCTGAATCCTGACGACCGACTCCTAACCCCACCAACAAACTTTTTGCCGCAAACCCTAACTTAAACGATCGAGAGTGCGATACTGAATTGCTTCGGCAACGTGGGAACTTTTCAGCATTTCACTATCTCCTAAATCGGCAATGGTGCGGGCAACTTTGAGAATGCGATCCATTGCTCGGGCCGATAAACCCAATTTTCGGATTGCCCCTTCTAAAATATGGCGACTGCTATCATCCAGAGCGCAAAAACGCCGCAAATGCTCGGAATTCATCTCCGCATTAGAGCGAATCCCCGTATTCTGAAAGCGATCGCTGGCCTTTTGTCGGGCCCCTTCTACCCGTTGCCGCACCTGCTCAGAAGCTTCTCCCCGACTCTCTTGGGTCATTTCTTCCGGTTTCAGGCGATTTACCGTCACTTGTAGGTCAATACGGTCTAAAAGCGGCCCCGATAATTTCGCCCAATATTGTTCCCGTTGTCGCGGTGAACAGCTGCAGGGTTGCACCGAATCGCCGTAATAACCACAGGGACAGGGATTGGTACTCGCCACCAGGGTAAAACGGGCCGGAAAAGCCACAGAAAGACGAGTGCGAGAAATGCTCACATAACCATCCTCTAGGGGTTGTCGGAGATATTCCAAGACACTGCGCTTAAATTCCGTTAATTCGTCTAAAAATAAAATACCACGGTGGGAAAGGGAGATTTCCCCCGGTCGGGGATAAGTACCACCTCCCACCAGCGCCGCTCCGGAAGCGGAGTGATGGGGACTGCGAAAAGGACGCTCGCGCACCAGAGAACCTCGATCCTTCAGTAATCCGGCGACGGAATGAATCTGGGAGACTTCTAGGGATTCGGCAAAGGTCAGCTGGGGCAGAATACCAGGTAAACGTCGCGCTAACATGGTTTTACCGCTGCCCGGTGGCCCGACAAAAATTAGGTTATGACCTCCAGCTGCGGCAATTTCCAGGGCCCGCCGGCCAATTGCTTGGCCTTTAACATCCTTGAGATCGGGGAGATTTAACCGCGATCGCCCAAATTCCTCGGCAGCGTTAAAAGTCATCGGTGAATAGCGATCGGGTTCATTTAAGAAATTTACCACTTCCGATAGATGACGAAACCCATACACTTGTACGCCTTTGACCACGGCCGCTTCTTTGGCATTATCGGCGGGAACCACTAAACCCTTAATCCCCATTTTTTCGGCGGCGGCAGCAATGGGTAAAACCCCCGCCACGGGACGCAAACTACCATCGAGGGATAATTCGCCTAAAAAGAGAAAATCCCCCAATAAATCGGCTTCTACCTGTTCGGAGGCTCCTAAAATGCCGATACTAATCGGTAAATCATAAATTGGCCCCTCTTTGCGGATATCGGCGGGACTTAAATTGATGACAATTTTGCGGATGGGAAAGGCAAATCCGGCATTTTTTAGGGAAGCTTTTACCCTTTCTTTCGACTCCTGCACCGCGGTATCGGGTAAACCCACCACGGCAATTCCGGGCAATCCCCCCGATACATCCACCTCTACCCCGATTTTAATGGCATCGATGCCGATAATTGCCGCACTCCAAACCCTTGCTAACATTTTGGCTCAAGTAAAAATAAAGTGAGTTCTTAGAAAAATAAAACAGGATGTTAGGCTAGTTTTCCGCATAAAAATGCTTTTATTTGGGAATTTAACCTGAAAATTACCCTATTTCTCGGTATAACCTAGCCAGAAAAGCTGAGAGCTTAATGGTATAGTTGAAAAAAAAAGTAATCTGTCTATGAGTGAGACTATTTTTAGCAAAATTATCCGGAAAGAAATTCCCGCCTCGATCGTCTATGAAGATGATCTGGTTCTCGCTTTTCGAGATGTTAATCCCCAAGCACCCACCCATATCCTCATTATCCCCAAAAAACCGATTCCGAAACTAGAGGAAGCCAGCGAAGGCGATCGAGATTTATTGGGACATTTGTTACTAACTGTTAAAAAAGTGGCCGCCGAAGCTAAATTAAGTCAAGGTTATCGAGTAGTGATCAATAATGGGGAACATGGGGGTCAAACCGTCGATCATCTTCATGTCCATCTCTTAGGCGATCGCCTAATGGCTTGGCCTCCGGGTTAAATTCCTCTTATTTTTCCGCATTTTTGGGGAATTATAGAGCTAGAAGCGTTCTTTTCCGAGTCGGTCTTCTCGATGTTGAACCCATGAATAAGTCTATTTCTGCGATCGCATTGGCCAGCACCCTGCTGTTATTTCCCTTCACCCCTACCACTCTCGCTCAATCGGAATGCTTTCTCCAAAGAGCAGATGGACAACACATAGATCTTAGCCGTCTCTGTGGCGGTTCGTCTAGAAATAGGAAAAATTCCCCGCAAGTTTATCAGTTACCGATTCAACGCCGGGTTAACGGCATTCCTACGGTGATGGTGGTTTTTAATAACCGTCACTCCTATGAAATGCTTTTTGATACAGGTGCTAGTGGTATCGTCCTCACCGATGCCATGGCGAAAGCAATGAAAGTCAAACGGGAAAAGGAAGTACTCGCTCATACCGCCGGCGGTGTCGTTACGGTTTATCTTGGTCGCATTAATTCTGTTAAAGTTGGCGAGGTGGCTTTATCTAATCAGATTGTTGGTATTTCTCCCCAAATGGAAGGGTTAGGACTCTTGGGACAAACTTTTTTTGGTTCCTATGATGTCACGATCAAAAAAGATGTGATCGAATTACGTTATCGTCCATAGTCTGACGGTAAAAATGCTCCCTTTTCCGATTCTAATCCAAAGTTCCTCGCTGTATTTGTTCCCGTTCGATCGCTTCAAATAAGGCCTGGAAGTTGCCTTCTCCAAAACCTCTGGCGGCATGACGGCGCTCGATTAATTCAAAAAAGAAAGTCGGCTGGGAAAAAATTGGTTTAGTGAAAATTTGCAATAAAGTCGGCTTTTCTAATAGGGAATAACTATTTTGTTCAAAATCAATGAGAATTTCCTGTTTTTTAATTTCTAACCATTCCCAATCAGCAATATTAAAATCTTTTTTTTGATAGCTAATTTGTTGATAATAACTGTCGGGAACTGACAAAAAATCTACCTTTCTTTCTTTTAACTTTTGAGTTAATCTTAAAATATTTTCTGTTTTTAAAGCAATGTGTTGAATGCCAGATTTTTGATTAATATCTAAAAATTCTTGAATTTGAGAACTGTTACTATCTGGTTCATTAATTGGTAATTTTAATTCGGTTTCGGGGTGAACAAGTACCTGAGAATAAAGACCAGAACGCTCCGTTTTAATAGTAAAAGCTTGCCTTTTTTTAAAGCCTAAATTTTCCTCATACCAATTGGCTGTTAACTCTAAATTCCCCTGAAAAACATTTAAAACTAAATGATCAATCGCCAGAATATCCTGATTATATTGTTCCTTACTATCATACTCAATCAGATTAGGATCGTCTAAAATTGGCGTGATTCCCTGTCTTTCAATTAACGTATGTTTGAGATTAGCAATGCTAGAGATTTGACAGCTTTTTATCTTCCCCCTAGAAAAAGCACTTTCCTGAATAAAAATATCCTGTTTAATTCTCCTAGCTAAACTGTCTAAATCCTCCACTTGAAAAGCTACATCCGCCACACCTTCAGGATATTTACTTAAAAATTCCGCCACGGGACTGAGAGAATTTAAAGGAGAAGATAAGATAAAAATAATCTGTTTAGTTTTATCTTTTTGGATGCCATTGCCAACTATTTCCGTGTGCGTGTGGAGATTAACTAAACTTGCGATCGCATGAAAATCCATCACCCGCACCAACCAATCTCGCCATTTTTTGGCCGATTCTACATAAAAATGAATATGATCAATAAACATAAATAAAGTCAAAAAAGTGGTTGAGTGTTAGGAATTATGAATTATGAATTATGAATTATGAAGTGGGGAATGAAGAAGTGGGGAGATAGGGGAATTTTAACTAATACCCCAACACCCTAAAACCCCAACGGGTGCATCCCACATTTGCAGAAACACCGACAATCAGCAATTATCAGTGACCCTTAAATTATTACAGATATATCAGCAGCTGCGTGTAAGCATCCCACCGAAAAACTAATGCGCGGGGGGTTTGGGGGCGGCACTTCGACACATTTCGACAAGCTCAATGTAAAAGCTCAGTGACCGCGCCACGCCCCCAACGGGGGGTTTGGGGGGTAGAACCCCCCAAAAGCTTGGATTGAGGTATAAAACCAGAAGTAACACCCGATTTTAGTAGCAAGAAAGTTTCCCTTTAAAAATCCCAACTTAGTAGATTGACAAAAATGAGATGTACCCAACCCCAACTCCTGACTCCTGATGACTAAAAAAAGAGATGACTATCGGGTTGAATATTAATTTCCATCGGGACAGCTTGGGGTTCAGCATTCATGGCAAAATAGATAGCATCGGCGGCGGTTTGAGCGGTTAACATTTTATTGCGATCAACTTTTAAGCTCACCTGATCCCAAAAAGGAGTATCGACACCACCAAAATAGAATAAAGTCATTTTAATACCATAGCGTTTTAACTCATCGGCCAAACATTTACTAAAACCGACCACCCCGTACTTAGAAGCACAATAAGCGGCAGCCATAGCCATAGAATGCTTACCCAAAATTCCCACCACATTACAGATATGACCGGCTTTATTTTCCTTCATCACATTAGCCGCAGCCTGACAGGTATAAAAACTCCCCTTCAGATTGAGGTCGAGCATTTTATCTAAATCTTCCGGCGTGATTTTATTATATTGTTTCATCACACCGGCTCCGGCCGCATTAACCAACACATCCAACCGGCCGTAATGGGAGACAATTTTGGCCATCAAAGTTTCCACCTGAGTGGGATTGGTGATATCCGTCGGTACAATTAAAGAAGGACAAGACAACTCACCAGCTAAATTAGATAAATTATCGGCATTTCTGGCCACTAATACGAGTTTATGACCATTAACAGCTAGTTTACGCGCTAAAGTGGCACCGATCCCCCCCGTAGCACCGACAATCAGAACAACTTTTTCGCTCATAATTATTTATAAATTTTTACAAATCTTATTGTAAACGGTTCCAACTGGAAAATCATCGCCAGACCCAACCCCTTGATTAAGGGTTAACCAACTTCTGATAGGATCAACCGTGACAATGTAAAGAAATTTTTATGACTGTACTGACCGAAGGAATCGCGCCCCACGGTGGGCAATTAATTAATCGTATTGCTACCGCTGCCGAAAAAGCTGAATTTCTGGCCCTAGCTGAAAAACTACCGCGAGTTTCCCTAGATGAACGATCGCTCTCGGATTTAGTTATGATTGCTATTGGTGGTTTCAGTCCCCTCAAAGGCTTTATGGAACAGGACGACTACGAAAAAGTCGTCGATGATATGCGTCTAATCAATGGTTTACCCTGGGCAATTCCCGTGACTCTTTCCGTTAGCGAAGCAGTGGCGGATCCTCTCAAAGAAGGCAACTGGATTCGTTTAGACGACAGCGAAGGCAACTTTGTCGGAGTCCTGGAACTAACCCAAAAATACCGTTATAATAAGGCCCACGAAGCAGTTAACGTCTATCGCACCGACGACCAGAAACACCCTGGGGTAAAAGTCCTCTATGAACAGGGAGAAATTAACCTCGCAGGTCCAATATGGTTACTTCAGCGTGATCCTCATCCTCAGTTTCCCAAATATCAGATCGATCCTCTGCAATCGCGCAAGATGTTCCACGAAAAAGCTTGGAAAACGATTGTCGGTTTCCAAACCCGTAATCCCATCCACCGGGCCCACGAATACATTCAAAAATGCGCCCTAGAAGTGGTAGATGGTTTATTCTTGCATCCCCTTGTCGGCGCTACCAAAAGCGATGATGTGCCGGCCGATGTGCGGATGCGTTGCTATGAGATCATGATGGATAAATACTTCCCCCAAGATCGCGTTATTCTAGCTATCAACCCCTCAGCTATGCGTTATGCTGGCCCCCGGGAAGCAATTTTCCACGCTATTATCCGTAAAAACTACGGTTGTACCCATTTTATCGTCGGTCGTGACCATGCCGGAGTCGGCGACTACTACGGAACCTACGATGCCCAGTATATCTTTGATGAGTTCGAGCCGGGGGAATTGGGAATCGTGCCGATGAAGTTTGAACACGCTTTCTACTGCACCCGCACTTCGGGAATGGCAACCACCAAAACTAGCCCCAGTTTACCAGAAGAAAGAATCCACCTTTCGGGAACGAAAGTCCGGGAACTGCTGCGTAAAGGAGAATTACCACCTCCAGAATTTTCCCGTCCAGAAGTGGCTGCCGAATTAATCCGGGCTATGCAAGGATCATGAACATAACTAGGCGAGAATTGCTCCAGCAGACAGGTTGGGGGTTGCTGACTTTGGCCATTAGTCAAGGAACCCTTAACCGTCATTTGGCTGCTCTCGCCGCCACTAATCCCCGAAAATTGGCTCTTTTAGTCGGTATCGACCAGTATGGGGCGAATATTCCGCCGCTGCCCGGTTGTCTTACCGATGTGGAGTTACAAAAAGACCTTCTCCGTTATCGTTTTGGTTTTCAGGATGCTGATATAGTGACTTTAACGGGACAAAAAGCTAGTGGAGAAGCGATCAAAGCGGCTTTTTTAGAACACCTGATCGCCCAAGCCAGGTTGGGAGATGTGGTCATTTTTCACTTTAGCGGTTATGGCAGTGTTGGGGCCGGAAAAGAGGTTTTTATTACTGCTGATGGGGCAGAAAATGCTTTACTTAAGGAAAATATCCTGCTGATGGCTCGCTGTCTAGCTACGGATAAGTTTAGCTTGGTTTTTGATAGCAGTCATCTCCCCCAACCTCAGCCCTATCTCGGTAATCTCCGCGTTCGTTCCTATCCCGAAACCCTGACTGATCTTAACCCCGCCGAGTTAACTTTCGCTGCCGATATTAAAACCCGTTTTAACCTCAAAAATAAGCCCAGTAACGGCGTTATTCTCGCTGCCGCTAAACCGGAGCAAATCGCCCTGGAATTGAGCGGTAATAGCCCCAATGCTGGCTTATTCACCTATGATCTCACCCAGTATCTTTGGCAAGCTTGCCCCAGTCCGACAATTGCGATCGCTTTTCCCCATCTCCGTAATCTTGTCGCTAGTCACAGCAGTGAACAACAGCAGCCGGCAATCCTAACCAATCAAAAAAATAATTCTGCGGCAACCTATCATACAACGTCAGAAACGTCAAGGGGGGGCGCAGCAATTGTTACAAATCTTATTGATGAGCGCACCCTAGAAGTCAATCTGGTCGGCCTGCCCTTAGAAATCCTAGAAAATTACGGAATTAACTCCTGTTTGAGCTTTATTGAGGCGACTGGGGAGGAAATTAGCCTACAAATTCTCTCCCGTCAGGGTTTAAAAGCCAAAGCGCAATTATTATCGGCAACCGTCTCCCCAGAAATAGGACAGATTCTACAGGAAAAATTGCGGGTTTTTCCCAGTCAAATCGGCTTAATCGTCGGTTTGGATAGTAACTTAACCCGGATTGAACGGGTAGATGCCACCAGTACCTTTGCCAGTTTGCCCGATGTGGCCGCCGTGGTTAACATTGGCGAACAAACGGTAGATTGTCTCTTAAGTCGAGTTGGTAGCGAAGAAACTGGCAATTATCAGTTATTATCTGCCAATGGCTCCCCAATTATCGGTAGTTTAGGGGCGGCCAACGAAGCAATTAAATCGGGAATCAAAAGACTGCAATCGCAACTAGAAACCCTACTGGCCTGCAAATTGTGGCACTTGTTGATCAATCAAGAATCCTCTGGTTTAGCCGTCATTGTCACCCTAGAAAGCCTCGATCAAACCTATATCTCCACGGTACAAACCCAAAAAATTGCGGGTAGCAAGGGGAATAATACCGCTAAAAATGACTTAATTCTGCCCGTTGGGACGGAAATTCGCTATCAAATCGAAAATCAAGAAGAACAACCCCTCTACGCAATAATCCTTATCCTCAACAGCGATCTCCAACCGCTTTTATACTGTTCCCGTCCCGAAAACCCCGATAATTTCAGCAATTCTAGCCCATTAGCCCCCTTTGTCGTGGCCGCCAAAACCAAGGCCACTATCCCCAATTCCGGCCAAGGACATTGGAAAATTAGTCAACCCAAGGGCATCAGAGAGAATATACTGATCCTCAGTCGCCATCCTTTCCCGAATACCTTGACCCTTCTCAATGCCGCTCAAAGCCTCAAGGGAGAAGCAACCCAACTGCTCACCCTGACTAACCCCCTAGAAATAGCCAGAGCTTTCTGGAGCGATCTAAAATTAGATTTAGGCTTAAAAATGGATAATTCTGGCAGTGTCATTGATGAATACGCCTTTGATCTAGGAACTTGGTCAGGTTTCCGGTTTATCTATCAGGTTATGGACTAAATCGATAGAATAATTCTTATGGAATCCTTGAAAAGAAAAGGTTAAAATCCTAACACAGCTACCCCTAAATTTCCCGATGAATCTTCTGCCCCGGACAACCCAAAGCCGCCTCAAAAAAATTCCACAAATTCCCAGTGTTTGGGAAGGAGATCGTCGTGCTTTATCCTTATCCGAGAGAATGCCCCGGGCTACCCTAGAACCAAATCAAGAAAGCGGCGGCGAGTGCGTGATCTGGGTGGATGGTAGCGAGGGCTGTGTACGCTCTATGGAAGTAGTTTCCCCCGAAACCGGGCCCGAGGCCATGGTGAGAACCTTAATCCGCGCCATCGAAACGCCGCAAAGTCCCGCCCGGCCAGCTAGACCGAAAAAAATTATCGTCCGCGATCGAGAAACACAGTTTTTTCTGCGTGGGGTGCTACAAGATCTCGATATCACCATCGATTATGTCCCCAATTTGCCCCTGATCGATGATCTCTTTCGTGGATTCGACGAATTCCAAAATAACCGCCCCCCAGCAATTCCCCCCGCTTGGCAGTCTGCTTTAGTGAAAACTGCTCACGAAATTTGGAAAGCTGAACCCTGGTCCTGTTTAGCTGATTACGATATTTTGGAAATTAAGCTCGATCGCCCCGATTTCCCGCATCTTTACGCTTGTGTCATGGGAATGCTCGGTCGGGAATACGGAGTCATTCTCTATCGTTCCCTAGCATCCCTCAAACAATTCCGCCAGTCCGCTTTAGAAGAAAAATCGATGGAAAGATTAGAAAAAGCCTTTCTTTCCCAAGATTGTTGGTTTTTAAGCTACGAATTGGCCGATGATGATGAGGACGATGATGAGGATGACTACGATCTGGCCTCGGTCGCCCCTTCCCAAATCCATCCAGTTTTCGGCAGCGTGCATCCCTACGAAGGCATTCGACCCTATTTAGATGAAGAAGAAGCAATCACGGTATATTTAGCTTTAATAGCTCTGTTGCGCTTTTTTAAAGGCAATCAATCCGCTTTATCCGAAGAACCGATCGGAGAATTACAGCGTCGTTTTCGCATACCCCTCGATCCCGAACAAGCAAAAGGAGAAACCGTGGCCGTGACAGTGGCCACGATGCCCGATCTATGTGCGGAATTTATGCAACTCTTAGAGGAGGAGGAGGACGACGATGATGATGAGGATGATGAGGAAGAATCCGTACTCAAAGAAAATCTAGTCCCTGATAATGCTCACCTCAGTTTGGGAATGGTTCCCTGGCAATTATTGGATAAAATTCGCAGTCGTCCAAAAATCCATTATCAACCCCAATCCGTACCCACAAAAGGGGAGGGTTTTCCCGTGGTCATGATCCAGACCTCCCGACCAAAGGCCAAGGAACTGATCGAAAAAATCGAACAAGCTGGCGGTTTGGCGGCCATTGGTTTTAACCCCGGCGAAGATCCCCTAGAAGATACCCGTTATGATCTGGGGATTCTGAAAATGGCTAATGGTGATCTCTATCTATTTGGAGAATTCGAGCAGGATGATCCCGATCACCGTAATGCTCGCCGCAATTGGCAAAAACGCATCAAAAATACCGAGGGTTATTGTGGTTTGATTATTGCCATGGGGGTAACGGGTTCCTCCTGCGGTAATCCCCAATTAAACGATATGTTAGCCCTCTACGAGGCAAAATCGATCGATAGTAAAGATTTAGACTTGGGAGTTTTGACTCTTATGCCTCACTTCGGTTAATTTTGATGGGCAGCGGTGGCTTTTTTTCAGTGAACAGTAATCAGTTTGCTTGGCAAATTCATTGACATACTCCCACCGTCAAGCTGCGCTATGAAGCGTAGAAATATGCCCATGACGAATCGATTTTTACCGCCGCGCATGGGCAGAAATTCGCTTAATGGGTAGGTCAACTTCGATCAGGCGTTTAGGGTAGGTCATCAGGGTTAAAATTTTACAATCTCGTTAAAAAATCCCACTCCTCAAACCAAGTTGAGCGATCAACGCATTCTAATAAAGCAATAAAATCCTGCTCAATATTAAACGCTATATTATGAGGGCTGATCACCTGATTGATAATTGCTTGAACATCCTCCTTGTTTGCATATTTATAAAAATCATGTGTGTTCAAAATTTGATTAAAATAGTTGCGATAAGCAGTTGATAATTGAACATCATTTTCTGGAATTGACCTATCATTTGTACCCAACATATCATCACTTTTGAGCTTATCCCGAATAGAGCGGCATTGATAGATGATTTGTTCAAATGCCTCACCATCATTGAGTAATTGCTGTAATTTGGGATTCATATAGTTCAGATAGGCTTGTTTAAGACCTTGAGCAAGACTTACGGCATCCACTGAAATCGAATTTGGCTGGTGACTTAACCACAGAAAAAGTAACCTACCCAATTTATCAAAATCTGTAAATAAAATAGATTCAAACGTATATGCACTTGGGATATACGTTGGCAAACCAAACCGATTATTTAAATTACTTAGAATTAGATTTTTATGTTCGTCATTTAAGAAATCTCTATCAAAAATTAACACAGATTTTTGCCATAAATTCTGCTGATTTTTAATTAACTGAAAAATCTTTTTATAACTAGGTAAATCCTTAAAAATTTGAGAGACTCCACCCATCACCCAGAAAGAATATTTTTTTGTATTTATACCAATAGTATTCTTTTGTAATAACGTATAAATTGCTTTTGCATCATCCTGACCTTCGACAAAAATGATTTTATCCGCTTCAACGGCATTAATAAAATCTAAACCATTACTATTCCCTAAAGAACTAATAATAGGATTTAGCGCAGAGGGATAAATTCCTTTAAAGCGTGGATCTACGGGAAGTTCTTGTCGAGATAAAGCATTATAATTATATTGATATCTATTTTCCAGATGAAATAATTGATGTAAAGAAACCTGTCGAATTAAACTTTCATTATGAGTTGTTAAAAAAATTTGTGTTGTCTCAGAGAATCTAAGCAGTGTATTGATTAGCCGACTCTGTATGTCACGATGAATATGACTATCAGGCTCATCAAAAAGAATCAAATTGAGATCATTTCTTTGCCCAAAAGAATATAAATTTAATAAAATTACAATAATCTGTATTGTCCCACTTCCCAGTAAAGAAATATCTTTTTCTATATCACGATTATCAATTTTGTAATTAATAATAACTTTGACATCATCCCGAAAATCACTAGAAGTAAAAAAGCTAACCTCTGCACTAGGGCTATCAAAGAGAATATACGACAAATCGCGCTTAAATCTCTCATACAATTGAGGAGCTGCTTGATCACTATGAAGAGTGTATAGACGATTACGAATGACTTCAACCGATTCTCGCTTTTGAATTGCTTCTAGTACCTGCGGAGTAGTTAAAAATCTTTCGTCTGCTCTAATCGTTGCAACAGGAGAAGCAAAAGAACAGCCAATTGCTTTAGGAAAATTATGAAATAGTTGGTTAAACTGAAAAAAATCAAAATCTTGACGATTTAAAAATTCTAGCTTGTAGCTGTTGCCATGGGAATTTGTAATTGAAAAACCAATCTTTAATAATGGGTTTGCTCTTTGCTCAGAAGATATATCTTGAAAGATAAAAATTAATTCAATTTTTTGACTTTTATCGCACTGATAAAATAAGTCATCAATATTAGAACTACGAACCGTTTTTATATCTGTGTAAAGTAAATACTGAGTATCTTTAAAAACATAATGCCCCGCTCGATAACGTTCAGGTTTAGCACGAATTGCTTGGTATAACAAGAAGTTAAAACACTCATGCCAAAGAGCGATCGCCTCTAGCAAATTGGTTTTTCCTGAATTATTAACCCCAGTAAAGACATTAAAATCAGGATCTAAATCTACGGTAACATCTTGAAAAGACTTAAAATTTTTAATCTGAATTTTGCTGATCTTCATTCCCGTTCATCCTGCCGTAGAATTGCCTCTAGTCCAAGCTGATAATGTTCAATGCTTGAACAGGTTGCCGTCCTAGCGTAACCGCATCTCGAATGACATAAACTTCCGACATTGTCCCACAGTTAAACACCCTATAGAGCCAATAGTCTCGCTTTAATCGTTCGGCTGTTTTATACTTATCTCTGATGCTAACACAATTGGGAAGTAGGTTAGCCCAATTAAATCTAATTAGGGAGCAGTCTCGTAGGTTGGTTTGAGCGAAACAATACTTGGGAGAAAACCTATTAATTCGATTGAAAAAGCGAAACCCAACAAACCCAACGCTTACTACTTAACTCTCAGAGTAATTGGCTGATAGCATTTTTATTTATTCGTGGCAGGCATCCTACTCGCCTCTCCCCTTCGCCGGACCGGGGTTGGGGGTGAGGGTAATTAACCATCTCTGTCATTACTTTAGAAAAATGGTATCAGTAGATTGACAAAAATTGAGCTGCAGCCTGAGTTCTGATCACCGATCACTGAAATCCCTAAAATTAAGCGATAATGTAAAGTAAAGTCAAACTTTCTGGACAAATTCTTATTATGGTGTTATTCAGATTCGGAAAAAAAGTAACTTTGCCCACAGTAAGGGAAGCACTACCCGGGCGATCGGAAAAAATGCCCGTACCTAGCAGCCACTACGTTAACGGTCATCCTTTGCAGCCCCCCTTTCCAGTCGGTATGGAAAGCGCAATGTTCGGTTTAGGCTGTTTTTGGGGAGCAGAGCGGAAATTTTGGCAATTAGAAGGAGTTTACACCACGGCCGTGGGTTATGCGGCTGGTATCACCCCCAATCCCACCTATCAGGAAGTCTGTACCGGCATGACTGGGCATAATGAAGTGGTCTTAGTGGTTTATGATCCCAGGGTGATTTCCTACGAACAACTGTTAAAGGTTTTCTGGGAAAGTCATAATCCCACCCAAGGAATGCGTCAGGGTAATGATACGGGAACTCAGTATCGATCGGGTATCTATACTTATAGTCCCCTGCAAAAGCAATTAGCGGAAAAATCTCGATCGATCTATCAAGACGCTCTCAATAAAGCGGGCCATGGTCAAATTACCACGGAAATTATCGACGCACCTGAATTTTATTATGCTGAAGGTTATCATCAGCAGTATTTAGCGAAAAACCCCGGCGGTTACTGCGGTTTAGGGGGAACGAAAGTGGAATGTCCGATCGCTCTTGATCTGAAGTTAAATTAAGTAGGGTTAGGAGTCAGTTATCAGTTATCAGTTATCAGTTATCAGTTATCAGTTATCAGTTATCATTCATAATTCATAATTCATAATTCATAATTCATAATTCATAATTCATAATTCATAATTCATAATTCAGATCATAAAATATCTTTTCTTTTTTGCAACCAATAGGTAAGGAGAAAATAAATAAGGGAATGAAGAATTAACACTCCCCAATTCAATAACAAATTATTGATAGATAATTGATAAACTTGATTGGCATCCTCAAAGGGTAAAGGAATATTAAAGGTATTTTGTTCTTTCGCTTCTGCAATCATAGCTTCCACCTCTACTAATACCCCGTAGGCAGCAATCGACCAGCGACTAATCATCAACCATGATAGATATTTCCCCAGACCTTCTAAGCTAAATAATACCCCAGCAAAGATAATCTGAGGAATTAAAATTAAAGGTAAGGCGCTATTTGCTTGGGTGATATTACTAACCCCAGCAGAAATTAATAAACCGAGATTAATTGCCGCAAATATAGTTAAAAATGTGGTAACAAAACAGCCAGTTAACCAGGTCATTAATTCCGGTTGCGGGTCAGTAAATCCCCAAAATATCACGCAGGTAATTACAATTGTTTGCAGAAAAGCTAAGGCTGCTAAAACCATAATTTTCGAGAATAAATAGGGTAATAATCCCAGATTAACTAATCTTTCTCGCTGATAAATTGGCGATTCTTTGACAATTTCCTGTAGGGAACAGGCAAAACCTACCCACAATTGCGCGCAGGTAAAAACAAAGAGAGTTTTTAATGCTAAAGGTGCCGATTGGATAGCCTGATCAAAACTAGGACTATCTCCCAAAAATAAAGGATTTTTGCCACCTAAAACCATAGCCATTAAGAAAATTCCGATCGGGGCGGTTAATAGGTATAAAATTAAACTAAATTGATCACGGATAATTAACTTGCTATAGCGTTGACATAAAACCTGTAGTTGCGACCAAAAAGATTGTTGAACCTGTTGCGGTTTACTATGATTTTGCTGAAATATTTTAGCGATTCTTGCTTCAATATTATTTTTGTAGTAGTCGGATTGTTGGAAACGTTGGCATTCTTGCTCAACTTTTTCCCTAGTTTCCAGATGAATATAAATATCGGCAAAATCCCCCTGAGGTAAAGAGAAAAAATTTAAGGCCTCCCCCGGAGAACCAAAATAACATAAATTGCCTCCTTGACCAAGAAAAACTAATCGATCGCAGAGATTGATATTATTAGTAGCATGGGTGACTAGGAGAATTGTTCTGCCTTCTTTGGCTAATTTTGCCAGTAATTCCATCATCTTTTTATCTAAACCGGGGTCTAATCCCGAGGTGGGTTCATCTAAAAAGAATAATTTGGGATTGGCTAATAATTCTACCGCAATACTCACCCTTTTTAATTGACCACCGCTTAAGTCTTTGACTAAAGTATTTCTTCTTTCTAATAATTCCACCTGCTGCAGGGTTTTCTCGATCACTTCTTGGCAATTAAGATCGGGAGGTAGCCTTAATTTAGAAGCGTAATATAACACTTCTCCCACAGTTAAATCCCTGTGGACGATGTCGTATTGGGGAACATAACCGATTTGGGTGCGATAGATATTAAAATTCTGGCGCAGCTCTTCCCCATTCAGATAAACAGTTCCCGAGGTGGTGGGTTCAATTCCTAATAAAGTCTTTAATAAAGTCGATTTTCCCGCACCACTTCCCCCGACAATCGCCACTAATTGACTCGGTTCGATCGGTAGGGAGATATGATTGAGAATTATTAAAGGTCGTTTCTTTTTATCCCGCACCATCTTGACGATATTTTCGGCATCCAGACGGATATTATCCCCCGTATCTAATAAAACTAAGTCATCTCCCTGCAAACGAAAACTATAGGGTCCGATTCTCACCGTACAACCATTAGTTAAAATGGCACTACCTGATACTTTTTGTCCGTCGATAAAGACTCCATTGGTGCTTTTGTCGTGGAGAATATAACGATTTTGGTTATCGCTGTCGATAATCGCGTGTTGTCGGGAAATTGTCGGAGCGTCTAAAACCACAGTGGCAGCATTATCTCGTCCTAAAACTACACTGCGATTACCTAGGGAAACCGATTTAAAAGCTAAAGGTGGGCTTTTTACCTGTTGGTTAGGATGATAATAGGTAATCTTGACGCAATTTTTGACATCTTGACCGATATTAATCTCATCCCCATTTCGTAAAAGATAGCCCTCTTTGGGAGTAATGACGCGATTATTGATAAAAAGTTGATTGGAACTAGGATTAGTCCCGTCTCCATCGTGGATATAGTAATCATCTCCCTGACGACGAAAACAAGCTTGGACTCGACTCACCACCGTCCAGTGTTGGGGAACAACTAAATCCACCTGTTGACCATCCCGACCCAATTTATAATTAGGACGACTCAGATTAATAGAAGGGAGAAATTCTCCCTGATTGTTAAGAATAATGTAGGGTTCTTGACTAATAACCGTTTTAATGTTAGGAGAATTGGTCATAAAAATTCGATCGGTAGATGGCGTTCGCGGGGGACGGTAAGAAGTTAAGATAGAATTAATGTCTCGATCGCTACTGTTAACCTCAGAGTCTAGAACGAACTCTAGAGATCATGTTAGTAAAACTTCTTAGGATCGATCGAGCTTATCTAAATTCCTATTCCTAAGACCTATCCACAGGTTATCGTGCTGTTAGACGATGGTTACAACTCCTATTTCTCCTACCGCTAAGGTTTCTAAAGTCGAAGGTATCAAAGAACGCAGTAATTATCTACGAGAACCTTTGGCCAGTGAACTCCTCGAAGATACAACCCATTTTACCGATGCGGCGGTTCAGATTCTCAAGTTTCACGGTTCCTATCAACAGGATAATCGCGACAATAGAGCCAAAGGTCAAGAAAAAGACTATCAAATGATGTTGCGTACCCGCAGTCCGGGGGGTTTTATCCCCGCGCAACTATATCTTACCCTCGATAGTTTGTCCGATCGTTACGGTAACGGCACTTTACGGGTGACAACCCGCCAAGGCTTCCAATTACACGGTATTTTAAAGAAAAATCTCAAAGCTACCCTCGGGGAAATTATCCGCAGTATGGGATCCACTTTAGCGGCCTGTGGTGATGTTAACCGCAATGTCACTGCACCGCCAGCCCCCTACAAAAATCGCCCTGAATACGGCTATGCTTGGGAATATGCCAATAATATCGCCGATTTGCTCACTCCCCAAACTGGAGCTTACTACGAAATTTGGCTCGATGGCGAAAAAGTGATCAGTGCAGAAGAAGCGCCAGAAGTCAAGGCATCGAGACAAAAAGATACAAATGGCATCAACAAAAACGATCCGATCGAACCGATCTACGGTCAACATTATATGCCCCGTAAGTTCAAGATGGGTGTCACCGTGCCGGGAGACAACTCCATCGATATCTACACCAATGACATCGGTTTAGTGGTGATTACCGACGCAAACGGTCAATTACAGGGTTTTAACGTCCTTGCGGGGGGTGGACTGGGAAGAACCCACAATAAGGAAGAAACTTTCCCCAGAATGGCCGATGCGATCGGTTATGTGAGCAAAGAGGAGGTATATGATCTAGTAAAAGCGATCGTGGCAACCCAACGGGATTACGGCGATCGCGGCGATCGTCGTCATGCGAGAATGAAATATATCCTCGAAGAATGGGGAGTAGAAAAATTCCGCAGCACTGTTGAGGGTTATTTCGGCCAAAAAATTGCCCCCTACCAACCCCTCCCCGATTGGGAATATCAAGACTTTTTGGGATGGAATGAACAGGGAGATGGAAAATTATTTTTTGGTCTTCATGTAGAAAATGGCCGGGTCAAAAATGAAGGCAGTTTTCAGCTAAAAACCGCCTTAAAAGTGATTATCGAGCGTTTTGAGCTACCCATGCGCTTGACGGCTAACCATAATATCATTCTCTACGAAATTGAACCCAAGGATCAGCAAGCGATCGAGGCGATCCTGAAAGAACACGGAATTATCACCAATCCCGCCGAAATTGACCCTTTAACCCGTTATTCCATGGCCTGTCCCGCTTGGCCCACCTGTGGATTAGCGATTACCGAGTCAGAAAGAATTTTACCCAGCGTGATTGAACGCATTCGCACCCTGCTTAATCGTTTAGGATTAAGCAAAGAGGAATTTGTCATCCGCATGACAGGATGTCCCAATGGCTGCGCGCGTCCCTATATGGCAGAATTAGGATTTGTGGGTAGCGCTCCCAATTCCTACCAACTCTGGTTGGGGGGAACAGCCGATCAAACTCGACTAGCGCGCCCCTATTTGGATAAAATGGCGATCGATGATCTAGAAAAGGTCTTAGAACCGATTTTCGTTTACTTCCAACAGGATCAACAAAATAACGAAACCTTCGGAGAATTCTGTCACCGAGTCAATTTCCCTGCTTTACAAGCATTTTCAGCCACCTACACACCTAAAATGACCGAAACTACTACCACTGAATCAAAACCCAAACGCGTGCGTAAAAATCAAAACCGTGTCAGCGTCCCCGATGATATGTTTGTCCGTCTCAAGGAAGCTTCGGAAACGGAAAAACGGCCGATGAATCAAATCATCAATGAGGCGCTAGAGGCCTATTTTAGCCAAAAATCCTAATCAGTTATCAAGGTGGGACTTAACCCACCTTTTTTTAATTAGTATATTCATAGGGTCGGTCTGTCGAAAAAATCATAGTCCATCACATCATCTTGGTTACGCGATATGGTGCAACAATTGGGGCAGTTTCTCAACCTTCAAGCGGGAAGTATAGAGGAATATAAGGAGTTTTTATCAGAAGTCTTACAAGCAGAATGGGAGAGTAATAGCGATCCTGCGGTGGTTTATACGGTGGTTTATCCTATCCTACAACGCGGTCAACATCTGTTAGATGATACCTTTGCCCAACTGTTGCAACAATGGGCTAGAAATGTGTTTTCTCAAGGGAAACCAGAAGAAGTGGCGGGTATTGTCGGGGTGATTCAGAATTTATGTGTTGATATCCAAAATTTTCCCTTGGGAAGTCGGGCTAATAATCTAGAAATCGCTATTACAGGCTATCAAACGGTTTTAGAAGTAAGAACCCGTGATGCTTTTCCTTATGAATGGGCAAGCGTACAAAATAATCTGGGGAATGCTTATAATAAGCGCATCAGAGGGGAAAGGGCAGAAAATTTAGAGTTAGCTATTGTTGCTTATAACCAGTCTTTAGAAGTCTGTACCCGTGATGCTTTTCCTGAAGATTGGGCAGTGATACAAAATAATCTAGGGACTGCTTATAGTGATCGTATTAGAGGGGAAAGAGCAGATAATCTAGAGTTAGCTATTGTTGCTTATAACCTGTCTTTAGAAGTCTATACCCGTGATGCTTTTCCTTATGAATGGGCAAGGACACAAAATAATCTGGGTGCTGCTTATAGTCAACGCATCAGAGAGGAAAGGGCAGAAAATTTAGAGTTAGCTATAGCAGCATTAAACCAGTCTTTAGAAGTCTGTACCCGTGATGCTTTTCCTCAAGATTGGGCAGTAACACAAAATAATCTGGGGTCTGCTTACAAAAACAGAATACAAGGAGACATAGTAGAGAATATAGAAACCGCAATTTTCTGTTATCAAGAAGCGTTAAAAATTCGTACTTTTGATGCCTTTCCTCTTGACTGGGCAACTACTCAAAATAATTTAGGCAATGCTTACAGTGAACGAATTAGAGGCAATAAAGCCGAGAATATCGAAAATGCAATTGTCTGTTATCAAGAAGCCTTACAAATTTATACCCGTCAAGCCTTTCCAGGAGATTGGGCAGAGACACAATATAATTTAGCCAATACTCTCAGAGAACGATTTAAACTTCTTGGTAAAGTGGCAGACATTCAACAAGCAATTAACTCTTATAAACAAGCTGGAGAAATTATTGAAAAAACCGAAAACAAAACCTTATATTTTAACTATTCCTATCAATTAGGAAAAGCTTTATTTGAGGGCGGATATTATACAGAAGCTATTGAACACTTAGAAAATTGTCAGCAACTTTATCAAAAACAAAAGGATATTAGTAGTTTGGCTCCAATTTTATTGGAACTTGCCCGTCTCTATCATCGCACTGGTAGGCTCGAACAGGCAAGACTTTATTTTAAAGATTCTTTACGTCTATTCCGTCGTTTGGGTGATCAAGATAATGTGGCTTCTGTGACAACTGCACTGGGCAATCTAGAAATACAAATTGGCAAGATTTCCCAAGCTTGTAGTCATTTAAAAGAGGCACAAACATATTATCAAGAAAAAAATAATTCAGAACGACTAGAGGAAATTAATTATCTACTAAAAATTCTACAATCTGCGTAAAAAATGTCAAGACTCAGCCGTTATCAATCAACTCTCAAAAGATGGGGACTTATAGAAAATCCTTTTCGAGCAACTCCCCCCGATGATCGCAAAAAATTAGCAAAGATTTTTTATGGACGAGATCAAGTTTTAGATGTCGTTATTCCGACCCTCTATGAAGGACGTAATATCCTAGTTAGGGGAGCTTGGGGTATTGGTAAAACTGCTTTGATTTTTAATTTACTTAACCAGTTACAACAGGAAGTTAACCAATTAAATGAAAAAATGTTATTGCTTTATATTAGCGGTATTCCTGGGGAAAGTTCCACGGAATTTTATCGTGCTTTATTATTAGCTGTAGCCGATAGTTTAGCGGATAGTGATCAAGAATCAAGAGACATTGCTAATACGCTTTTAGGTGGCTCTTCGGTAACTGTTATGCAAATAATTAACTTAAAATAAAATTCGATGAGAGAGCCTACACCCAAAAATAGCTGAAACCCATACAGGAAAAGGTTTAAGGCACAAACTGGTTAA
>SFBI01000003.1 GCA_007095845.1 Microcystis aeruginosa Ma_MB_S_20031200_S102
AACTGATAACTGATAACTGATAACTGATAACTGATAACTGATAACTGATAACTGATAACTGATAACTGATAACTGATAACTGATAACTGATAACTGATAACTGATAACTGATAACTGATTATGTCTCGTCGTCAACTGTTGAGTTTTTTAATTGCAGTAATTCTGGCATTTTTTGCCCTTATTCCCGATGCTAACGCATTAGGTGGCCCCCAACCCCCTTTAAATCAACCGGCACCCGATTTTACCCTACCGACTAACACGGGAGAAGGAAATATTTCCCTATCGGACTATCGGGGTAAGTGGGTAGTTTTGTATTTTTATCCCAAGGATTTTACCCCCGGCTGTACCCTAGAAGCGCGGCGTTTTCAGCAGGATTTGCCGAAATACATGGCTAAAAATACGCAAGTTTTAGGGGTAAGTGCCGATGATGTCGATTCTCATGCGGAATTTTGTGACTCGGAGGGTTTAAAATTTCCTTTGCTGGCAGATACTACCGGAGATGTTAGTAAAGCTTATGGTTCTTGGATGGGTTATGTTTCCCTGCGTCATACCTATCTTATTGATCCCGATGGGATTTTAAAAGAGATTTATTTAGGGGTAAATCCTGCCATTCACAGTGCGGAAGTTTTAGCACGTTTAGAGGAATTACAGGCGATTTCATAAAAAAAATCCCGACCACGATTTTTTCATCGGTGCGGGATATAGACTAACAACCTTAACCGAGATAATCAGGACTAATTGCAATTATCGTCCTTATCACCCTTACAGTCACGGTTTTGTAAAATTAGCGGCGAAGAGGAACGGTCAAAATGGTTATCTTGACTATTAACCGCTAAAGTGTGAGGAATTGAACCTAACAGCAAGGAGGCCAGAACAAACAAGGTTAACGAGATTTTCATGGTTTTACTCCCTTAGACACCATCAGGTAATTGACCTATTTTTACCATAGGGCTTTTCCGCTCGGATGTCAGTCCCATTGCCAAGAGGGAAAAAGGGGTTAACATGGAAAAAAAGGGAATATAAGTAGAATAAAGTAGAACGGGATGAAACCACAGGGATGGGACGAGTTTCTCAAACATCTAGCTAGAGAATACGGTGTTCAAGGCAAATTAAAGGAGATTTTTTTAGTTCGTTTTGCCTACGAAAATTGGCGCAAACCGGATGAGGAAATTTGGGAAATGGCCGAGGCTGCCAGCCATGAAACCTATAAAAAACAGATGACTAAAATCTATAGCTATTTCTCGGGAGATAAAGATAATGGCTGTCCCGAACTCGAATTAGGCAGTAAAGGGCCGGGTAAGTTCCAAATCCTCCGAGAATGGTTCAAAGATATCAAATATCCTCAATGGAGAAATCAACCCACCCCGATACTAGCAGAAAAATCAGTTATAGATACTTATATTAGCCGCCCTCCCGTCGAAAGCGACTGTTATCAAGAAATTAATCGCCCGGGGTCACTCATTCGCATTAAATCCCCCGAAAAGACTGGTAAAACTTCTCTGCTTAAACACCTGCTCGCTCAGGCAGATAGTTGGGGACACAGCACAGTTTATATTAATTGTCAAGTGGCAGAAAAGGCGATGTTTGCCAGTTTAGACCGATTTTGTCGCTGGTTTTCGGCAAATGTCAGCCGAGAATTGGGTTTAAAGCCTCAATTGGATGAATATTGGGATGAGGAACTATTTGGCAGTTTAATCAGTTGTCAAACCTATTTTCAGTCCTATCTTTTGGAACAGATTAACGGGCCTGTTTTTTTGGCCCTAGATAATTTAGACAGAATTTTCGAGTATCCCGACATCGCTAGGGATTTTCTGCCGCTTTTGCGCTGTTGGCACGAAGAAGCTAATAATTTGGAAATCTGGCAGAATTTGCGGTTAGCGATTGCTAATTCCACGGAAATCTATATTCAATTGGACGCTAATCAATCTCCCTTTAATGTCGGTCGCGCGATTAAATTACCCGGTTTTAGCCTCGAACAATTGGAAAACTTGGCTAGTAGCTACGGATTGCCTAAAAATGACGATAATCAGCGTTTTATCGGGGATTTAATCGCTCTAGTTGCTGGTCATCCCTATCTTAGCCGTTTGGCCCTGGAAGCGCAGGTGCGCGGGGAAAAAAATATTCTCCCTAATGCTGCTACCCAAGGGGGAATTTATGCGGCACACCTGCGTCATCACTGGGATAATCTGCAAAAACAGCCGGAATTATTGACAGGGATGGGGGAAGTGGTTAATTCTTCCGATAAGGGAGCGCGATTAGAACCGATTACTGCCTATAAACTGGAAAGTATGGGTTTAATTCGGTTAAAAGGCGATCTAGCCCAGCCTAGCTGTCAATTATATCAGCTTTACTTCCGAGAGGAACAGACCGGCAGCGATCTCTAGTGGATAATTAGACACCGATAAGCATCCGGTGCGCTCAAAGATTGTTCAACTTGCTAAAGATTGTAGTTCGGAAGTACCATAAACTCTAACGATTTTATCTTGGCAGGCCGTGGCGATATAATTACCATCGGGACTGAAACAAACGGAATAGATTTTCTGGGGATGGGGAATAGAAATAATGGCTTTTCCGGCTTTTAAATCCCATAATTTTAAGCTTTTATCATCACTACCACTAGCTAATAGTTGATTATTAGGACTAACACTCACTGAATTGATATGATCACTATGTTCGCTGAGAGTTTTTACCTCTGTACCTCTTTTAATATCCCAGATTTTAATGGTTTTGTCTTTGCTGCCACTGGCTAAAAATTTGTTATTACTGCCGAAATCTACCGATAAAACACCCCCAAACCAATCGGAATGACCTTTTAAGGTAATACTGCTTTTTTCTCCCAGATTCCAAATAATTACCGTTTTGTCATTTTCGCCGCCACCACTGGCTAAAAGTTGACCATTTTGACTAAATTTAACTGTTAGGACTTTATCGCTATGACCTTGTAATGTGGCAAGAATGTCTCCAGTTTTTACTGACCATATTTTTACCGTTTTATCTTCACTACCACTAGCAATAATTTCCCCATCGGGATGAACAGCTAAGTAGTCGTGCAAAATTAATTTCCTAGTGAAGATAGGCAAGAGGCAAGAGGCAAGAGGCAAGAGCGGGGTTAGATATGTGTAATTAATTTTGCCTAGGTACTTACTGCTGTAACTTTATCTTGGTGTCCCGTTAAGGTAGAGATTAATTTTTTAGTTTCCAGTGACCAAATTCTTACGGTTTGATCATCTCCTCCACTAACCAAAAATCCTTGACAGGGACTAAAAGCAACAGAGTTAACTCCCTTATCCCACCAACCAGCTTTTTCATGTCCTTGTAAAATAAACTTTTGATTTTTTTGCCAATCCCAAACAATAACAGTTAACTCGTTATCTCCACTAGCCAAAAGTTTACCATCTTGGGAAAAAGTTAGACATTTAACTTCACCTTCATGGCCTTCTAAGGATTTAAAAGATACTAAGGGATTAAACATAGTAAAAACATTAGTTAATCAAGATTTTTCGGCATTACCAGATATTAGTTTTTCTCTGGGGGACTACTTCATCCCTGAGATGACTTTTTCCGATCAGCACAAGCACGAGGAAGCCATTCTTCCGTGATTATAACTAATTATAGCGTTTTTCGTCAAGGAGATTCATAGCTGATAAGTACCCGTTGACAATCATAGTCGTAGGGTGGGACAATAATCGAAAAAATTGCCCGATAAATATAAGTATTCGCCGTAACCTAGCCAAAAAGGCCGCTATTTAGGGACGTTATAGGATAAGATTAACTATTAGAGTGGAGTTTATTGCCAATTTTAATCTTCTCCTAACCGAGCAAAATTGACAATTGAATCTGTAATTTTAAAAATATCTATCCCGTCAATCTCATCTAACCGCAAATGCTTAAAATTTTAGTTGATGGTACACCGATAAGACAAAATCCTAGTGGAATTGGATTATATGCTTATCACTTGATTGCCGAATTAGCTAAATTACAAAACCAAGAAAACTTTTCCCTCTCCCTCTGTTTTCAACCATCGGTAAAAAACTGGCTGCGGGGTAATCTTTCTATTCCTGAAAAACTGCAATCCTATCCAGAGGTTAAATGTTTACCAATTCCCGTCAGTCTTAGCAATATCTTAACCAGATTTCCTAATCCTCTAATTCCCTATCTAGAAAACTTTCTTGATTCTCCCGATATTCTCCACGGATTGGATCATGTGGTGTATCCTTGTCGTCAGAGTCGTAAAGTTATGACTATTCATGATGTTACTTTTATTAAATATCCTGAGTTTGTCACGGGGATTGTCAAAACCTACACCCAACGGATTAAACAATCTCTACAATGGACAGATTTAGTTATTGCTAACTCTGCAAGTACCAAACGAGATATTATCGAATATTTAGATGTAACCCCAGAGAAAATTTTTGTTACTCCCCTCGCAAGTCGTTATTCTTCCCTCCCCAATACTCCCTCATCTCTAACCATCACTAAACCCTATTTACTATTTGTTAGTACCCTAGAACCACGAAAAAATATTATTAATCTTATCACCGCTTTTAACTATCTCAAGGACAGGTATAAATTAGACCATAATCTGATTCTGATTGGCAAAAAAGGATGGAAGTATCAACCAATTTTCGATAAAATATCTCAGTCTCCCTTCCGAGATAGTATCCAACATCTTGATTATCTTGCTGATGACTTAGTTGCGGATTATTATCAAAAAGCCGATGTTTTTGTCTATCCTTCTTTTTATGAAGGTTTTGGATTACCGGTTTTAGAAGCGATGACTTTAGGTTGTCCTGTGGTAACTGCTAATACTGCATCCTTACCGGAAGTCACCGGAGACTCGGCAATATTAATTAATCCCGATAATCCCCTAGAAATTGCTGCGGCAATCTATCAGGTGATTAGTGATACCTCTCTCCGTCAAGACTTAATCACTAAAGGAAAAAAACAAGCAGTAAAATTCTCTTGGCAAAAAACCGCACAAGCTACTATAAAAGCTTATCGTTCTCTTTTATAATAAGTAAGTAGTTATAATTAAGTTGAAGATGGATCCCCCCTTAATCCCCCCTTGATAAGGGGGGTGTCTGACAACTTTTAACAACTACCTACTTAACTAGCAAATATCTATGAATAAAAATCATCAATTATTAATTAATCTCGCTTTTCTGGGTACTAAATATACTGGATTGACTACCTATACTAAAAATCTCATTCCCCAATTAGCTAACTTAAATCCTACCCTAATCACTTCTAATACTTACCCAGATTTTAACACCTATCCTGTGTCGGCAAACCTCACCCAAGAACAGGGAACTAAAGGCAATATTAAGCGCTTAATTTGGACAGAAACCCAACTCTATCTAACCTATCAACAATTAAAGTCTTCCCTGCTATTTACCCCTATTCCCGAAGCACCTATTTATCGAAATTGCCGCTATATTGTCACAGTTCATGATTTAATTCCCCTGCGATTCCCGAAATTTTCTCCCCTAACTTTTTATAATAAATACTATTTACCCCAAGTCCTGAAAAAAGCCACACATATTATCGCTGTCTCCCAAGCAACTGCCTCCGATATTAATAAGTTTTTTAACATATCTTTTGACAAAATAACCGTGATTCTTTCTGGATATGATTCTGATAATTTTCGTCGTCTAAATCTGGCGACTCGTCCCTATTTTCTCTATCTTGGTCGTTATGATCCTCATAAAAATCTCGCTCGTTTAATTACTGCTTTTTCCCAAATCGATTCCGAATATCAATTATTAATTGTCGGTCAATTTGACCCCCGTTTTACCCCGGCTCTACAGCAACAGGTAGAAGCATTATCAATCTCTCAACGAGTGCAATTTTTAAACTATGTTTCCTATGAAGAATTGCCGCAACTTTTAAACCAAGCAACTGCTTTAGTTTATCCCTCCCTTTGGGAAGGTTTCGGATTACCTGTACTAGAAGCGATCGCCTGTGGAACTCCTGTAATTACTTCTAATCTTTCCTCACTCCCAGAAGTCACAGGAGATGCGGCAATTTTAATTAATCCCTATAGTATTGATGAGATGAGGGAGGCAATGCAGCAAATCGCCAGCAATGAACAATTACGCCTAAAATTAAAATCCTTGAGTCGCCAACGCGCCGAGCTTTTTAGTTGGGAAAAAACTGGACAAGAAACCGCCACAATTCTGCAAAGTTTTCTCTAAAAATGGTGACAAAAAACTGATCAATCATTGTCAGATGAGTTATACTAAATCCGTTGAGTAACGCACAGAAAACGGGTTTCTCCGAGAAACCCGTTTTCTACAGGGGGAATAAATAATCAGTTTTTAATAACCAGATTTAGCATCAACTCATAGTAGATGGATTCATGAATCCATCTACCTGGGGGGGAGATTCAGTATTACTTCCTATATATTATTGTGCCATTCTTCGGGAATTTGAGCAACTTTTTCCTTACCATTAGGCTGATGAATAGGTTTTCCTAAAGGACGAATTTTGAGATTTCCTTGTAAATAAGCGGCGATTCTTTCCCTGGCAATTTTCACATATTCTGCTTCTTTTTCACTCCCCATCACTCGACGATTGTGCATAATACTAGCAATCAGAGAAGTTCCGACTCCAGCAAAGGGATCAAAAACCCAATCCCCCTCATTTGTCAAGGCTAAAACACATCTTTCTACTAATTCGATTGGATATTGACAAGGATGGATAGTTTTCTCTGGATGATTAGATTTAACGTTAGGAATATCCCACAGTAACTCATCCCATTCTTGTGCCAAAAACTCCCAAACATCGCTGGGATTTTTCCCTAAAGGATTACCAGAGGGTTTACCGATATTTTTACCTTTAAAATGACGCTTACCGGGGTATTTAGCGGGGATTCTCACTGGATCAAGATTAAAGGTATATTTATCGGTTTTTGTCAACCACAAAATAGTTTCATACCTGCCAGAAAATCTTTTAGAGGTATGTAATCCATGGCCAAAATGCCAGACAATTCTATTTCTTAAAAAGAAACCCATTTGTTTAAATAGCTGATAATAAAAAATATCTAAAGGATAAACTTCACCCTCTTGAACAAAATTTCCCACCTGCCAGCAAATACTACCATTATCTTGCAATATCCTAGAGAATTCTCGCAGAATTTTGGTTTGGGTTTCCAGATAAGTATCCAAAGAGATTTTTTTTTCGTAGTCTTTTCCTAAATTGTAGGGAGGAGAAGTAATAATCAAGCTCACAGAATTATCTGGTATAGTCTTGATAAAATTATTGCTATCTCCTTGACAAAGAATTATTTCGGCATCAGGTTGATAAAAGTCTCGCACTGATTTTAACTGAGAAAATAAGGGCAACTGATTCATAGATAATTTAGCAGAGAAGAGCCACTTTTAATTAGGGTTTGCTGAAAAAGGTTTTCCTGGGGGCAGGGTGTGGGGTGTGGGGTTTTACCCATTTTACATCCAATATTCAAGAGAGCCAGTTTTTTCAAACAATTAATGTCATCTGTAGCCAGCAAAGATAAGTAGCTGGTTATAATTAAATTAGAAATGGATTTGTAGGTTCGATCCCCCCTGCCCCCCTTGATAAGGGGGGTGCCGATAGGCGGGGGTATCTGAAAGTTTTTAATACCTATCTACTTATAACAAAAATTCTACTTTTTTAGATAAAAATCGGGAAGAAAGTTTTAACTTTTTTCTATTCTTCCCTTAACTTAGATTAGCTCAAACCAGGGACGCACTCGCCTAATTCCACTGTAAAAGGTTGCCAAGGACGAGGATCAATTACCTTTGTCGGCAAGTCATGGGATGTTAATAATTCTTGAAAAGATTCGGGACTACCCCCAGCGCTTAACACCGCCATCAATAATCCTTTAAACTCGATATCACCACCGGCAGCCGTAGAAATAATATATTGAGGCTGCAAGCGTTGACAGACTGCTAAGGCGCTTTCTTGTCCTTTGATTACCGGTCCGAGGAAAGGTATTTTTAAGTCAATCAAAGGAGTAATAATCACGGAGATTCTACCAAGAGAATCGAGGCTAGGAGAATGATAACCGTGGGGTTCGTAGTAGATACTCTGATTTGTCGCTAATTCCTTGATAACATAACCATTTTCCACCAGAGTCGGCCCGATTGGAGAACCGGGAACGGCAGTAATTTCGATCGCATTGTCAAAGATATAACTAGCACCGTGGGTTAAAGGGATGCGATGGGTATAATTGAGCGCTCGAACCACTTTTTCGGCATTTGGAGAAGCTACCACGGGAATTTGGCGATCGAGTACCTGTAAAGTAGGAGGATGAGCGTGATCTTCCAAACCTTGGGAGAGAAGAATCAGATCGATATTTTCGGGAATGGCATGATTAGCGGTTTTTTTGCCCTCAAATAGCCAAGTTAAATTACTAAAAGTCAGGGAACCTACCAACCAAGGATCGAGAAGCAGGCGTTTTCCCCCGATTTCGATTAACCAAGAATTACTATCAAGCCAAGTTAACTGCATATAAGAAGAATGAGGATTTTCTTAATTTAATTTAACATTAGCATTAATTTTTCTGCGCTTGGGGGTTTTTCAGTCATCAGTGAATGCCATTTATAGCAGTTATCTTAATAGTGAGGTAGGAAGTCTCTGGTTTTAGGGAACGGGCAACAGTAGCCAGTCGTCCGGGGATGATACCAAATTAGGTTACACTTCATCTTGAGGAGAAACGCTGTAACACTCCTCACTTAATGCTGGTCACTGAAAACCCAAATCTGATCACTGATTACTGATTACTGATCACTGATCACTGATTAGTCAAGGCTTAAGAAATAGGGAAAGTTTAGCTATCTTAGGGAAAGTAGGCGCTAAAAGGGGAAGAAGAACGCATCAGCCGAGACTGAATTTCTATGACTAAACGTACCTTCGGTGTTATCGGACTAGCTGTAATGGGAGAAAATCTCGCTCTCAATGTGGAGAGTCGGGGTTTTCCCATCGCTGTTTACAATCGCACCGCCAGCAAAACTAAAGAATTTATGGAAACTCGCGCCGTCGGCAAAGATGTCAAGGCGGCCTATAGTTTAGAAGAATTCGTCCAAATTTTAGAGCGTCCCCGCAAAATTCTGGTCATGGTAAAAGCTGGCCCGCCGGTGGATGCCGTGATCGAACAATTAAAACCCCTTCTCGAAGAAGGAGATATGATTATCGATGGCGGTAACTCCCTCTACGAGGACACGGAAAGACGCACCCGCGACCTAGAATCGACCACTAAACTCGGTTTTGTCGGCATGGGGGTCAGTGGTGGCGAAGAAGGCGCTCTGCACGGTCCTTCCCTGATGCCGGGGGGTACAGAGTTCGCCTATCGGGAATTAGAGCCGATTTTAATTAAAATTGCCGCTCAAGTCGATGATGGTCCCTGTGTTACCTATGTGGGATCTGGTGGTGCAGGCCATTATGTGAAAATGGTTCACAATGGCATCGAGTACGGCGATATGCAGTTAATTGCGGAAGCCTACGATGTGCTGAAAAATGGTCTAGGACTAAGCAACCAGCAGTTACAGGAAACTTTCACCGAGTGGAACCGCACCGATGAGCTTAATTCTTATTTAATTGAAATTACCGCCGATATCTTTAAGTACGTTGACCCGGAAACTGGTCATCATCTGATAGATTTAATCTTGGATTCGGCGGGACAAAAGGGAACAGGACGCTGGACTGTGTTAAGTTCCTTGGAGTTGGGGGTGCCAATTCCGACCATTTATGCTGCGGTTAATGCTCGCGTGATGTCCGCTTATAAGGATGAACGGGTGGCCGCCGCCAAAGAGTTACCAGGACCCGGGGAAACCTATCCGGGGGATGCGGCACTATTTGTGGATAAGGTGCGTGATGCTCTTTACTGCTCGAAAATGTGTTCCTATGCCCAGGGTATGGCTTTAATCGCTAAAGCTTCTCAGGAGTTTAACTATAATATCAGTTTGCCGGAATCGGCCCGGATTTGGAAGGGCGGCTGTATTATTCGGGCCGGTTTCTTGGATAAAATTCGCAAAGCTTTTGCGGAAAATCCGGGGCTGCCGAATTTGTTGTTAGCACCGGAATTTAAGCAAAGTATCCTCGATCGCCAAGAGGCATGGCGTGAGGTGTTAGTCTTAGCTAATAAGTTGGGAATTCCTGTCCCGGCTTTTAGTTCTTCTTTGGACTATTTTGATAGTTATCGTCGGGCCAATTTACCGCAAAATCTCACCCAAGCACAACGGGATTATTTTGGCGCTCATACCTACGAACGTACCGATAAACCCAGAGGTGAGTTTTTCCATACGGAATGGATGACTGAATCCTAAAGCTATCTAATATTTTCTCCCCTTTTTATTTCCAGTAAAAAGGGGAGATTTTTTGGCGATATTAACGCTCAGAAAACGGGTTTCTCGGAGAGACCCGTTTTCTGCTCACAAAAGGCAAAAAGGGGAATAAATAATCAGTCTTTAATAACCAGATTTAGTATTAACTATCGGTCAAGAAATTGGTAGGGATACCCAATCAGTTTTTAATGGGATAATGGCTTTAAAAGTCAGAAAGAGGAATAATTCCACAGGCTTGAATTTTGCTGAAAACGAGGTGAAGTTGCCATAATAACCAATTACCAACTCTCCAGAAAGCCACGGAGTTTTGA
>SFBI01000030.1 GCA_007095845.1 Microcystis aeruginosa Ma_MB_S_20031200_S102
ATCGAAACGAATAGGCTTTTTCCATACCTCACATTCTAGAATATATCGTGTAAATGCGCTAGTATTTAACGGTAAAGCCGCCGTAAAACGGCGGGGTTTCAGACCCAAATTTTCGATGAAATTACCCCGTCTTGCCGCTTTAATCATTGGTCTGAGCTTTATTTTCGGATTAATGTTGTGGTTAGTCAACTCTATCTATCGTCTTTACATCCAGATCGCCTTTACCGCTCCTATCTTAGCTAATATTCTGCTTTTGCTCATTATCGGACTGCTGGGCTTGCTAATCTACGTCCTTTTCTACTACTTTTATCTGCTGCCCCAGCAGCAAAAAAGTCGCCGCGGGTTGCGCTCTTCCTCCCGTCCACCCCTAAAATTACCAGTAGAAAAAACCGAGGCCGCTGGGGAAACCTTAAAAGCTATCCGGCAACAAGTGGAGCAAATTCAAGATAAAGTAACCCAACAGGTTTTTATTAAGCGTTCCCAAGAAATTGAGCGAAGTTTAGTTAGAAAAGAAGTTAAAATCATTGTTTTCGGCACAGGATCGGCGGGAAAAACCTCCCTAATTAACGCCCTCATCGGTCAAATGGTGGGCAATGTGGAGGCAACCATGGGAACCACGGAAAAAGGGGAAACCTATAGTTTAAAAATGAAAGGTGTGAATCGGGAAATTCAAATTACCGATACCCCCGGCATTCTCGAAATTGGTGCAGCCGGAGGTCAAAGGGAACAGTTAGCGCGACAATTAGCCACGGAAGCAGATTTACTTTTATTTGTCATTGATAACGATATTCGACAATCGGAATACGCCCCTTTATTGCGCTTAATTGATATTGGTAAACGTTCTCTCTTAGTCTTTAATAAAATTGATCTCTATAGCGATGAAGATCGAGACATTATTTTAAAACAATTACGAGAACGTCTAAAAGGAGTGATTCTTTCCGCCGATATTATTGCCGTCACCGCTAATCCCCAACCAGTACAGTTAACCGGTGGACAAATCATCACACCAGAACCAGATATTTTAGCTTTAATTAAACGTTTGGCTTCAGTTTTACGGGCCGAAGGGGAGGATTTAGTGGCGGATAATATCCTCTTACAATCCCAAAGATTAGGAGAAGAAGCCAGGAAAATTATCGATCGCCAACGTCGTCGCCAAGCTGATAAAATTATCGATCGCTATCAGTGGATCGGTGCGGGAGTGATTGCCGTGACTCCCTTACCAGTGTTCGATCTGTTAGCAACGGCGGCGGTTAATGCTCAAATGGTTAGGGAAATTGGTCAAGTTTATGGCTGTGAAATTAACAGCGATCGAGGCAAGGAATTGGCTCTATCTTTGGGCAAAACTCTAGTTAGTTTGGGAGTAGTGAAAGGCGCGGTAGAATTATTAGCCAGAATCCTACAATTAAATTTTACTACCTATATAGTCGGTAAAGCAATTCAAGGGGTCAGTGCTGCCTATTTAACCCGCATTGCTGGCAAAAGTTTTATTGAATATTTCCGTCACGATCAAGACTGGGGTGATGGTGGTATGACGGAAGTGGTACAAAGACAATTTCAACTTAGTCGCAAGGAAGAATTTATTAAGTCTTTTGTGGCCGATGCGATCGGTAAAGTGGTACAACCTTTTCAGGATGATTGGCAACAAGAAGAAGTTTTAGAAGCTAGTCGCGAGGATGATTGGTAAAGATCGAACCCGGGAGTGATAGGCAAAATTGTATAGTAATTGTTACAATCGTTTTGGGGTTCCACAAGGGCAAAAAAAAGATGCGACAGCAAGTTATCGACTGGTTAAAAGAAAACGTCAACGAACACCGTCTGCGACATATTCTCGGTGTGGAGACCATGTGTATTGATTTAGCTCGTCATCACGATCTCGATCCCGTCCAAGCAGGGCAAGCGGGGCTAATGCACGATCTGGCTAAATTTTTCAAGCCCAAAAAACTGCTAAAAATGGCGGAATCGGCGGGAATAGAGGTGGATAGTATCTGTTTATCCCATCCCCACTTACTCCACGCCGACGTGAGTGCAATTGTCGCCAAAAAAGAATTTAACGTTACCGATGAGGAAATTCTCGAAGCAATTCGCAATCATACCCTCGGTCAACCCAATATGAGCGATCTTAGCTGTATAGTCTTTATTGCCGATGCCTTGGAACCCAATCGCGGCGATACACCCGAATTAAACGCCCTACGACAACTCAGCTATCAAAATCTCCATAAAAGCCTTCAACAAACCTGCGATTATTCCCTAAAATATCTTTTAAGTAGCCATTGTCCCATTCATCCCCGCACCGTGCTAACCCGCAACTGGGCGTTACAAATTGTTAAAGAACAACCAACAAAAACTAAACCCATTGATTAACATAATCTCAAGACTCCCTTACAACCACCTCAGTCAAAGGATAACCACAACCTGAATGACCAATCCCACTGGAATTATTACCCCCATCGCCGAAAATCTCAAGACCGAACAATTTCTAGAGACAATTGTCACCGCTGCCGAGGACAAGAAAGCAGGGGACATCGCCATCCTGAAAGTCGCCGATATCTGTTATTTAACCGATTATTTTCTGATTATTACTGGCTATTCTACCACTCAAGTGCGAGCGATCGAGGATGCGATCGAAGCTGCTATGGAACTAGAATGGCAACAATCTCCCCGACAAGTGGAAGGAAAAAGCGAAGGTAGCTGGATTCTGATGGATTATGGCGATATCATTGTCCATATCTTTTTACCAAAAGAGCGGGAATTTTATAATTTAGAAGCATTTTGGGGCCATGCTCAACGGATTCCTCTACCTAGCGACCATTTAGAGGAGTAGAATCCATGAAATCCTCCCTTGATTTCTGTCCCGTCCCGGAAGAACAGCAGCCGGTTAACGAGTACGAACAATTAAAAGAATCTTGGTTTTTTCGTTGGGCGACGCTAGATGTAGCTTCTTATACAAAAAAAATTGTCTGGTTATGGTTGTGGACATGGTTAATTGTCGGACCGATTGCCGCTGCTAGTTTTCCCCTCAAAAAAGCCCCTTTTCTCTTCTTCTGTGCGGGGATTTTTGGCTCGACAATTTTGGTAGGATTGGTGTTATTGCGCTTGTATCTAGGCTGGATCTACGTTTATGACCGCTTGCAATCGGAGAAAGTATTTTATGAGGAGTCCGGCTGGTATGATGGCCAAATCTGGACAAAAACCGCCGCTATTTTAACCCGCGATCGTTTAATCGTCTCCTATCAAATCCAGCCCATTCTCCAGCGTTTACAAAAAACCGCCCTGATTCTAGGGGCAACTATCGCTATCAGTGGTCTTTTCTGGCTATTTTTCACTCACTAACCGCAACCAATCTGAATGAATAGGGTAAAACGTACACCAACCCACCGCTTAGAAATTCATCTCCTCCGGGAAGGTATTATTGAATCGGTCCATAATGTTGAGGCCGCTATTTGCGATGACCGCGGCCGGGTATTATCCACCGCCGGCAGCGCCGAAACTAGCGCCTTTATTCGTTCGGCCCTAAAACCTTTTCAAGCACTGGCTGTCATCAGTACCGGCACCCTCGAACGCTACGATCTCAACGATAAAGATCTAGCCATTATCTGTAGTTCTCACCAAGGCACAGTGGAACACGCCCGTCAAGTCTTTAATATTCTCTGGCGTGCCGATATCGATCCCAATGCCCTGCAATGTCCCCTCCCGTCCGGTAAACCCAGTCGCTTGCAGTACAATTGTTCTGGTAAACACGCTGGGATGTTAGCGGTGTGTCAACAGCGTGGCTGGCCATTAAATACCTATCTGCGGCGTTCTAGTCAGATACAAAAGCTAATTTTAAGCAAAATTGCCGAATTATTGGGAATGCCGGGAGATGAATTAATCAGCGCCCACGATGACTGCGGTGCGCCCACCTATTCAATGCAGTTAGGGCAAATGGCCCATCTCTACGCCCAGTTAGCCTCTGGCAACCGTTTAGACTTAGAAAGAATCGTCCGAGCTATGACCTATCATCCCCGCATGGTAGCAGGAGAAGGGGCTTTTGATACGGAATTAATGCAGATTAGCCAAGGGGAAATCGTCAGTAAAGCCGGTGCCGAAGGTATTCAATGTATCGGGCGCGTCGGTGAAGGTTTAGGATTAGCAATTAAAGCCCTAGATGGTTCCAAACGGGCTAAATATGCCGCCGCTTTGCAAATTCTCAAACAGTTAGGCTGGATTACTCCCAATTTGGCCGAATCTCTCTCGGAAAAATTCCTCAAAATCGGCAGTTATACCCGCTTGGAAGTGGTGGGAGAAATGGCTTTGTTATAAGTAGTGGGTTGAGCAAGGGTAACACATCAAAAACTTTTATTTTTGGTGTGTTAGGGCAGTATTTATAAGTAGCTGGTTTTAATTAAATTAAAAATGGATTTTAGGTTCGATCCCCTTGATAAGGTAGGGTTGATTCATGAATCAACCCTACCCTTGATAACGGGGGTGTCTGATAATTTTTAACGCCTACCTACTTATCTTGATTTTTTTCCTCAAAAACTGAACTTCGGAGTACAATACAAATGACTAAATTAATTCAAGAAACTTTCGAGCAAATTGCACTGCTTTCTGAAGAACAACAAGATAGCCTGGCAACCTATCTAAAAAAACACCTAGCTGAATTTTTAGAAGAAGCGGAAAAAGAACGACGAATTGCAGAAGGGACTTATACCATAAGTGATTTTAACGAAGAAACTCAACAAGCTATTCAGAATATTGAAGAGCAAACAAACTTAACTGTTTGCCAAGATCAAGTTGAACTGTATCAGCAGCTAGGAATTTAATGTTATTACCCATTTTTGAAAATCGCTTTAAGAAAGATATTAAACGACTGCAAAAACGGGGAAAAGATATGACCAAACTGAAAAATGTCATTGATAAATTACTTCAAAAGCAAGAACTAGAACCTAAATACAAAGATCACGCTTTGATGGGAAACTGGAATGGATATAGGGATTGTCACCTAGAACCAGACTGGCTTTTAATTTATAAAATCACAGACACCCATCTTTTTTTAGTGCGCTCTGGTTCCCATGGGGATTTATTTTAATATTCGGTCAATCGTTTAAGTAGAACTTGCTGAATACAAATGTAAGCTCTGCTAGAAAAGGGTTTTGAGCTTTTTTTCCAAAAAAGTCCGAGGAACAAACGTTGACAAATCGAAATAGATACTCAAAACCCTTGTACTTTTTTCGGCGAACGCAAAGCGATCGAAGAGCGAGATCGTCAGATAACGGGCAATTTAACCTATTTTTGTGGTTTCTTTTTCGATAGAATGATTGCGTTTTACTTGGCGTTTTATGGTTGCACCAGCACCAATAATTCCTAGAGAAAAGAGTCCTAAAATTGAGGTGGGTTCGGGAGTTTGAACCTCAACTTGCTGGAAGAGTCCATTTTGATGCTCCCCTAGCCCGTATGCAAAGATATTAAAGGGTATATCTTCTTCGGGAATTTGAAATACCGATTGACGTCTACCACCAGCACCGCTTATTTTAAAATCAAACTCTCCGTCATTTAGTGGTTGTTGGGTCGTAAGAAATTGGATGGTAGTTATGTGTACTCGCTGCTGATTGGGGAGAATATTGAGATTGAGACCATTTTGGGTGGAAACTGTGAATGATGCTGTGGGTAAGGGAGGATTTTCTATCACAATATCGCTACGTTTGTCAACACGGGGATCACCCGGCAATATTGCTTGAAACGTTAATTCGGTTGTATCGTACTCAACTTTATAATTGAGTTTTTTTACAACGAACAGCGGTGCCGTGTTAATAAAAATTTTAAACTTAATCTTTTGTTGAGCTGTGACATTAATGTCCAAGATATTATCTTTATCAAGTTGAGTACCCGGCAGTTCAGTACGCTCCTCTTCAAAATATAAAGAATATAAATCTACTGCTTGTGCTGTATGTCCTAAAACGATTGAGGCTATAATAGTTAAACTGGAAAGTAAAGCCGAACGCAATTTCTTAGTATTGTTCATACTCTTTTCTGTACCCACACGCACAGAGATGACGTTGCTGTTAGTTGCACAGTGTAAGCAATCGAAAATTTACTTTCAAGACCCATAAAAGCCCCATAAAGAAATATAAAGACACTAAATTGGCATTTTGCGGTATAATGTCAAGCAATCCTGACTTAACTCCCTGTTTAAAATCATCCTATGAACTCATTCGATATTCAATCTTTTATAATAACTATTGATGAGCTTGTTTTCTCCCATACAGGAGAGCATTTAGACGATCTTCAGCATGAAATCTTAGAGGGAGTTGTCAATCATCAAAAATACGCCGAAATCGCTCAAAAAAATCATCGTTCTCAGAAATATATCAAGGAAACAGCAGGTAAATTATGGAAAACCTTATCAGAAATATTAGGAGAGGAAGTCAGCAAAGCTAACATTAAATCTAGTTTACAAAGATATTATCATTCTAATTTTTCTAATGTTATCAATAGTATTCAAATTAACAAGGGTAATATCTGTACAGGGCTATCAGAAAAGGAATTAAAGCAGTCTAATATTTATCAACAAGCTAAATTAGAAACCATTCCCGAATTAATCAAAGAAGGATTAACTATCGAACAAATTGCTAGAGTTTTAAAACTTCCCCTAGAATTAGTGTGATCGCAATTAGAAGAATTTGAGTAAGTCACTGGCAACATCACTTATAATATAGTTAAGTAGCTGGTTTTAATTAAATTAAAAATGGATTTTAGGTTCGATCCCCCCTTAATCCCCCCTTGATAAGGGGGGCTTTGATCCCCGCAACTCCCCTTGATAAGGGGGGCTTTGATCCATCCTTATTAAGGGGCTTTGATCCCCGCAACCCCCCTTGATAAGGGGGGCTTTGATCCATCCTTATTAAGGGGCTTTGATCCCCGCCACTCCCCCTGATAAGGGGGGCTTTGATCCATCCTTATTAAGGGGGATCTGACAATTTTTAACACCTAACTAATTAGAAAGGAAAAGAATAGCGAAAAAAGTTCTATCTACAACTTTTGCAAGAGAGATCAAGGAGAAAATCAAGGATTTACAATCTCGGTTTCAGAACAGTCCACTGGGTTACGGGAGCCATTGCTTTCCAACCTAAAAACTTACCGACTGGTTCTGCTTTTTCAATGCCAATTCGCAGCAGTTCCCCCCCTAATTTACTATGCCATTGCAAGAGGACTAATTCGCTTTCAATTGTAACAGTGTTGGCAACAAGACGACCCCCGGGGCGCAGGGCTAACCAACAGGTTTCCAGTAGGTGGGGTGTGGTGATACCGCCACCAATAAAAATAGCGTCCGGTTGCGGTAAATCTTCCAAGGCGCTCGGTGCGATTCCGGCGACGATTTGCAGGTGGGGCGTTCCCAGGGCGGCGGCATTATCGGCAATGTATTGTAATCTGGTGGGATGATGTTCGATCGCAATCCCCTGGCAACGGCGATCGCTCCGCAGCCACTCAATGGCAATGGAACCACAACCTGCCCCCACATCCCAGAGCAATTGTCCGGGTAGGGGAGCCAATCTACTCAGAGTGACAGCACGAACTTCTCTTTTTGTCAACTGTCCGTCATGATGGTAGGCAGAATCCGGCAGTCCTGGAAGGCGCGGTGCCAGGGTAGGGGGATGGGAGGAGATGCAGCTAATGGCAATGACATTTAAATCCGCCAGATCTGTAAACTGCCAATCGTTGGCGATGCCTTGAATGTGGCGTTCCAGGGTTCCCCCTAGATGTTCTAAAACCGTGATGGAACTTTCGCCAAAACCTCCCTCCCTGAGCAGCCGAGCAGCGATTGCCGGAGTCTGAGCATCGGCACTCAGTACCAGCAGTTTAGCGCCGGGATACAGCACCCCATTCAAGCAGGCAGGGGGCCGACCGCACAAACTCAAAGTTTCCACTTCACTCAGGGACCAACCCAAACGACTACAGGCAAGACTAAAGCTAGAAGGAGAGGGAATAATCGTCATTTCCTCCAGGGGAATCTGACGGGTGAGGGTGACACCAATTCCGTAGCACATGGGATCACCACTGGCCAAAACACAGACGGATTGACCACGAAGGCGGATAATCTCGTTAACAGAGTCTTGAATGGGAGAAGTCCAGAGCAGTTTTTGCCGTTGATCCTCTGGGAGTAACATTGCCAGATGACGTTCACCACCGACAATAACTGATGCTAAAGAAAGCAGACTTCGCCCCACTGAACTTAACCCTTCTAAGCCATCTTCACCAATTCCTATGATCGATAGCCATTTCGACTGACAATTGCGATCCGCCATATTAAAAAAAATCGCTACTATTTCATTATCTGCCATCAGGCTCTATCCTTCAAACAAGATATAATCGGGTTAGTGCCAAGTTAATTTATCTGAAAAATTATGACCACTACCGCCGATGATGTTTGGAGATTATTAGCCGAATTAGTAGAAGCTCAAAAAGAGACAGAAAGATGCTTTCAAGAAACCGAGCGACGCTTTCAAGAAACCGAGCGACGCTTTCAAGAAACTAGAAACCGAGCGACGCTTTCAAGAAACCGAGCGTATTCTCAAAGAACAATCTTTAAAAACTGATCGCCAAATTACTAGACTCAGTAAAGAAATTGGTAATCTTGGCGGTAAATGGGGACTTTAAATCGTGATATTCCCGTACATCAAGTTAGTCAAAGAGTCAGAAAACGTCTCGACGGTAAAACCCTAGAAATTGATGTGTTAGTAACTAATGAAAATCATGTGCTAGTAGTGGAAGTCAAAAGTAGTTTAAGTGTAGATGATGTCAAAGAATTAATCAAGAATCTAACAGAATTTAGGCAATTTTTCCCCGAATATAACCACAAACAATTATATGGAGCAGTAGCAGGTATTGAAATCGAAGAGGGAGCGGATAAATATGCCTATCGTCAAGGTTTATTTGTGTGGTATAATCCTTAAACTTGTCTTTGGGAAAGTCCAGTGCAATTCTGGTACTGTGCCGCAACTGTAATCAAGTAAAAAGTAAAAAGAGTACATCTTCCCTTTTTCCTTGCGAGTCAGAATACCAATTACAAGCTTTTGATCGGTAGTATAGACAACTAATTTTCTAACTACTTCTCTGCGTCGCATGGAGAACAAACAACGGTGAATTGGTTAGTTAAAGCAAATGCTTGTCCCGGTTTATTTTATGGAACTGCTGCCCAGGATGGGTTTTTAATTCGTCTCCGCACCCCCGGTGGATGGCTCACTTCTCCACAGGGAAAAGCGATCGCCACTTGGCTCGAACAATGGCAGAGTACAATACAAGTTACCAATCGGGCAAATCTGCAAATTCGCGGACTGCAAAAATCCCCCAGTTTAGAAGAATTTCAAACCCTGCAAAAATTAGGGTTAGCTGCCCATAATCCCAGTATCGATCATCTGCGTAATATCATGTCCAGTCCCACGGCTGGAATTGACTGCCAAGAATTGATCGATACTCGTCCATTAGTCCAAGAATTAGATAATTTTATCCAAAATTATCCATCAATTGTCCAACTAAGTCCTAAATTTAGTATCGGGATCGATGGCGGTGGTGCAGTGGGAATTGGCACCGGTTCAACTATGGCCTGGCAACACCGCTATAATGAGATTCAGCTATCGGCAATTACCCTCAATAATCCGAAAATTTTAACTTCTATTGTTTGCTTTCGATTAGCACTCGCAGGAAATAAACAATTATATGATACGGACTTATTAATTCAGCCAGAAAACTGTTTAGGTGTGGTCAAAGCTTTAGTAACTGTTTATCTCGATTATGTTCAACAAAACCCCAACATCAAGGGGAAAAAACCGCGGATGAAACACCTACTCAAAGATTGGGGATTAGCAAAATATCTCGAACAAGTTAACTCCCAATTACATCGGACTTCTACCGGCATAATACAAGGGCAAGAATACCAGCAAGCTGCCCATTCTAATCAACCCTATTTTCATCTAGGAATTCATCCTCAAAAGCAACCCGGATTGTCTTATATCGGCCTATCATTAAGATTAGGACAATTGACGGCTAATCAACTATGGGGATTAGCGACACTATCAGAAACTTTTGGCAGTGGTCAGTTACGATTAACCCCTTGGCAGACTGTTATATTACCCGATATTCCCGATGAAAAAGTCTCAGAATTGTTGCCAAAACTGGCATCACTAGGATTATCCGCTTCTCCCGGATGGGATGCGGGGATAGTTGCCTGTAGCGGTAAACCCGGTTGTGCAGCAGCAGCCACTGCAACTCAAATTCATGCTTCTCTCCTGGCAGATTATTTGCAGGAACACTTAACCTGCAATTCTCCTGTTAATATTCACTTGACAGGTTGTGCTAAATCCTGCGCTCAACCAAGTCCGGCCGAAATTACCCTTTTAGGAACTACCATCGAGGAAAATGGCCAAATAATGGAAGCTTATCAAGTCTATATGGGTGATAGTCAAAAATTATTAGAAACACCGATATTTGAGGGAGAATTTACCAAGATTCCCCCGCTCCTAGCCCAAATTTTAAGCTCCCAAAAATCGAAAAATTTAGATGAATAGAATGGAATACATCAAGAATGGCGAGGAAATTTACCGCAAATCTTTTGCTATTATTCGGGCTGAAACTAACTGGAAAAATCTCCCCGATGATTTAGCTCATGTGGCAGTTCGTCTAATTCATTCCTGCGGGATGACAGACATAACAGAAGATTTAGAAGCATCACCGGACGCGGTTAAAATCGGACGAAATGCCCTCGCTGGGGGTGCAGCAATTCTCTGTGATTCTCAAATGGTCGCTAATGGCATTACCAAAGCCCGTTTACCTAAAAATAATCCGATTATCTGTACCCTCAATCATCCAGAAATAACCGAGTTAGCACGGCAAATTAATAATACCCGCTCCGCTGCCGCTTTAGAACTTTGGCGACCTTATTTAGCTGGAGCAGTGGTAGCCATTGGTAATGCACCAACCGCACTTTTTCACCTACTAGAATTGCTCGATCAAAATGTAGCTAAACCAGCTTTGATTTTGGGCTTTCCCGTGGGATTTGTAGGAGCGGCAGAGTCAAAAATAGAATTAGCAACTAATAGTCGTGGTGTGCCATTTATTACCCTGCACGGACGTAGGGGAGGCAGCGCAATCGCAGCAGCAGCAGTCAATGCTTTAGCAAAAGAGAACGAATTATGAATAAATTAGGCAAACTTTATGGATTAGGAATCGGGCCTGGTGATCCCGAATTGTTGACGCTAAAAGCACACCGGATTCTCACAACTGTTCCGGTAATTGCTTATCCTACCTTAGAAAGTGGCAAAGTTTTGGCACGGGCAATTGTCTCGGATTTTATCCGTCCCGAGCAGATAGAAATTCCCATGCCTTTGCCTTTTAGTGTCGAGCGCAGTTCTCAACCTCATTATGATCTTGCCGCCGAAAATATCGCCGAACAGTTAAACTTAGGTCGAGATGTGGCGGTTCTATGTGTGGGCGATCCGATGTTGTATGGCACATTTATGTATATCTTTAATCGCTTGTGCGATCGCTTTTCTATTGAAGTCGTGCCGGGTATTTCTTCAGTGATGGCAAGTGCAGCAATGCTGGGTGTACCTATCACTTATCGAAATGACGTATTTAGTATTATGCCCGCTACTTTAGAGGCGGAAATATTGCGGGATCGCCTAGCATTTATCGATGCAGCAGCGATTATTAAATTAGGCAGACATTTCGCTAAAGTTCGTGATATTCTCGATGAATTAGGATTATTAGAACGCGCCCTCTACATCGAACGAGCAACCCTACCCAATCAGCAAATTATTCCGATTACAGAAGTCGATCCAGAGGATGCTACTTACTGGTCATTAATTCTGATTCCTAGTAAAACTAAACCCCAATAACTCTATAGACATAGTTAAATCTTCCTAGCGAGGGGGTGGAACGAACCACAAAGACACAAAGGACACAAAGATCGATCCTATGTAAGTTAAACTGGTCGCGACGCGCTCGCTACGCGAGATCACACAGAACCTAGAAGAGCCTCTTCTATCCCCTACCTGACAGAACCTATAGGGTTTAGATGATATGATGAAAATGTCTTTTCTTCATTGCTTTTTTGTTCCACAGGAGGTTATATATCGCGTTTCTCGGATTGATAAGGTAATCTATTTTCTTCTCCCTTCTCTGTCACCTAAAAATAACTACCATGTCCGATTCTCCTGAATCTATCCGCAATACTAGCGTCAGCGATCAAGCTACTAATAATGATGCTCTCGGATTTGAGCCTTATGTAATAGCGATCGCTGAATTTTTGTTGCATGAGCAGACACAACCACCCCTAACTTTATCGGTTGAGGGAGAGTGGGGTAGTGGCAAGTCTTCTTTTATGAAAATGTTAGAGGAATATTTACGAAAAAAAGGAGGTCGGACGGTTTGGTTTAATGCTTGGCGACACGATAAAGCGGAGTCGGTATGGGCGGCTTTTGCACTGTCTTTTATTAAGCAGATTTCTACGCCCAAAAATTGGCGAGATTTGCCTCGAGTTATCCTAGGACATTTTAAATTACAATTATTGCGTTTTAACCTAGAAAAAGGCTTATTTGAATTAATTAAAGCTTTACCAGTAATAATTTTTGTGATTTGTGCCTCAATTGCCATTCCTTTTATTTTAATCGTTTATGGAGTTGAAGGAATTAACGAATTAATCAGAGCAACAACCTCTCAAGATGTTTTTTGGAGTAAAATTAATTCAGTTTTTAAACTATTATTTACCGCCGGAGGTTTAACTTTATCAGGAGCAGGAATTTTCGCTGGTATTAAGAGTTTATCGAGAAATTTTCAAAGGTTACTCCAAAACCCCAAAAACAACCTAATTAAATACATAGAAGCCCCAGATTATAAAAAACAATCGGCATTTGTAGAAGAATTTCATGAAGATTTTGCTAAAATTGTCGATGCTTATATTGGCAATGATCGAGTATATGTATTTATTGACGATTTAGATCGTTGTGAACATCCAAAATCAGCAGACTTGATGCAAGCGATTAACTTGATGATTGCTGATGATCCTTCCGTGGTGTTTATTTTAGGAATGGACAGAGAAAAAGTAGCCGCTAGTTTAGCTGTCAAATACGAAAACATTCTCAAGTATTTACCGTCGGAAACCACAGAAATTGATCCTGATATTTTAGCGAGACGTAGTGCTAATAAAGGGTTAGCTTATGGTTATACCTTTATTGAAAAGTTTGTCCAGCTTCCCTTTTTAGTTCCCCAACCATCTCAGTCAGATTTTGAGCATTTTTTGACTCAGCTTGCTACTTCAACTCCTTCTAATTTACAGCCAGCTAAACCTCATTTTACATTTTTTCAGTCATTCTGGGGTATGTTTAAGTTAGCTTTACCTTGGAGAAATAATTCGCAAAAGCATCTCACTTCCCCAACAAGTAATCAGACAAGTGATTTAAACAACTCGTCTCCAGATAATCCTTCGATACAATCTGAACAAACCGAAAAACAGAAAGCACAAGCAGCTGTAATTAAGCGATTAGAAGCGATTCAAGTCAATAAATCTGATAATAGAGATTCCCAAACAGTGCGGAATGTCATTATGATGGTGGCTCCTGCATTGGATTACAATCCGCGACGGATTAAACACTTTATCAATGTCTTTCGTCTCAAGGTTTATATCGCTAATGAGACTGGTTTATTTTTTGAGAAGCGAGATGAGAATGATAATTTGTTAGTTCCTTCTTTGACTTTTGAACAGTTAGGCAAATTTACTGCGATTAGTTTAAAATGGCCATTGTTATTATCAGATTTGGAAAATGATAAGCAAATTTTAGCAGAATTAGAAAAATTTGCACTAGATGAAGAAAAAACCAAAGAATATGAAGAGTCGATTCGCTATTGGGGTAGTCATACTAAGCTTAAAGCTTTAATGGCTTACGGTCATGAAAAATCGGCAGCTAACTCTAAATTTAGCTTGGCAGAGGTAAATGTTGATAAATTATTACAAGTATCACCCAAGGTAATTCGGCAAACTGAAACTGTAATTTTACCAAACTTTAACCTAGAAATGGTGGATATACCCGCCGGTAAATTTAACATGGGTTCTGATGAGAATGAAAAACCGATACATCAAGTAATTGTTCCAGCATTTCAAATAGGTAAATATCCCATCACCCAAGCACAGTATCAAGCGGTGATGGGAAATAATCCTTCCAAGTTTTCAGGAAATCCCCAGAACCCGGTAGAATCTGTTACTTGGTTTAATGCTCAAGCTTTTTGTGAAAAATTGAGCCAGTTAACCGGAAAAAACTACCGTTTGCCTACAGAAGCAGAATGGGAATATGCCTGTCGCGCTGGTACAAAAACCCGATTTAGTTTTGGCGATGATAAAGAGCAACTAGGAGATTATGCCTGGGTTGATGGTAATTCAAATAATACGACCCATCCTGTTGGGGAAAAGCGACCTAATCCCTGGGGAATCTATGATATGCACGGCAATGTTTGGGAATGGTGTGCTGATTCATATCATGAAAGTTATGCTGACAAACCAGACAATATTAAAGAAAATGGCAGTATTCCATGGACAGATAACAATATAACTAATGCGTCATCAATAATACGGCGTGGCGGTTCGTGGTGCCGCGACCCTTTGGCCTATAGCTCAGCGTATCGAGGCAAAAGCGTTGCCGATATTCGCAACGATATCGGTTTTCGTGTTGTGTGCGATCTCCCCAACCCACCCATAACTCACCTATAACTTTAGTTTTTACTTCTGATGACTCATTCAATGAGATCGAACTTGATAGCGCATAAATAGTTACTTAGCAATTTTTAACTTTCAATAGTAATCGCAGTTTCTAAGGAAAATTTAAGGTTGGTGTTTTCAGCAATTGCGTAATTAATTTTTTCAAAGCCGATAACTTTACCCTGCTTATTTTTCATTAAGATAACTTCGTCTCCTGTTTATTCACAGATATATTCTGTATGGCGCTCGCCAATTTTATTCTTTTTTCCACTTCCATCTAAAAATTGATAAAAAAGCCACAACATCCACTGTACCATAAGAAAACTATGAAAAAGATCTATTATTATCCAAGATCGCCTTTGAGGTTTTAATAGGTTTGAGGTTGAAAATTATCAGGAATATCGAGTTCAAATACTTGGTCATAAATCCGAGCCACATAAAACCCTTCTTGCAGAATTTTTTCCCGTAATTCGTTGGATAAGTCAACCGATGCTAGT
>SFBI01000031.1 GCA_007095845.1 Microcystis aeruginosa Ma_MB_S_20031200_S102
GATTTACTGTTTTTTAAATGCCTTTTTTCACTCTCTATGTTTATTTTTATGCTCACTTTGGTTTTTTCTCTACGTAATTTACCTCTGTGACAGTTTGGGGTGCGGAATGTGGGTTTAAACATCGATAATATACCTCTTGCAAACAGGAAACGCTATATTTGTCAACAAGATCACAAATCATCGTAAATTAAATATTGTTAAAAAATGTATCAAATGTTAACTATTAGTCAAATAATTTTGACATAATTGGGGTGGAGGGGTTGACAGGTAAAGTTTTTGTGTTTTATCCAGCATTTCTTAAGTGTAACTAGGATAGTTTAAAATCCACAACTGATAGTGTTATGAGTGATAATACCAAACAAATTTATAACTACACCGTTATTCTAGAAAAAGAGTCAGACGGTGGTTATCACGCTTTTTGTCCTACGCTTAAAGGTTGTCATTCTCAAGGAGACACTTTTGAAGAAACGATTGTCAATATTACAGAAGCTATGGAATTGTACCTCGAAAGTTTGATAGCTGATCATCAACCCATTCCCAAAGAAGATTTGATTTTTAAGCCTTTAAATATTTTAATATGAGTCAGTATCCCGCAGTTAAAGTCAAGGAGTTTATTAAAGTTATTGAAAAATTGGGCTTTTATTTGGATCGTCAAAAAGGTAGCCATGCTATTTACAAAAATAGTGGTGGATGTAGGGTTGTGATCCCTATTCATTCAGGAAAAGATATTAAGCAAGGTACTCTCATGGGTATGATTCAAGATATTGGTCTTGATAAAGAAACATTTTTCGAGTTGTTACGAAAATAAGAGTTAAAAGATAGTCGAAGCGATAGCAGCAATTGTACTTTCAGAGGAACGAACCAATGTTTTAGACAAAATGTAAATTATAATCTGCAAAATGTGAATTATAATCTGTAGAAATGTCTCATACACTTTCTTGATAATTGATCTGTGGCACAAAAAGAATCCTTAGATATCAAACATCGTTTTGGTAAAGCTATCAGAAGACGCAGAAGAGAACTTGACTTATCTCAAGAAATCTTAGCTGAAAAAGCGGAACTGCACCGAACTTATATTTCCAGTATTGAACTTGGTAAGTGTAATGTATCTTTAGAAAATATCGAAAAGTTAGCCAAAGCACTTGATATATCTATTGCTGATCTTTTTGCTGATCTATAAATTTGATTAATTGCAATTCAGGATGGATAATAACCAGTTAGTGATAGAAATTCAAAAGCTAATTAAAAACTCAATAGAAAACTATTTTAAAAAACCCAAACCTAGGAATCATCATATTTTAGATTATTTATTTCCAGAGGAGAGACAGATTAGTTCTGTGATGACTGGACTAACGACAAGCATGGGAACTACTTTCTGGGAAAAATTAGCAAACTTTTTAGCCAAAGATAATGGATTTCGTATTTTATATAAGCAGGATAAAAAACTTTTACAACCTAGTCCATTTCCTCAAGACTTAAGAAGTGAACTCGATAATTTAAAAAGTCTCAGAAAATCGAAAGAACAAAAAATATCCATGACAGAGTGCATTGAAAGACTTAGAGTAGTAGCTAAGAAAATAAATAGGAATAACCTCAATTATATCGATCCTCCTTCTGGTCATGGAGTAGATATTTATTTAATCAAAGACAACATTGAGTATGTGTTTGATTTAAAAGCTACACATCCCAATAGGGGAGATGGCTCTAGATTTAGCGACCAGTTGTTAGATTGGTATTGTTATCGGCTGTCCCGTGAACCTTTAGCAAGTATTCACACAAGAATTGTTATTCCTTTTAATCCTTTCTTACCTCAAACATGGTGGCAATCACAGGGAAATAAAATGTATCCTCTAGAGGAACATCATGATATATGGGTTGAAAATGAATTTTGGGATTTTTGTTCTGGTAAAATCAATACTTGGTCATTAATTAAATAAGCTTTTATTGACTTCAAAAAGATCAAGCATTTATCAACAAGTATAGACAAAAGTTTCGTAATTATCTAGATAATTAATTTGGTAAAATTATTTCTAGTAAATTTCTTGCTACTGCCTCCACCACTGGTACAGGAACAGCGTTTCCGAATTGTTTTTTAGCAATAGCCGGCTGTGGATGATAGATAAAATTATCGGGGAATCCTTGTAATTTACGCGCATCTTGGGGAATAATTTCTCGAAACTTTTTGGGTTTATAGATTTTCTTTAAAAACAATTGTTTGTATTCTTGGGGATGAGTAGCGGTAATTGAAATAGTAGCAATATAATCTTTAGCACCCGTAGCGGTTAGGGTAGGAATAATATCGGCCGTCGGTAAAATAATCCGATAAATGCCGTTAATTCCCGTCATATTTTTCGAGTTAATAAATTCATACTTCCCCTCCTGCGTTTGCCAACAAATCCCCAGAGAAACTAACTGATTTAGTTCCTCGATTTTTAGGTCGGGTATAATTTCCAAAAAAGTAGAAAAAGCCACGGGATGACCATCTTTTTCGCCATACTTTTTACTGCGTCTTAATTTCAGCAAAGCTAAACAGATACTTTTTTGTCGTTCCGTAGTTTTGATAATATCCCAAGAATGAATAGTTGTGTGACCATTTCTTAAATCAGAAAAAATAAAAAAGTCATTTAATTCATCTTCTTTTTGAAAACGAGTTCTCGATGGAGGAACAAAACCATTAAATAAAGTATCTGCGGATAACTTAACTTTCTCGACAGGTTGAATATTCTTGATGTCTTCTAAAATATCTAAAACCTTCGGATGGATACCCAAAGGGAAAGGAAATTTAAACCGCTCATAGTTGTCTATATCTTTTCTAATTCCTACGATAAAAACTCTCTCGCGATTCTGGGGTAAACCAAAATCGTAGGCATTTAATAACTGCCAGTAAACTTGATAACCACAGCTAGTTAATTCATCGATAATTAACTCTAAATTCTCCCGATTGCGAGGACTAGCTAACCCACTGACATTCTCGAAAATAAAGCTTTTCGGTTGACTTTTCTGGACTAATTTAATCACATCAAACCAGAGTTTTCCCCGGGGATCCTCAAATCCCCGTAAACATCCCGCCACCGACCAAGGTTGACAGGGAACGCCGCCGACAATAAGATCGAGATTATCGGGTAAATTGCTAATTTTACTCACATCTCCGAAAGCAATTTCATCGCTGTTGAGATAGCTAATAAAATTCTGTTGATAAACTTGGATGGCCTGTTTATCGATTTCTGAATAGCCTAAACAACGTCCTCCCAATTTCTCCAAAGCGATTCTAAAACCACCGATTCCCGCGAATAAATCGACAAAACGATATTGGGGATGGGTGATAACTAGATGTAGGGGTAATTGGGTTTGTGTGCTGACTTTAACTGTGGTTTTCAAGGGTAAATAATTCCTTTTCACCGTCTGGGAAGATGCCTATCTGTACTAACTATTTTAGTATAACTTAAGAGTTTTTTTCTAGAGACCTCCTGCAAATTTCCTGTCTCCTGACTTGAAGGAGGGTGTAGGGTGTGGGGTGTGGGGTGTGGGGTGTGGGGTGTGGGGAAGTGGGGAAGTGGGGAAGTGGGGTGTGGGGTGTAGGGTGTGGGGAGTTTTCTCAGTGAACTGATAACTGATAACTGACTTTAACCCAATGGTAGATGTGGGATTTTTGCAGGAGATCTATCGAGTCGAGGAATACTCGTAGTCTTCGATAATATGGAGAAGTCGCATAGCTGAACTACAGGATTCTTCTAAAATTTCCTGTTTCTCCTGAGAATCTTCGATTAAATCTTCAGATACTAGACGCAAAGAACCCAAAAGACTATTAAGACTGCTTCTCGCTTCGTAGGATAAATAAGCTTTTCTTTTTTGCTCATCTTCCCTATTCTTAGAGTCGGCCTCTTTGCTATCACTAAATTGCAGAGCGTGTAAACGAGCATAATGACCACCTTGAGCTAATAATTCCTCATGATTGCCGATTTCTGCCACTTTTCCCTTGTCCAGCACCACAATTTGATAGGCTTTTTGAACTGTGGAAAGACGGTGAGCGATCACAAGAGTAGTGCGCTCGCGACAGAGTTCATCAATCGCTTCCTGTACTAAACGCTCAGAAATTGTATCCAAAGCACTGGTAGCTTCATCGAGAATGAGAAGATCTGGATCTCGCAGTAAGGCACGAGCGATCGCTAATCTTTGCTTTTGTCCTCCCGAAAGTCTCACTCCCCGATCGCCAATTTCCGTATCCAGTCCTTCCGGCAGTTTGGAGATAAACTCGTAGGCATTCGCCCTTTTTGTCGCCTCTAAAATTTCTGCATCACTAACATCGCTCAATCCGTAGGCAATATTAAAACGGAGAGAATTATTAAAGAGAAAAGTGTCTTGACTGACTATTCCCATCGCTTTTCTCAGAGATTTAATCTCATAATCGCGTAAATCGTGACCATCAAAAAGAATCCTCCCGGCTGTAGGATCATAAAAGCGTGGTAATAAATCAGCAATTGTCGATTTTCCCGCCCCCGAAGCACCAACAAGAGCGATCATTTTTCCTTTTGGAATCCACAGATCGATGCCCTTGAGAACTAATTCTTGATAACCAGGATAGGAAAATTGGACGTTATCAAAATGAATACCTGTCTCTAATCTTTGATAGGGAATAGAGCCATTGCTCATAAATGGTTTATTATCTCGAATGAGAAAATCCGCTACCACTTCTACTGCGGAAACATCACCCAATAGACTACTCCTAGCACTGTTAATTTGACTAACCATCGGCAAGGCCCGGAAAAGTACATAGAGATAGGTCAATAAAATTGTCACTAAAGCTTGCAGTTGTTCATTAAAAAGATAACGACCAGCAATGATAATTAAAGCAATAATAATGACCCCACCGATCTCATTGAGCGGAGCGATTACAGCATTATTAGTCTGGGCATCTAATCCAGCTTTCTCGCGGGCTTCTATATCCTGCATAATAGATTCCAATTCGTATTTTTCATTGCCAACTGCTTTAATTAGGCGAATTCCCGTTAACAGTTCCAACAGTTTATTAGTTTGCTGTTTAGCCGTTACGGTGATAATCTCTCCAAACTTTTTCGATCTCTTGACAAAGTATTGATTAAGCATAGCTAAAAAGCCACCCAAAATACTAGAAAGAATAGTTAATTGCCAAGAAATTGATAATAAAATAGCCAAGTACATGAAAGCTGTGGTGATAATCTTAGTTAGGTTTATGTAATTTCTAATTGATGCCACGGCTCGATTAATCTCCGACATGAAACGATTAAAAATATCTCCTATTTTACTTTTTACATAGTAATCTATATCCACTTCTAGCAGCAGAATAACTGAATCAATTCGCATATCTTTTGCCATAATCAAAGATAAGTAAGTGCTTAACCAATTACTGACAAAATTGGTAATATGCTTGAGAATTAAAATTAATAATATCGCTGCAAACATCCAGAAAAAACGAGTGTCAACCGAGAAAACCTCGAAAACGGAGAGCAGCTTTTTGATAATTTGGGGGGCATTTTTTAAGATATCATTTTCGGGATTAATAAAAGAAATTAGTAAGGGGATAACTAAAATAGCTCCTACCCCATTAAATATAGTACTGGCAAATCCGATAACAATGCTGGAAACTACTAATATCCAGTGTTTAAGCGTATATTTAAGGAGAATTTGATTAGGATTCATCGCAAGTAATAAAGTAAATAGTCAACGGTCAATTATTCTACTCGCTAGACTCTAATATTTCCCTTCCAGAGAAGTAATTAGGCGAGAGAGAGTTGTCGCCATGGCGGTGGTACTGTAGGAGGCAATACAGCGCTCTCTCGCTTTTAGTCCTCGTGCATTAGCCGAGTCGAGATGATTAAAAACTTCGCTAATCATAGCAGCTAGTTGCTCGGGCGATCCTGGTTCGACTAAATAGCCAATATCAGCTAAAATTTCGGGAATATCTGCCACTTTAGTGGAAATAATCGGTTTAGCCATCGCCATACCATCGGTGAGTTTAATCGGAAATTGGGCATTAGCCGTAGCTTCATCCCTCTGGGGAACGATAATAGCATGGGCAGCGGCCACAACTTCCGGCATTCGATCGATCGGTTGAGCAGGTAAATGAATTAACCAAGGTTGACCTTTTTCTAGCAAACTATCCAGATAGCCATCCCCGATGTGGCGACCTCCCACCAGCACCAATTTAAAATCAGGATCAGCAATTTGATCTAAAGCGATTAAGACATCTTCTAAACCTTTGTGGGGTCTAGCTGTACCCGGGAACATTAAGACTTTATACCCAGATAAACCGTATTTTTGACGACAAGCGACAGGATCGTAGAGATTGGGATCGAAAAGTTGCGTATCCTTGCCATTCGGTAAATAAATCCCCCCATAACGCTTTTGCAAAAATTGATTATTAACCGTCACCGCATCAGCGCGGTTAATTAAATTTTCCATCCAACGCAGATAAAGAGGGTGATTCGGATCCCTAAGCGCACCATTTTTTTTGAGTATATCCCTAGCTAATTGTCGGGGATAAGGACGATAGGACCATTGATCGCCACCAAACCAACTCATTTCCCAATCGTCAATATCGAGAATTAGGGGACGTGGAGAAAAAAAACGTTTCAGTAAACCGATGCCGAAACTGGTGGGACGGGGTTTAACCGCGTAGATAATCTCTCCGGAGATGCGATCGAGTAAAGTTTTGATCTGGCCAAAAAACTGGGGATAATTATTGCCTTTGACCGATACCACCGCTATATTCCCCGGTGGGGTTGGATAGATTTCCCGGCCAAAAATCGGACCATAAACCGTCACCTGACAGTTTAGCTGTTGCAAGACTTGAGCAATCAAATAGACTCTTGTGCCACCACCACCGGATAAATCTGGTGCTAAAACAGAGATTTTTTTGTTCACGATCGCTGATCAATCCAGATTATCTAGCACGATAGGAGAATGTTAATCAATGTTAACCTTCTTGTCAATCTTAAACGGACTTAACATTAATACCCCCAGAGATCGACTAGACCAAGAAAACTAACATATACATAGCCGAGACGACTAACTGAGTAAACATCACCGGTAAACCGTAGCGCAGAAAGGTATGAAAAGTAATTTTGCCCCCGTGTTGTTCGGCGATGCCGGCGGCGACAATATTAGAAGAAGCTCCCACTAAAGTACCATTACCCCCTAGGGTGGCCCCATACATCATCGCATAGAAAAGCGGTAAAACTTCCGGGGGAAAAGAACCGGCATAATCAGGAGAAAGAACCTCAGTCCCGACTAAATTAACATTAACAAGGTACTGTTTCAGTAGTGGAACCATGGCCACCACTAAGGGAATATTGGGAACAACACTGGAAACAAGGCCAACAAAAAACAGCAAGACTAGAGAACCTAAAAAGATATTTTTGCCTAAAATTATCGCCAGAAGTCCCGATAAACTATTAACTACCCCAGTTTTTTCTAAACCGCCAATTAGTACAAAAATCGACATAAAAAATAATAGGGTACTCCAGTCCACATCTCGGAGAATATTATGCACCGTATCTATCTTCGATTGCTGGGCTAAAAGTAGAGCTAAAGCTGCTCCCATCAAAGCAACTGCCGCCGGAGCAAGGGGTACAGGAAAAGATTCGCCGACCACGAATAAAAATAAGACCAAAAAGACGATAATTCCCCCCAAAACTAAGACGCGCGGATGATTAATTTGCGGATGGGGTAAGTCTTCTAAATGCTCGAATTTTGTCCGCCAGATTTTGGGGAATAACCAAGGTAACATAACCAGAATGGTAATCACTGCCAAGGCCCCACCTAAACTTAAACGCTGTAGGTATTCCATGAAGGTGATATTAATAGAATCACCAACGATATAAGTAGCAGGATCACCAACAATAGTTAATAATCCTGCACTGTTGGCCACGAAAACCATTAGGATTAAGAGCGGCACAAAATCCACACCTATATCTTGAGCTAAAGGTGGAATTAAAGGTGCTAATAACATCACCGTGGTGGCGTTGGGCAATACCGCACAGATTGGGGTAGTAATAGCAACAATTCCTATTAGTAATAATTTGCCCTGTCCCTTGGCTAAAAGCACCATTTGTGCTGCTAAATAATCAAAAATTTTCGTTGGTTCAAAGGCTCTCACTAACACCATCACCCCAAAAAATAAGGCGAGAGTGGCATAACTGCGACTGATATAACCCACCGCTTCTTGAAGAGTCATGATATGGGTAAAAACTAAGATTAAAGCTCCTAATAAAGCCGCTACAGTAATATGAAGCCACTCGAACATAATAACCACAATGACTGCAATAAAAGTCATCGCAGCAATCCACATTGGTAAAGATTCCAGCATTTTTGATCCTATTTTTACTCTTGGTTTCTCGATACAACTAAAAGTTTGCTCGAAAAATGTACAGCAAACTCATAGAAAATATGGTTATCTACGGAAAATCTTAAAATTGTTGTGATCGGTAAGCTGACATGAGAATCCCCATAAACAATGTCTCCTTTGAGTTATGACTATCAAGTAGTACCAGCGACATAACTGAACCGATCAAGACATTACTAGGAATGTAGTGATGCTTCAGTCTTCCCCCCCACGCCTACGAAGTTAGCTGACGGGCTAGGATAGAGAGATATCCTTTTCTAGTCCAAAAAATCTAGAAATACGCCCCCAAATGTGGTTCCTCCGCTCCGAATTTGTCTAGCTAATATCTAGCATAGAAACTCGGATTAGGCTGACTTACTCTATTTAGTGATCCACCATAGCATACTAACCCCAAAAAAAACTATATAGTCCTATACCAGACCTGTCCTGTCAGTTATCCCCCGGGTTGCTAGGATAGAACAATGATAAGCTAATAGCCAACGACTGACCGCCATAGCGGCCACAGAAGAAAGAAATTTTTATGAATAGAAGACCTCGTTATACTCCTCCTCGATCGCGTGATCGTGATTATGACCGCTCCTATGGCGACGACTCCCGCGCTTCGTCCCCCGGTGGCCTATTGGCAAAATTGAACTATGCCATGATCGCCCTGATTGGTGGTATTTTTGTACTAGGAGTGGGTCTCGGTCTGGTATTCAGTTCTACTGCTAATTTTAGCCCCGAAAACGTCGCTTCCCGAGAAGTAATCGATCGCAGCGCCCCCAATGCGGAATTATGCGTGCAATTTGGGGCCAGTGCCATTGTCACCGATTTGCGGGTTTATGTCACTCTTAACCCCTTTAATGTTTTTGTTACCCAACCAGTCATGCAACCCGGTTGCGTTTTGCGACGCAATAACTGGTCAATTTTAGAACAACAAAAATTAGTCGATGGACAGCAGGTACAAAGTTGTAAAAACCGGATGAATACCTTTGGTTATACCGGCCCCTTGGAAGGCAAACCGAAAATCGATTGTATCTTCCAAAATGAAGCTGGGGGTAATCTTTTTGTTAATCCTGCTGGCGCTGTTGGTCCCAGACCAGATACAGATAAATTCTAAACTAGAAAAGATCTTTCTCCTGACTGAGGTCTAATGAGTTAGCCATTGGGCTGTAGTTACAACAAAAATTCCGCCAGCTTTTTTTAAAAAAGGCTGGATTTTGTCGATCAGATGATCGAGTTGTTTGTCACTATTACAAACCGTCATAATGTAGCTACCACTGTAATCACAATCGAAGTCATCACAGGATAAACCTCGATCGCCTTTTCCCGAAGCATTGCCAAGAACGGTATAACCGGAAACTCCGACAACATCAAGAACGTTTAAGGTTTCTTCCAGAAAAGCATGACTAACAATTATTTCTACTCTTTTGACGGTTTGTAGGGAAGAATGCGGCGATTCAAGCATGGTAGTTAAGTACAAAAAGGACAAGTGAAATAGAAAAAATTTGACAGGAATTATTTAAAAACCGCCGGGCCTTTTAGACTCCACAGCCAATGATTTTAATCATCTCTAGGTACAGAGGAATACCGATGATGATATTGAAAGGAAAAGTTAAAGCCAAGGCCATAGAAACGTATAAACTAGGATTAGCTTCAGGAACAGTCATTCTCATGGCCGCAGGAACAGCAATATAAGAGGCACTAGCACACAAAACAGCGAATAATAAAGCATTGCCCTGTTCAAATCCGAGAACCTTAGCGATGAGAATCCCCACCATCGCATTGATAACGGGAATGAACACCGAGAAACCGATGAGAAAAGAACCAGTTTTACCTAATTCTCGGATTCTTTTCGCCGCCACTAATCCCATATCAAGAAGAAAGAAAGTTAACGCACCATAAAAAATCCCTTGAGTGAAAGGTTGCAATTTTTCCCAGCCTTTTTCCCCCGTGAGCATACCAATAATAACACTACCGACTAAGAGAAATACCGAGCCATTTAAAAAGGCTTCATGTAGAACCTTTGACCAAGAAAACGCTTCTTCTTGTCCATTTTTCTCTTTAAAGACTCGCACCAAGATTAAACCCACTACAATCGCCGGCGATTCCATTAAAGCTAAGGCAGCCACCATGTGACCGCCATAGGAAATATGAAGTTTTTCTAAAAAAGAACTGGCGGTGATGAAAGTAACGGCACTAATGGAACCATAGGCTGCTGCGATCGCTGCCGCATTGGCACTATCGAGTTTAATTTTCAGGATAAAGAAAGTGTAAATGGGAACGATGCAAGCCATAACCACAGAGGCAATCAAAGTTAAAGCGATTTGGTTATTGATGCCACTTTCCGCTAGTTCATAACCTCCCTTGAACCCAATCGCCATCAACAGATAGAGAGAAAAGAGTTTAGGCAGTGGTTGCGGAATCTCTAAGTCGGATTTAAAAAACACTGCCAGCATTCCCAAGAAAAAGAACAAAACCGGCGGATTGAGAATATTGAACAGGATTAAGCTGCCATCCATAGGTTTGTGTACATTGAGTTATTTCAATCTATACTATTCGATTTTGAGAATACTGAGAAAATGATAATTACTCGCAGCCAGAAATACGTTAGTCTCTATCATACTTTGTGCTTTTTGTCAAAAAAACTTTTTTTTTGCAATAAAACTACACAAAAAAAAGATCATCGTTGTGGGTGAAATTGACTGATTTACCCGTTTTAATTAGGATCACTTTCTAGGTGTGACAAGGGTTTCAACCATTGCTGCCCAAAAAAGCACAAAACAACCCATTGTGAAATTCTATCAAATCGCTGTAACCATGATAACGTCGTTGTTAAATAAAAATCTTTCTCAATTAATTCTTAAGAATTTATAAATATTGCGAAATGTTAATTTAAATATTCTCAAGTTTTTGCAGTCAATAAATAATTTTTGCTTATCTTTGTCGGAAAATAGAACTCCTGCAAAAATCCAACATCTACCATTGTGTTAGAAGTCAGGAGATAGGAGACAGGTTTTAGGTGTTGGGGGTTGGGTTTTTGGGCTTCGGCCGTGAGCTCAGGCTTCGACGGTGAGACTTCGGCGTGAGACTTCGGCGTGAGCTCAGTAGTTCGACAGGCTCACTAACACGAACGCTCAGTAGTTCGACAGGCTCACTAACTCAATTTCCCCACTTCCCCACTTCCCCAATTCATAATTCATAATTCATAATTCATAATTCCCCCACACCCCACACCCCACACCCCTCTCCCGTTCCCCGATCAATGCCAAAAATCCAGATTAAAATTCCAAAATCCCCACATCTTGCCGCCATGGTAGCCCTTGATCGCTGCAGTCTCGGCGGTATTTGGACCCTATCTGGTTATGAACGGGAATTAAACAACCCCAACAGTGAATTATTAATCCTTACCCTGGACCAGGAGGAGGAAACCCTAATCGGATTAGCTTGTTCTTGGGCAATTCTCGAAGAAGCACATATTACCCTCCTGGCAATTTATCCGGACTATCAAAGACAAGGATTAGGAAAACTGCTTCTCTACAAACTGCTTGAGAAGGCTGTACAAAGACAACTGGAAAGGGCTACTCTAGAGGTGAGGGTATCGAACCAGTCAGCGATCGCACTCTATAAACATTTTGGCTTCCGCGTCGCTGGAGAGCGGAAAAATTATTATTTGCAAACTGGTGAATCAGCCCTAATTTTCTGGCGCAACGATCTACAAACGGCCGCTTTTCAGGAACAATTAAGCAAGTGGCGCCAAGAAATCCTCTCAAGACTGGCGCAGGGAGATTGGCAATTAGAGGAAGAAACCAGAGCCAAAATAGATACCATGGGGATGTCATGATTACCTACAAGCTTAAATCAGGTCGAGGTTAGGGAAAAATGAGGATTTTAGTGTTAGCGTGGGAATTTCCACCGCGATTAGTGGGCGGTATTGCCCGTCATGTCGCTGAACTCTATCCCGAAATCGTCAAACTCGGTCATGAAGTCCATTTAATCACGATCGAATTTGGTCAGGCCCCCAGTTATGAACTGGTGGAAGGTATTCACATCCACCGCGTCCCCGTACCCCCCGGCAATGACTTTTTCCATTGGGTGGTCAACATGAATAACAGCATGGGACAAGAAGGCGGCAAAATAATCGCCGAATACGGAAAATTTGACCTTGTTCATGCCCACGATTGGTTAGTAGGGGATGCAGCCATCGCCCTGAAACATCTCTTTAAAATACCCCTGATTGCCACGATTCACGCCACGGAATACGGACGTTACAACGGACTACACACCGACACCCAACGCTATATCGCCAGCAAAGAGGGAACCCTCGTCTATAATGCTTGGCGCGTTATCGTCTGTACCGGCTATATGCGTCATGAAGTCCATCGAGCTTTGGGCGCACCCTGGGATAAAATCGATGTGGTTTATAACGGTATTCGGGCCGAGAAAAAGCAAAGAGACCCTAACTTTGATTACCGAGCTTTTCGTCGTCAATATGCCGAAGATTACCAAAAAATCGTCTATTACGTCGGGCGCATGACCTTTGAAAAGGGGGTTTCGGTGTTACTCAACGCTGCCCCAAAAGTCCTCGCTCACACCGAGGCTAAAACTAAATTTGTCATTATCGGTGGCGGCAATACCGACAAACTCAAACAACAGGCCTGGCATCTCGGTATCTGGCATCATTGTTATTTTACGGGCTTTATGTCCGATGAAAACCTCGATCGCTTCCAAACCGTGGCCGATTGTGCCGTTTTTCCCAGTCTTTACGAACCTTTTGGCATTGTCGCCCTGGAAAGTTTTGCCGCTAGGGTTCCCGTGGTAGTTTCCGATACCTGCGGTTTTCCCGAAGTTGTCCGTCATGGTCAAACGGGAATTGTCACCCGGGTCAATAATCCCGATTCCCTCGCTTGGGGCATTTTGGAGGTTTTAAATCATCCCGAATACGCCCACGAATTAGCTAATAACGCCTACAAAGACCTAGAAAAACGCTTTCATTGGGCGAATTTAGCCCGTCAAACCGAGACAGTATATGGTTTGGTCGTCCAAGAACGACAATTGGTAGAATGGCGTTAATCAGAGATCAGTTTTTTAGCCGTCAGTCGTCAGGATTAGGGGTCAGTTTATGTCCTAAAATAACAAAGGCACAACTTAACTTCTCCAAATATGACCATGAAAGCAGCTGAAATTATGACCACGGAGGTGGCCAAGATTAAAGGTTCTGAAACCGTTGCCAAAGCGGTGCAATTGATGAGAGAAAAGAACATTAGAACTCTCATTGTTGATCGTCGTCACGATGAAGATGCCTACGGAATTATCACCGAAACCGATATTGTCTATAAAGTCGTCGCTTTCGGTCAAGATCCGCAAAAAGTGCGCGTCTACGAAGTGATGAGCAAACCCTGCATCGTGATTAATCCCGACCTCGGTGTTGAATATGTGGCCCGCTTATTTGCTAATACCGGTATTCGTTTCGCACCGGTAATTAAAGGCGGTTTGCTCGGTGTTATCTCTGTTAGTGACATTCTCCATAAAGGTAACGCCGTCGAAAAGCCCCGCAGTCTTGATTTAGAAGCGGAGATTATCAAAGCTAGAGATATTGCCCGGGCAGTCTGTGCGGAAAAAGGCGGAAATTCTCCCGATTGTGCCGCAGCTTGGGATGTTGTTGAGGAATTACAGGCAGAATTGGCACACCAACGCGCTAAAAAACCAGAAAAAACCTATTTTGAGGAATACTGTCAAGAAAATCCCGATGCTTTTGAAGCGCGTATCTATGACACCTAATCGCTATGGTTTTCGGTATTCTCCGATACCTCAAACTTTTTAATCCGGCAAAAGTAGTGTATAAAGGTTTTATTTGCTAATAATCGAGGAAAAACTATGGCTGATCTATTTGTCATCGCCTATGAGGACGAATTTAAAGCGGAAGAAGTTCGTTTAACTTTGGCTAAACTGCAACAGGAACATCTCATCGAATTAGAAGATGCTGCCGTAGTGGTTAAAAACAAAGATGGCCAGATTAAACTCAAGCAAGCGGTCAATTTAACGGCAGCAGGAGCCGCTAGTGGCAGTTTCTGGGGGTTATTAATCGGAATACTCTTTTTATCCCCTTTATTAGGGGCCGTCCTCGGTGCTGCTGGTGGTGCTTTGGGAGGTGCTTTAAGTGATATCGGTGTGGATGACAATTTTATGCGCGAATTGGGAGAAACCCTGCAGCCCAGCACCTCTGCTCTCTTTGTTCTCGTCCAAAAAGTTACCCCCGATAAGGTCCTCGATGAAGTGGCCCCCTACGGAGGTAAAGTGTTACGCACTTCTTTGACCAAAACCGACGAAGCTGAATTACAGAAAGTTCTCGACCAAAGAGGTGTTAAACCCGAAACCGTTTAGGATATGAGTCCATAAAAGCTAGAAAAAGGGAATATATTTCCCTTTTTGCTTTTTTAGGAAATTTGCTACTCTCATGAGGGAAGCTGTTCCTAATTTAAATTGCTTGTTGAGACGGGGCAAGAGGCAACCCCCACGAAAAACTTTTTCAGCAGACCCTACTTAACCACCTAATCCTAATTCTCGTCTGAGCAATTGAATTGATTTATCCCCAATATAATTATCACTACAGATAATTTCTGGCAGACGAATTAAATCCGATCGCACTTCCTTAATCAGATTTTTAATTAAAGTATAACTCGCTTGATCACTGATAATTGTCTGGGAAGTTCTGGCTAAAACTTTTAACTTATCCGTTTCATGAATTTGAGCAGACATGACTAATAAATCATCGCCCCGTAAACTATGAATTAAAATTTCGGCCACCTTAATAATACCAGTGCTAATACTGACAATTCCTAAACGGCTATCGGTGGGTAATTTTTTGATTAATGCCAATTCCTTGCTGTAATCGTAGATATCGATGGGAATGACTCGTAGGTGAAAAGGAGCGGCAATTTCCTCCGCCACACTGATAAAATAGCGACTGGTGACAACAGTGGCAGATTTAGTATTGGCTAAAACTTGGGCTAAATCCTCCATTGCCACTAATTGGACGGGAATTTTGAGGGATTGCTCTAATTCTCTCAACATTAGTTCTCCTGCACCCAAATCATGACGGGGAATGGTGACAAGAACTTGAGAACTACACTGCGATCGCCAATCGATTTCCGCCAGTAATAACTCGCGAATTTGCTCTAAAGTTAAACCTTGAGCGAGAAAACTAGCTAAACTCTGGTGAATTAGTCGGCCTATTTCTGGATTTTGTTCCAATAGGGGCGAACCGGATAAATTATCGCTTTCATGCCTGCGAGCCTTGACATAAATCCCCGAACCTGCTATGGATTCTACTAACCCATCGTCTTCCAGTTGTTGATAAATTTTACTTATCGTATTACGGTGTAATCCCGTGATCATAGCTAGTTGACGGGTACTAGGTAAACGATGGCCCGGTGGATATTGACGAGAGGCGATAGCGAAGCGAATTTGGTCAAATAATTGCTTAGAGGCGGGGATTTCACTGTCTGGCTGGATTTGGAACTGCATCGGATCACTTCGCTCACAAACTACTTTCGCTGATGCCCATTCTATCATTAGACCCCCTGCAACCATCGGACATTTTCACGGATATGAAGGGTTTCCGAGGTAGTATTCAGGAGCCAGAAGCAGAAAAAACCAAGATATTATTTATTTAAACTAGAAAAGCCACTTTTTTGCTTTAAAATGGTTAACCTAAGAATTTTAAGATTAACTACGTCCCGGAAATCGCACTTGTGCGGTAGATAGTCAACAGCTGATTAAGGGGATTGATCCTCGTGGAGAAGTTTTAGGCGATCGCTCAAGGTTTTGGTTAAGCGGACAGTTTCCCGTTTTAGCGAATTTTGTTGATAATCAAGCACATTAATCCCTTGACCGATATTTACTGTCGCTTCACTTCCCCATCCGGGGTAAGGCTGATTATAACTAATGCTTACTGGCAAAATCTTGATATCGGCATCGGGTTTCATCGTCTTGACTTCCAACGCAATCCGCGCTACTCCCGGTTTAAGGGGATGAACCAGTCGATCGCGACAGATACCCCCTTCTGGAAAAATCGCCACCATTTCCCCCGCGGCCAAAAGTTCGACACTATGCACCAGACTACCCATACCGGGGTGATCGGTGTTGACGGGAAAACCCCCCAAACGTCGGATAAACCAACCTTGTACCCCTTTCATCTCGTTAGCGGAAACCATAAAGCGCAAATCCCGTCCACTAACTAAACGTCCCACTGCGTAGGGTAAAATCAAGGCATCCCAACGAGACCGATGGGTAGGTGCCAAGATGACACCTCCCGTTAGGGGAATATTTTCCCGGCCCGTCACCGTTATTTTGCTGAAAAAAGCTGGTAAAACTAGATAATTTCCCAGAAAATAACAAAAGCGAATTAAACAGGGATTAATTCGGGAATTGACAGCAGGAATTTTTCTAATGGTGAGGGACTCGTCAACGATAGTGCTTTGAGACATCCGAGTGTTAGGAAAGATCGAGACTTTCTGACCATTTCTACTTTAGTGTAGTTGTCTGGGGGGTCGCTATCTTGTCCTGACCAGTTCGGCAATTGTCTTGGGGGATTAATGGTTAGGATTGCGGTTCTACTCCCGATCCTACCGGTGCGATCGAGTTTAATTGCAAAGAGGGATGATCTTCTTTAACTTGCTGTAAATTCCACTCATTTTTGAATAATAAGACGGGACGACCCCAATAATCTTTGACAGTTAAAGTGTTAAAGAGTTTACCGGCTTTTTCTAAAGCAGCCCACCCCCCGGCTACCCAACGGGCTAAACTATAGGCTAGGGGTTCGAGAGTAGTTTCGACTCCGTACTCGCTTAAAAGACGGAATTGCACCACTTCAAACTGTAATTGACCGACAGCGGCTAAAATCGGGTCGCGTTTAAATTCATCGATCGAGGATAATATCTGTACGGCCCCTTCTTCCTGTAATTCCGAGACTCCTTTTTGAAACTGTTTGAACTTGGAAGGGTTAGGATTTCTGAGATAGGCGAATAATTCGGGAGAAAAACAGGGAATACCTTCGTATTCGAGCTTTTTACCCATATAAATCGTATCACCGATCGCAAAGACCCCGGGGTTATTCAATCCGATCACATCTCCGGGATAAGCTTCTTCAATAACTGCGCGATCTTGGGCAAAAAGTTTCTGAGGACGGGATAAACGGATAGTTTTACCAGTTCTAGCGTGGTTTACTACCATATCCTTCTCAAATTTCCCCGTACATACCCGCACAAAGGCCACCCGGTCCCGATGTTTGGGGTCCATGTTTGCTTGCAGTTTGAAGACAAAACCGGTGAAATCGGGATAGGTGGGATCAAGGACTCCTAGGGAGGAATTGCGTCCTCTGGGTAGTAATCCATAGTCGAGGAAGGATTCTAGGAATAATTTCACCCCAAAATTGGTCATGGCGCTACCAAAAAAGATCGGGGTCATTTCTCCTGCGTGAACTGCTGGCAAATCCAATTCCGCACCCAATTCCGAGAGCAGTTCTATATCCTCTTTTAACTGGTAATACAGGTCTTTTTCGAGATAATCCTCAATTTTGGGGTCGCCAAGCTCGATCACGGTTTCCTGCGCCTCCTGAGAGCCGTGGGAGCGACGTTCAAACAGGTGTATGGTCTGGGTTGCTCGATCGAAAACTCCCCGAAAGCGATCGCCAATTCCGATCGGCCAATTGACGGGATAGGTCTGTAATCCTAATTCTCGCTCGATTTCGTCCAATAAGTCCAGAGGTTCGCGGCCGGGGCGATCCATTTTGTTAACAAAGGTAAAGATGGGTAACTGCCGCAGTTTACACACTTCAAAGAGTTTTCTCGTTTGGGGTTCCAAACCTTTGGCCGCGTCGATTAACATCACCGCATTATCGGCAGCGGCTAGGGTACGATAGGTATCTTCGCTAAAATCTTGGTGGCCGGGAGTATCGAGGAGATTAATCTGAAAATCACGATAATCGAACTGTAAAACCGTGGAAGTAATCGAAATTCCCCTTTGTTTTTCCATTTCCATCCAGTCGGAGGTGGCTTTGCGTTGGTCGCGTCTTGCTTTGACTGCACCCGCTTGATGGATTGCACCCCCGTATAGTAACAGTTTTTCGGTCAGGGTGGTCTTTCCTGCGTCAGGGTGGGAGATAATGGCAAAATTTCGCCGTTTTTCCAAGACAGATTCGCTGGTTTCTAGTTCTTTTTCAATTTCGGTCGTCATTCTAATTTCGATCGCTTTCCTATCTTTCTATTCTAGTTTAGCTGGGGAGTTAGATATCTTTATGGCTCTGATTCTAGGTTAAACTCAATCTGGCTCTGTAAAACCATTTCTGCAATTACCGCTCCTCCTTTACCTTGAGCTAAAACCCGCTCAAAACGGTTGATTAATTCGGGAATATTGATCACTTCCTCTACAGATTCTAGATATCTTTCGACAATTGCCCTGATCTTGTGTCTTATCTTAGCTTGCTCTGCAACTTTTTCTAAAATTTCCTCGCAAGTCTGCTGGGTTTTAACCACAAGGTTAATGGGATGTTTTTGCGCTTTATCAATAGAGCTGTTGCAAATTACTTATATGTTATAGTGATAGGCTAACTAATTTTCTCCCAAAAATTAGTTATAGCGGTTCCTATTCGCAAGCGTTACATTATTGATGTTGAAAAGTTTAATTGGCAAAGGTTTAATTGTGCCACAAAGTGTGAAAACTCCTCTAGTTGTTACACTTAAGCTGAATAAAAACCTGAAGTTTTAATTTTGAATCAAAACTTTTTAGATATGCTTTAATTGGGTGATTACCCTAAATCTGGTTATTAAAAACTGATTCTTTATTGTACCTTTTGCCTCTCCTAATATGCAGCCTATATCCAAGGAATTTGGTATCAAAAATTATTTGTTTAAGTAGCACAAAATATCTCAATTTTTATAATTGATAATAAATTTCCCTTGACTTGATTAATGTTTTGCAACTTTTAAGAAGTTGTTATACCTATGCCTAAATTACAGTTATAAATCAGGTTAACTCTTAAATTATATCTTCGACGATGATTCCGATATTTACAGGATAAGATTTTAAAGATTTTGAGTTTCCGATAAAAATGTTACAAATTACATGGATACGCTAAAAAAAGTTAATGGGTGCATCCATTGATAGATAAGTAGTCATGCAAAATAAATTTCCTAGTGAAGACAGGCAATAGGCAAAAGCTTTATCGAAATGTGTAATTAATTTTGCTTAGGTACTTAAGAGTTTTTGGCTCTTGTAGTAGATATGTATGGGGTAAGTTCAGCTGTAGGGGGTAACTTCCGGTAGGATGGAAAAAAACCAGATCGAGCAATGTTACGGTTAAAAACTTGGCAAGGGTTAATTTTAACAGTTCCGATCGCCGCTGTGGTCATCTTTCTGATCGTGGCCGCCAGTGTCCAGATCAATCAATGGGGTTTAAATTGGATTTGGGCAGTTTTTACCCTGATTTTTGTGGCTTGGCGCTTTCTGTTGGTCAAATGGACGCGCCCAGTGGTCACGGAAATTGAAACCACCATTGGGGAAATTAAGGCAGAATTAACCCCTCCCGACGGTGATTCCGGGGGCAATATTGAGGAAATTATCGAGAGGATTATCGTCGAGTCCCGCAATGATCGGCCGGTTTGGGAAGATTGGGCGACTTTTTGGCAACGCTGTCAGGATTTGGTCAGTGCCATCGCTCATATATATTACCCCGATGTCAAGTACCCCTTATTAAATATTTACATTCCCCAGGCCTACGGTTTAATTCGGGGAACCGTGGATGATAGCGATCGCTGGATGCAGAATCTTTCCCCGGCCTTGAATCAAATCTCCATCGGCCAAGCCTATCAGGCCTACGAAGTTTATCAAAAATTGCAACCCTCGGCCCAGAAACTTTGGCAGGTCTGGAATTGGGCGCAATGGGTAATCAATCCCGCCGCGGCCGTGGCTAAAGTGGCTAGTCAAAAATACAGCGATCGAGCGGATCAGCAATTATTAGTCAATTTAGGGCAAGTTTTGCGGGAAAATGCCCTGAGAAATCTCTCTCGCCAAGCGGTGTTACTCTACAGTGGCAGTAATCTCGCCCCCACTCTCCCCACCAAGACCAAAATCGCCACTACTACTCTCAAGGAAATTCTCGCCCAAGCGGAACCGATCACGGAAATTGATCGCCAACCGGTTAACATTCTGCTGGTTGGACGCACCGGGGCCGGCAAAAGCAGTTTAATTAATACTCTCTTTCGGGCCGATTTAGCCCAAGTGGATCTATTGCCTAATACCGATGCGATTCAATCCTACCATTGGCAAACCCCAGAAGGAGACGAGTTAATCCTCTGGGATACTCCGGGCTATGAACAGTCAAATCGGGCTGATTATCGGCAAAAAGTTCTTAATTATGCCAAAAACGCCGATTTATTAATTCTTGTCACCCCTGCCCTCGATCCCGCCCTGGCCATGGATGAGGCTTTTCTTAAAGATTTGCAACAAACTATTGACAATTTACCAGTTATAGTCTGTGTTTCTCAAGTCGATCGCCTGCGTCCGCTGCGAGAGTGGCAACCCCCCTATAATTGGCTGACGGGAGAAAGTCCTAAAGAAGTCAATATCCGCGAATGTTTGCAGTATCGGGCGGAATTATTCGAGGATCTCTGCGATCGCATTTTGCCGATGGTCAGTCAACAGCCAGATAGAGAAGCTTGGGGGGATGAGGAGTTATCAATCGCTTTGCTGGGGGCAATTTCACCCGCAAAACAGTTGCGTTTAGCCCGTTTTTTAGCGGATTTAGAAACTCGAACCCTGGCAGCGGCGAAAATAATCGATCGCTATACTTTACAGATGGCCACGGGACAAGGTTTAACGGCCCTATTAAAAAGTCCTATTCTCGGTTTTATCTCCACTTTGGCCACAGGAAGACCGACTTTAGCCTATCTTTTAGCTGAACAAATTCCTGTGGAACAATTACCAGTAGCGATCGGTAAATTACAGATGGCCTACGAGCTTTCTTCTCTCTTAAATACGGAGAATAAAAGTTTTGATTTATTGGCACTTTGGCCAATACTATTAGAAAATTCTAGCACTGCCGACAAGGAAGCCTGGGCCTGGGGTCATGCTCTGGTAGAATATTGGACAAAGAACCTATCGATCGAACAGTTCCGGTCAAGTTATCAGGGGTATTTAGAAACGACAAAAACAGGCCTTTAACCAGATTAATTAAACTAAAACTTTCTTCCACTTTAAAAGTATAGGAGAGTGGGTAGGAGAGGTTTCTGGGGTTGAGATTTCTGGCCTTTGTACTAAAATTACCAATAAGAGAGTTTTTTTCGTGTTTTTTTAAAAGTTCTATTCATTTTTTTCATTTTCAGAGTTTTCATCGTTAGTTTTCGACGAACTACCCAAACCACTAAAATAAAAGGCGGTGACTGCTGTAGCTATTGGCCCTAAAAAAGTATAAATTGTCTTAGAAGAATCATTAATTAGGGTTGCCGCTTTATCCACTCTACTTTGTACTTCTTGTTCTTCGATAGCTTTCAAATTTATATTTAAATTAAAAATTCCAAGAGAAGCAAAAGAAATGAGACAAATAGAAAGAATTTGTAAACCAGCAGTGGCTAACAATCCCAACCAAAGCCACCTTGCTAAGGAACCAGCTACTTTAGTATTAAAATTATGTCTTTGGTCTGAGGGTGATATAGCTGTAGCTGGTTTACCAAATTCGGATACTTCATTGTCTAAATGATAAGGCTCCGGATTCTTCTTTGGATTATGACGCACAGAGTTCCTTTCAGTTGGAAGAGCCAAAGAAGCGCTGGGATCTTTTGGATTGTTAACTTCCCCTGTCTCATTTTTTGAATCACTGGTCATAACTAAACAATTAGTAGTGGTCTCTGTTCATCACCTTTTTGTAGTATTAATTGAGTATCTTCCTCCGTCTCAGTTTTAGCATATAAAGCCATGAGTTTTAATCCTTTACGAATTACTTCAGACTCTGTTAAGTCTAGCTCTTTAGCTATTTCTTTAAGATATTCAGAGTCCTTTTGACTAAGATTTACTCGAAATTGTCTGGTAGCCATTTTTTTTTGTTAATTCAGTGAATGGATTGTATCGATGGTGTTATCTGTAAGGTCGAGAAGAGCCATTTTTACCATTGAATGTATCATTGCCGTCCTTACTACCATTAAGGGTATCGTTACCAGCAGCACCATGGACATAAGCATTCTTAAGTGGCTGCTCATCCTCTCAGACCAGCTACTGATCGCGTTTACCAGCAGCACCGTGGACATAGGCATTCTTACGGATATTCAAGTATCTGTAAGGTCGAGAAGAGCTATTTTTGCCATCGAGGGCTATAGTAGGGTCAATTCATGAATTGACCCTACAGTTTGATTTAAGGGTTGTCATCGTCCTCTCTTATAGATGTACATAATAGTCTTCCTTGAGAAACCTAGCATCCTAAGTCACAGTATCCCATCTTACCCTAATTACACTAGATATGTCAACCCTAATTACACTAGATATGTCAAGCAATTACACTAGATATGTCAAGCAATTACACCAGATATGTTAAGTCAACATAAACGAGTCCTGACGGTACTTAATAGGTGCAATAGGTCAAATATGATCGACTTATCGATTTATTTGTTATTAAAAGGCTATTTTTCGCAAATTTTAACCAAAACAATCTTAGGTTTTATTCATGCTTAGGTGTAACAGGGGGTATAATAGGGTATTTAGTAGGTGGTATTACATATACACATATGCAAGGCATAGCAATGGGTGTAATGTGTGGTTTAATAGATACCACAGTGCTGAGTTCCTATGGTATGATAGTTCCATCAACTTTTAGATAGATAAAAGTATGGCAGACACAACTAAACAAGTGAGTATGCTAGAATTGGAGTTAGAAGATGATCTAATCAGACAAATTGAAGATGTAGCTGATTCTGGTTGTTTTTCAAAAGATGAATTATTACAAAGTATTTTAGAAGCATGGAGACATCATCAAGCCTATATGCATAGACGTGAAAATATGGTTCAAATAATCAATATTAAGTAATTCGATTTGAGGATAATGTGGAATGATTACTATCAAATGATTACGGCTCTACCGAACCTGTCATGTAAAACTATTAACAACTTATGCTTGTAAAGCTTGTATAGTAAAGCTTTGAGTTTTTGTTAGATTGATATTTATCAACTTTAGAGCATTGCTGGACA
>SFBI01000032.1 GCA_007095845.1 Microcystis aeruginosa Ma_MB_S_20031200_S102
TTGGAACGAAATAGAGGCTTTTAAAGACCGCGTACATGGAGAATTAAAACAAGAATTACCCTCGAAAAGCCTATTTTTCTACTAAGTATTTATACTTATTGCAAAGGTGAGATGCTCCCTTGGACTGAAACCGGATTTTACTACGATTTTGATGTGCTGGAACCTTTTACCGACCGTAGATTAATTCTTTACCCCCCGAAGCGAATGGGGGGGATTTTTGTAAGTTCGATCCCGAGAAAGAACAGGGCTTTCGATTCGGTCTCTCTCTGTCATCTATCGATATGGATAGATATGGTTCTTCGTTACTTGGTATGGTTCGATAGGGTGGCATAAATCGACCAAATCCTTGTCTGGCAAGAGATTTAATTGATTAGTTGGTTCTAGATCGAAAACAATTGACAAAAATCGCTAAATGACTTTCTCTATAAGGGTTCCATTCCTTATAACCCCTGTCCATTGCATAACACAAACCGAAGAGCCATAGATATTTTGACATCGAGTAAGTGGTTATGGTATTTTCGAGGTGGAACCGTGTAGGCTTATTCTTAGTCGGAAAAAACCATACAAATTCGGTTCTTCGGTTCATGTTATGAAGTGGACGGGGTTATAATGGATAAAACTCTTATAGAGAAAGACATTCATCGATTTTTGTCAATTGTTTTCGATCTAGAACCAACTAATCAATTAAGTCTCTTGCCAGATAAAAATTTAGTCTATTTATGCCACCCGATCGAACTATACCAAGTAACGAAGAACCACAAATTCATCTATAAGCTAGGAGACCTAGTATTCAAGCCATGTCTTTAATAAAAACCTTATCCGAGCAAAAGTACCCCGTTCGTTTTTTGCTGTCTAGAATTTTGATGAGAACGGGTTTATGTAAGTTATTTACCGTTCAGAGAAACGGCTATAAAATTCGATTTAATCCCTCGGGCATCAGCGCTCAATTGTGGGTCGATCCCGCTCGTATGCGATGGGAAGAGAGGTTTTTGGAAGATTATTTAAAACTGGGCGATCGGATAATAGATGTAGGGGCGAATATCGGTACGCTCTCCCTAAGAGCTTCCACATTAGTGGGAGCGGAGGGAGAAGTATTCTCTTTCGAGGCCAATCCAACACTGTGTGAATTTATTAAAGATAATCAGACATTGAATCAGTTCACCAATATTAAAGTTTATAATTTAGCCGTGGCAGATAGTAGTGGTACGATTTATTTCGCCTTGAATAAATCGGATGATCGCAGTCGAGTTCACCTATCGGATCAAGGTATCGCGGTTGAAAAACAGCCTTTGGATCGGGTAATTCCCGATGTACCGATCGATCTTCTCAAGATCGATGTAGAGGGATATGAAAAATGGGTATTTCAAGGAGCGGAAAAAACGATTCAAAATAGTCAAGTGGTGATGTTTGAATCGATCCCCGCCAATACGGAGCATTATCAGTATAGTGTTCGAGAAAATTTTCAGTTCCTGCTCGATCGAGGGTTTCAAATTTTTAAATTAGGAGCCAATAAGACCATGTATTCTGTAGACATCGATCAAGTATCCCAATACAATGGGGATTTATTCGCCCTTCGCAATGTAGAGTCCTTTATCGCTCGAACCGGCTATAGGTTTCCCAATGCCTTGTAAAATCTAGGGGATGGGCTAATCGCTATCTCTCGCTTGGGGTGACTACCTGGTCTGTTCGAGACAGACCAGGCACCCGGACAGTAAGATAGATAGAGACGGCATAGTATAGAGATATGGATAACCAAGCCCCGATTAAACTACCGAAAACCAGCGAATCCGACCACCTCAAGCGCATTCGTCACACCACCTCCCATGTTATGGCCATGGCGGTGCAGAAATTATTCCCGAAAGCCCAAGTTACTATCGGGCCTTGGACTGAAACCGGATTTTACTACGATTTTGATGTGCCGGAACCTTTTACCGATAAGGATCTCAAGGACATCAAAAAAGAGATGGTCAAAATTATCAATAAAAAACTGCCGGTGATTTGCGAGGAAGTTTCTCGGGAAGAGGCGGAAAAGCGCATTAAAGCGATTAATGAACCCTATAAGCTGGAAATTCTGGCGGGAATTCAAGAACCCATCACCCTCTATCATCTTGGGGACGCTTGGTGGGATTTGTGCGCCGGTCCGCACCTAGATAATACAATTGAACTAGACCCGAAAGCGATCGAATTAGAGACGGTAGCGGGTGCTTATTGGCGCGGGGATGAGAATAAAGCCCAATTACAGCGCATTTACGGAACAGCTTGGGAAAATCCCCAACAATTAGCCGAATACAAGCGGCGTAAGGAAGAAGCACTCAAACGCGACCATCGGAAATTAGGCAAAGAATTAGGTTTATTTATTTTCTCTGATTCTGTCGGGCCAGGGTTGCCTTTATGGACACCGAAAGGAACTTTAATTCGTTCTTTGTTAGAAGATTTTCTGAAAAAAGAACAGTTAAAACGCGGTTATTTACCCGTAGTTACTCCCCATATTGCTCGCGTCGATTTGTTTAAAATTTCTGGTCACTGGCAAAAGTACAAAGAAGATATGTTTCCCATGATGGCAGACGATGAGGAATCTGCTAGTAAGGAAATAGGATTTGTCCTCAAACCGATGAACTGTCCTTTTCATATTCAAATCTATAAAAGTGATTTGAGATCCTATCGGGAATTGCCGATGCGTTTGGCAGAATTCGGGACAGTTTATCGTTACGAACAATCGGGAGAATTGGGAGGGTTAACTAGAGTTCGCGGTTTTACCGTCGATGATTCCCATTTATTTGTCACTCCCGAACAATTAGACAAGGAATTTTTAAGCGTTGTTGATTTAATTTTGACGGTGTTTAAGAGTTTACAATTAAAGAATTTTAAGGCGCGATTGAGTTTTCGTGACCCCGAATCTGATAAGTATATCGGTTCCGATGAAGCTTGGGAAAAGGCACAATCAGCGATCAGAAAAGCGGTGCAAACTTTGGGGATGGATTATTTTGAAGCTCCCGGAGAAGCGGCTTTTTATGGTCCAAAATTAGACTTTATTTTCCAAGATGCCCTCGAAAGAGAATGGCAGTTAGGAACGGTACAGGTAGATTATAATTTACCCGAACGTTTTGAATTAGAATACGTTGCTGAAGATGGTAATCGTAAACGTCCGGTGATGATTCATCGCGCACCTTTTGGTTCTTTGGAACGTTTAATCGGTATTTTAATCGAAGAATACGCAGGCGATTTTCCTCTTTGGTTAGCCCCTGTCCAGATACGATTATTACCGGTTAGTGATAGTCAATTGGATTACGCTAAAGAGGTGACAGCGAAAATGCAGTTGTTAGGAATTCGCGCCGAAACCGATACCAGTGGCGAACGTTTGGGTAAAATGATTCGCAATGCTGAAACTGCAAAAATACCCGTGATGGCAGTGGTGGGGGCAAAAGAAATGGAAACTAATAGTTTAAGTATTCGCACCCGTGCCACCGGCGATTTAGGAGTAATTAGCGTCGAGGAAGTGGTGGCAAAATTAGAAACTGCCATCCAAAATCACGGTAATTTTTAAGCGCTTGCTCATCTAATTATATGGGGCAGAAAATATTTCTGTCCCAGCATTTTTGAGCAACCCAGGAGATTTTTCCTGATTATCCTTTAGGTATCATCATCTTTTTGAAAGGGATTTTCCCCAATACCCAGGCCTTTTTTGCTCTGTTTTAAGTCTTTCCAGAGGGCTTTAATTTTTTGGTAGGCTTCTAGAGAACTGATTTTGCCCCCCGTTTCCAGATTACAAATAAAACTGACTTTTTGGGCAAATTCCTGTAAATTGGCGTTAAATAACAAGTTTTCTGGCTTAAATTCTCCATAGTAGGGGGCGCGAGGATAGAGAAAATCCTCCTTGCGGCGATCGGGGAGATTCGGGTTATCATCGTTAGGAGGACTCTGGTTCATAGGGCGACGGCGGGTAATTGTGCGGAATTTCTTTAGATTTTTCGGTAATGGTAATGGGAGATAATATCAATTGTTGGCTATCATTGAGGATTTAAGTAAAAACTTGACTGATTCGCCAAAAGTTGACCCTTGGGATACTGACAGTTTTTGGTTATAGATTAAGGTTCAGTCGCCAAATGTTGGCATTTATCTTTAAGCAGCAATTATACATTATTTTTTCTCAACAATCATCTCCCTGATGAGATAAACTTTTTGTCTAGGTTGATCGCCAAAATTTGCTGATGCCACTATCTGATTAACCATCGATTTTCTTTTATCAATTGCCGAGGATGATAACCATGGAAAAACTCTATGAAGGTAAGGCCAAAATTCTCTATCAAACCAATGATCCCGATATTCTCCTCACTTATTACAAAGATGATGCCACTGCTTTTAATGCCCAAAAACGCGGGCAAATTGTCGGTAAAGGGGAAATTAACTGCACCATCTCCACTGCCCTATTTCAATGGTTAGAATCCCTAGGAATACCTACCCATTATATCGATCGCCCTAGTTCTAGGGAAATGCGCGTCAAGGCGATTAAAATTATTCCTTTGGAGGTAGTAGTCAGAAATATCGCCGCCGGGAGTTTGTGCAAGCAAACGGGATTAAAGGAGGGGAAAGTTTTACCTTTTCCTCTTGTAGAATTTTACCTCAAGGATGATGCTTTAGGCGATCCTTTGTTAACAACCGATCGCATAAAAGTGATTGATATTGCCAGCGAGGAGCAAGTCAATCAGTTACGAGATTTAGCCATGAAAATCAATCAATATCTACAGGAATTTTTTGATAAGTGCCAGATTATTCTCGTCGATTTCAAGTTAGAATTTGGAGTTGATAAAACCGGCAAAATTTGTCTAGGTGATGAAATTAGCCCCGATACCTGTCGTCTCTGGGACAAAACCCAAGAGGATACCCAAGCGCGCATTCTCGATAAGGATCGTTTTCGTCGCGATTTAGGAGATGTAGAAACTGCCTATCAACAAGTACAAGCAAGAGTTTTACAACAGATAGAGAAATGACTATAAATCCCGTTTAAAAGGTATAGGGGAGCAGGGAGCGAGTTTTTTAAAGTTGGATTGGGGGTTAATCATCCTATTAAAAGCCGATTGGGTAGGAGGCACTCACCATCTTGTGGGAGAGAAGCAGGGCATAACTTAGCCGTTAGCTGAACTAAACAACTATCGTGATCAAGTTCGGTTCTTCGGTTGGTGTTATGCAATGGACGGGGGGTATAAGGGATGGAACCCTTATATAGAAAGACATTTGGCGATTTTTGTCAATTGTTTTTGCTCTAGAGCGAACTAATCAATTAAGTCTCTTGCCAGATAAGGGTTTAGCCGATTTATGCCCCCCTATCGAACCATAACAAGTAATGAAGAGCCACAAAAATGGTAGTAAATTAGTAGGTCGGGCTTCGGCCGTGAGCTCAGGCTTCGACGGTGAGACTTCGGCGTGAGACTTCGGCGTGAGCTCGGTCGAACGCTCAGTAGTTCGACAGGCTCACTAACACGAACGCTCAGTAGTTCGACAGGCTCACTAACACGAACGCTCAGCCGAACCGCCGAACGGTTGAGGCTACGAAACCCGACAACCCGACAGAAACCCTCTTAATCCTTTTTTTTGCTGAATAAAATGCACAACCGGACTAATTTTTGATTATAACGATTAAATAGGCTTGACTAGATCGCCAACTTGAGGATTTTCAAACGGTAGTCTTTCTCCTAATTTATCAATAAGATAATTCAGACAAGTCTCTAGGTTGCAGCAAATGATATTCTCTGAGCAAATAATAAAGTTTATTTAAATCTATGTCTGGCTTTTTGTCTGATTCTATAATAGATATTTTATCTTGAACCAAAATAATTCTTCCTGTACCTCTTACTAATTCGAGAAACCCTAAAGATTCTCCCGTATTAGGGTCTATAATTTCTTCCTCGCTTATCCCATATATCAATACTCGGCGACCCACTTGAATTCTATTTCGTTCGCCTCGATTCATGACTAATCGATACGGATCAAGGATATTAACTATCTGGGCGGGGAATGTACCTTTAGGCGATAATAATGTCGTTTCAGTTAGGTTTTCCATGTTTCTTCTAGGGTTGACCGGTATTGAAATTTCTAGGAATGCTAGGCTTGATGATTATTTTTTCAATTAATTTGGGATCGTTTCCATCTAGGGCATCGATAATATTTTGATAGTAAATTAGTAGGTCGGGTTGAGGTCACGAAACCCGACAGAAACCCTCAGTTGTTGGGTTTCACTTCGTTCAACCCAACCTACGCAAAAAGATCTACCAAAATAAACCGTCTCTATCCAAATTCGCTCGCTTCTTCAATATTAATAATCACTTCTTCTCAAGTTTCACCCCGACTCATACATCCGGGTAAATCTGGAATTAGTTTTTCCTAGACAAAAATGGTAGTAAATTCGTAGGTCGGGTTGAGGCTACGAAACCCGACAGAAACCCTCTTAATCCTTTTTTTGCTGAATAAAATGCACAACCGGACTAATTTTTGATTATAACGATTAAATAGGCTTGACTAGATCGCCAACTTGAGGATTTTCAAACGGTAGTCTTTCTCCTAATTTATCAATGTTTCTGCAAATATTCTACGATCAAATAAGAAAGTTTATTTAAATCTATGCCTGGCTTTTTGTCTGATTCTATAATAGATATTTTATCTTGAACAAAAATAATTCTTCCCGTACCTCTTACTAATTCGAGAAACCCTAAAGATTCGCCAGTATGCGGATCTAATATTTCTTCGTCATCGATACGATAAACCATCATTCTTTGACCTTCTCGAATTCCGTTCTGTTCACCTCTATTCATTACTAATTTATAGTCGTCAATAACCTTAACGACAGTGGCAGGAAAAGTTCCTTTGGGGGATAAAAGGGGAGTTTCTGTGACGTTTTCCATTTCTACCTCTATGGTTGATTGTATTTCTTAATAACGCTCGGACTAACTCTAGTTTGTTGCATAACTTTTAAATCATTGTTGGCCAGTTTATCTAAAATATTTTGATAGGTTATTTCTGGTTCATCGATCACTACCTGAATTCGTCCCTTATCATTGATAGACTCGACGAATCCTACTCCTATCAACCTCTCGAAATCATCTTCATCTGTATAATACAAAGATATCATAGATTTAGGGGCGAATAAATCTGATGCTTCCAGTAAGCATTCAATATTATTGTTTGCGTCCTTTTGAACTCTTAGAATTTTAGGGATAATGCGCTGTTTAATTTCAGTCTCTAGCTTTTGGTTTACCTCCTGAAGTTGCTTAACTTCTGCCTCTAATTTTTGCTTCTGTCTAAGAAGCGTGTTAACAGCACTTAACAAAGTGGCTATAAACAGTAGGGTGAAGAAACTGACAATAATTACTAGATCTAGAGGAATAGAAGTATTGAATGGATAACGAATTAAAGCAATACTTCCTAAAAATCCAAGAAGACCGAGTAAAACCCCTTGAATTTCGTTAAAACTAGACCAGATTAACCCCCAAAAGTTATTTTTCATCTTTTTTGAAAACTCAAGAGACCGGTGATTAGCCAGTCTCTCAAGTCTTATCTATCTATTCTACTCGATTCCTTCGATACGGTCCTCCACTTCTTGATAAAGTTCCTGTAAGCGGTCTAAATTCGACTGGGAAGTTTCCCAGTAACCGCGACCATTAACTTCTAGCAGGGTTCCCACCATCTTGCGGAAAGAATTAGGATTGAGATTCATCAGACGCTGACACATCTCCTCATCTTGAATAAAAGTCGTATTAACATCTTCATACACCCAATTATCCACCGCGTCAGCAGTTGCCGACCAACCCATGGTATTAACCAAACGCTTCGATAACTCTCGGACCCCCTCATAACCGTGACTTAACATTCCCTCATACCATTTGGGATTGAGTAACTTGGTGCGGGTATCCAAGCGCACGGTTTCCGATAAAGTACGCACCTGAGCATTAGCCGTAGTAGTATCAGCAATATAGGCCGCCGGTTTTTTGCCATCATCGCGTAAACTAGCCACAACTTTCGTGGGATCCGAGTCGAAATAGTGGGAAACATCAGTCAAACTAATCTCGCTAGAATCCAAATTTTGGAAAGTTGCCTCCGCAGTTTTTAAGGATGCTTCAAACAACTGACGATTATCGGCCATCATCCCCGGATTATCAGAATCGAAAGCAAAACCCTTGCGGTTGAGATACATATTCTGTAACTCTTTTTCCTCTTCCCAACTGCTATTTTCCACCGCGAGATTGATGTTAGAAGAATAGGAACCGGAAGCATTAGAAAAAATGCGGGTGGCTGCCTGTCGAACCGTTAAACCCATTTCTTTTGCTTGTTCAATAGCGTGTTTGCGGACATAATTCACCTCCATCGGTTCGTTTGCTTCCGCGGCCATTTTTACCCCTTGGTCAAGCAAGTTCATCTGATTGATAAATAAATCCCGGAAAACACCAGAACAATTGACCACCACATCAATGCGCGGTCTTCCTAACTCCTCAAGGGGAATTAACTCCAATTTATTCACCCGTCCCAAAGCATCGGGAAGAGGACGAACCCCCACCATCCAGAGAATTTGTGCTAGGGATTCCCCATAAGTTTTGATGTTATCCGTTCCCCAGAGAACACAAGCGATGGTTTCCGGATACTTACCGCCATTATCCAGTTTTTGCCGTTCCAACAGACGATCTACCACAATTTTAGCCGATTTTACCGCCGCTAGGGTCGGGATAGACTGGGGATCTAAAGCGTGGATATTTTTACCCGTCGGTAAAACTCCGGGGTTACGGATGGGGTCGCCACCGGGACCGGGAAGAACGTATTCCCCTTCTAATGCTTTTAATAGCGCCCCTAATTCATTATCAGCACAAACCTGTTCTAAACAGAATTCTAGGTATTCAAACAGGGGTTTTAATGCCACCGGATCAACTTTTGGATAACCCATCGACTGTAAAGTTTCGATCCAAGGGGATCTTGCCCTGAGCGAAGTCGAAGGGTTCTTGCCTATATTCAAGAAATTCAGCTTAGAAAGCATCGATACCCGACCTGACCCGTCGGTTTGAGACTCGACTAAAGCGGAAACAGCAGCGCGAGTCGCGAGGGTGATGTTTTGCAGTAATTCCACATCTTCTAACACACCTCGATCGCTATTGCGATAAACTTCCTCTAGATCCCGGCCGATGCTGTTGGCAATAATCCGGGGTAACGAGAGTAAATCGTCTTCTTCCCGGTCTAAACTGGCAATATTGACCAAAGTTGCCACCGCTTCCAGTGCCGAAGGGGGTTTCCCAATAACGTGCAGTCCGCAGGGAAGTAAGCGCGACTCAATTTCCATCAGTTTACGATAGACGGAACCGACGATATGATCCCGTTCCTCTTGACTGAGATCGGCGGTGTCACCATTAGGTAAACTTATATCTTTATCGAGATTGACCAATAAACATTTATCGACAATGGTATTGACAATTTGCACCCCACGCCCACTATCCTTCAGGGTTTGGTAGGAACCGATCAACTCGCTTAATTCCTTTAACCCTTTGTAGAGTCCGGCATTTTCTGCGGGGGGAGTGAGATAGGAGATAGTTTCCGCATAACTACGACGTTTAGCGATCGTCGCTTCGCTGGGGTTATTAGCGGCATAATAGTAGAGGTTGGGAATCATCCCGATCAGGTTATCCGGGTAGCATTCCCCAGACATTCCCATCTGTTTCCCCGGCATAAATTCTAGGGAACCGTGGGTGCCAAAATGGAGAACCGCGTCTGCTTTCCAGACTTGATTGAGATAGGTATAGTAGGCTGCAAAACCGTGGTGGGGACTAGCAGAACGAGAAAATAGCAGACGCATCGGATCCCCTTCATAACCGAAGGTGGGTTGAACCCCAATAAAAACGTTACCGAATTCTTTCCCGTAGATTAACAGATTTTGTCCATCACTGTTGAGGTGTCCAGGTGGTGGTCCCCAATTTTCCTCTAAACGGACGGAATAGGGGGTTAAGCGTTCATATTCCGGTACAGACATCCGATAGGCGATATTTAGCTCCGGACTATGGTACTGTGCGGTGGCATCATGGATTACCGCTGCCATCAGTTCTTGGGGAGATGCGGGTAGATCCTGCAAGTCATAACCATTATTTTGTAACGCTTTCATCACCTCGTAGATGGAACCGAACACATCTAGATAGGCTGCGGTTCCCACATTCCCCTTATCGGGGGGGAAACTAAAGACGGTGATGGCGACTTTTTTATTCAGTTTCGGTTTCTTTCTTAGGGTAGCCCATTTTAGCGCCCGTTGAGCGATCGCTTCTACCCGATCCTGTAAAGCGATCGCTTTACCCGTGGCCCCATCCCGGCCCGATAATATAATAGGTTCGATCGCACCGTCTAATTCCGGAATAGCAATCTGTAGCGCCACTTGAATCGGGTGTAACCCTAAATCGCTCTCTTCCCATTCCTGAGTGGTTTGGAAAACTAGCGGTAAAGCGCACATATAGGGACGATTGAGACGTTTTAAGGATTCTATCGCTTTCGGATGGTCTTGTCGCGCTGGACCTCCTACCAAAGCAAATCCTGTCAGGGAAATTACCGTGTCAACGATGGCCACCGCTGCCACTCCTTTTAAGCTTTTATCCCAGAAATATTCTTCTACCGGTTTAGAAAAGTCTAATCCCCCGGCAAAAACGGGAAGGACTCGCGCACCCATAGACTCGAATTCCTGCACGAGAGCGACATAATGAGCATCATCCCCAGTAACCAGGTGAGTTCTCTGTAAAATTAAGCCAACACAGGGAGCCAAGGGGTCTTTTAAGTCATCGGCAATATCACTGCGGTTATTGTACCAAGCGAAGTATTCCTTGACATCCGACCACATTTTCATGGATAAAGGATGCCAGATACCCATATCTGGATAAACTACCGGTTCCTTGTAAACTACGCTGTCATCCTTGTTATCGAAGACGTACTTATCGGCCAACATTAACAGGAAGTTCTCTAAATTTTCTGCCGAACCCCCTAGCCAATACTGGAAACTTAACATAAAGTTGCGTGCGTCCTGAGCTTTTTCCATGGGGAGGTATTTCAGGACTTGCGGTAAAGTTCGCAATAACTTTAACATCGCGTCTTGGAAACCAGCGCCAGAGTTTTCCCTGCGCTTTTTCATAAAATTAGCGATGACACTCTTAGACTGTCCCAATTGAGCCATAGAAAAGCTGCCTAATTTATTTAAGCGCATTACCTGGGGCATAGAGGGAAAGACGATCGCCGCGTCTAATTGATCCCGATGGGGACCGACAGCGGCCACAACTTTATCGGCTAAATCTTCGATAAAGATGAGAGAAGCGATGAAAATATTAGCCTTGGCCACATCCTCCTGAAAATTGCGATAGTTTTCCCCATCGCGCAGTTCTTCGATTAAATAACCACTAATTTCGATCGCTAGTTTCGGGTTGTTAGCGTTGATTTCCCTGACCGCACTACTCAGCGCACTTTGGTACTGAGGTTCTAGCACGACATAGACCACCTTGACCAGCGATCGACCATTCAACGCGTCAGGAACTATGTGACGAATGGTGGACTTGACGTGAGTGAACATATATGATGATTCTCCTTAGGATTGCTGAGTCTGGTATGAAGTGATTTTCGTCATCAGATGACGATCGCCCTTTGTTTAAGGTATTTAGATATATATGTTTCTGTTTTGTATCAGAAAATGTCACCCAAGTGAGTATTTACTCTGGGTTTTGACACAATTCGATAAATATCTTGCCATATTTTGTAACAGATGGTAAAGAGCTTTTTGAGTAACTACTCAGGCTTTCCTTTACAAAAATTAATATTTAATCTATTGACTTTTAATTGCAAAAATGTTAAGTGTTAGCACCTCAGACGAGATGTCCCTGTTCAAAGATGATCAGGGTGAGGATCTGATTAATTCTCCGTAATTAATTAAATTATATTAATTTTCTATAAAACACTTGACATTACCCTGTGGCCCTATTGGGGTTAGGATTGGGTGCCTTGACTTCTAGAGGTAAGAAACAGGGTTAATGAGAGGTGAGGGTGCAAGCAGTTCGATAAACTCACTGACCATCTTGCACCCCTACAAGGTTTCATCGGGATTAATGCCTAATTCTCTTAATCTTGCCGTTAATTGCTCAATTTTTTGTAATGCCAGTTCTTTTTGTTGTCTTTCATGTTCTTTTTGTTGTCTTTCATGTTCTTTTTATTGTAAAGCCAGTTCTTTTTGTTGACGTTCAGATTCTTTGGCCTGTTTCTCCAGAAGAGCGGCTTCCTCAGGTGTTGGGATTAACTGACCTTTAGGACTAAAATAACGCAATTTATCGGCGTAGATCCCTAAATATAAGCCCAATTCTTCACTCCATAACCAACCCTTCGGCCTGGCTCAGGGCAAGCCTTGCTGATTGGGTTCAATCGGTTGATATTTTCCCCTAATTAACGTATGTCCTTCAAACTCTAAACTATAGGGGTCAAACCCTTCGACTTAGCTCAGGGCAAGCCAGAAATAATCAGGAGTCCTAAATGTATTTTGATAAATTTCTTTCTTTTCTTTCCTATCAGTCTTAGCGGTACTTTCAAAAGAGGATTTCTATAATCACATTAGGATATTTTCCCTCTTCTTGCCATACTACCCAACTTTTCCGGTTTTGGTTTCTAGTTGTTCCCAATACTACAAAAAAGTCGGGTCCTCTAAAGTATTCTGATTTTTTCTGATTGGGACTGTAGTAGATGGTTAAATTCCCGGTTGCAAAGTAATCTTCTCTATCTTGCCATAACCATTCTAGGCATTTTATCAACAAAATAATCTGAGTTAGATGTAAATTACTTTCCAATGGCGGTTCATCACTCCAAAATTCGCCCTTTGGGAAGATTATCTCATCTTTTCGGGCGGTTTGGCTAGGGGATAGGGGTTGAGTCGTAGTCATGGTTATCTGCTGTGAATAATAAGCTGTCCGTGTGTTTAAACTGCTTGTTGAGGTGAGACAAGGGGCAGCAGTAAAGGGATTGGGGGAGATTCAGCTAATCTAAGGATAGGTGGTTAAAGTGGGTCTTAGCCTATTATTTGTGTTAATCTCATCTTTACAGATCAAAACCCTAAATCGTCTAAGGAGACAATGGCCGCTAATTCTCGGAATAAATCGCCTGTTTTTCTCGGCTGTTCTGGCAGGATCGCTATTTTTTGCCTCTTGATGCTATTATCGGCGGCAATAGGCTGGTTAATCGGGAAACAGTGGGTTAAACACAGCAATCAAACCCAAACCGTTAAACCCGTTTTTGCCACAGAAGAAAATAATTTTAATTCTGCCACAGATCGGGCATGGCAACGGAAAGCTGAGATGAGAAAGCGTCGTCTAGAGTTGGGAATTGATAGTCAGTTTTTTAAAAATCTCGTCAATGAATTGTTTAGCCTCCGCTATGGAGATATCAAAGAGGAAAAACAGAAACAGGAACAAAGAGATATTCTAGCAGCAGAAATACTCGATCGCTTGGAACGTCTTGATTTTGGCACTAGAGAAGCATTAGGTAGCTACGACGAACAACAGCGAGAAAAATGGCGAGAACAAGTGAATAAGTTACGCTTAAGCAGTAGAGTCCTTAATTTACTCACTGATACTGCCTTTTTTCAGCTATTCCCTGAATTGACAGAAAGACCAAGTTTTGATCGCAGTCTGGGGCAATTGTGGAGCGGCTTGGCCTGGAATCAGTTACAATATTTACAGTCCGGCCTATCCTACCAAGCGATCGAAAGTTTAGACGCAGGGGGAGAGGAAGTTATCGAGGCAATTATCAGCGAGGGACAAGGAAAAGCATATGCGATAAAATTGCGTTCCAGTAATCGGTTAGACTTAAATTTAGAGGCGGAAGGCGAAGTTTTTATCTATTTCTACTCTCCCACCGGTAATATTACCCTTTTGGACAAGTCTAGCGATCGGCAATGGTCTGGTCAATTACCCGAAGAAGGATTTTATGAATTAGTTATTCTCCCCCAGTCTTCTACCCCCGTCCACTTTCGCTTACAGTTAAAATTAAGTCAATGAATTTAACTGTCAGGAGACAGTTATCAGTTATCAGTGATCAGTAAACTGATAACTGAAAAGCTCCCCACTTCCCCACTTCATAATTTATAATTTATAATTTATAATTTATAATTCCCACTTACCAATTTATAATTTATAATTCATAATTTATAATTTATAATTTATAATTCCCCAACCCCTAATCTGCTTTTTTACTTTTTCCCATGTCTTTAACTTTCCAGGCTGTTATCGCTAAATTAAATGAATTTTGGGCTGATCGCGGTTGTTTAGTTGCTCAACCCTATGATACCGAAAAAGGTGCAGGAACCATGAGTCCCCACACTTTTTTAAGAGCAATTGGTCCGGAACCTTGGGCCGTTGCCTATGTGGAACCCTGTCGTCGTCCTACGGATGGCCGTTATGGCGAAAATCCCAATCGTTTTCAGCATTACTATCAATATCAAGTCCTAATTAAACCCTCTCCTGATAATATTCAGGAAATCTATTTAGACTCCCTGCGGGTGTTAGGAATTAACCCAGAAGATCACGATATTCGCTTCGTGGAAGATAACTGGGAATCTCCCACCCTTGGTGCTTGGGGTGTGGGTTGGGAAGTGTGGTTAGATGGTATGGAAATCACCCAATTTACCTACTTTCAACAGTGTGGGGGTATCGATTGTCGTCCCGTGGCGATCGAAATTACCTATGGTTTAGAAAGATTAGCCATGTATCTGCAAAATGTAGAGGCAATTAATAAAATTCAATGGAATGAAAATATACTCTACGGCGATATTTTTCTGCAAAATGAGATCGAACAATGTACCTATAATTTTGAGGCTTCTAATCCTGAGTTATTATTTAGTTTATTCAGTTTATATGAACAGGAAGCTAAACAATTAATCGATCGCTCTCTGGTGATTCCCAGTCTAGATTATGTTCTCAAATGTTCCCATACTTTTAATTTACTCGATGCTAGAGGTGTAATTGCTGTAGCGGAAAGAACCCGTTATATCGGCAGAATTCGCAATTTAGCTCGACAGGTTGCTCAATTGTATTTACAGCAACGAGAAGCTTTAGGTTTTCCCCTACAAACGGTTTAGCAATCTGGTGCATCACCAAAGATGCACCCCTAGCAAATGTACTGCCCTTCTTTTAATAACTTCCTGGCTCTTCTAGGTTCTGTGTGATATTAGGGGTCGAGAAAATCGTCACCGACCTCCCCTCCCATTCAGAACCGTGCATGAGACTTTCACCTCACACGGCTCCTAGTTTGACTGTTCCCT
>SFBI01000033.1 GCA_007095845.1 Microcystis aeruginosa Ma_MB_S_20031200_S102
AAGAGTTGTCAAACAATCCGAAACTGGTTTGGAGAAATAATTAGTTATTTCGAGCAAAGGACAACAAATGGGGTGGTCGAGGGAATCAACAATAAACTTAAACTAATAAAACGGAGAGCATCTGGCTTTAGAAACTTTCGGAATTTTTGGGTTAGAAGTATGTTATAGCGTTTCTGATTCACAAGAGGTACATTCCCGATCCTGAACAGCTTAATAAGCAAAGGTTTAATTGTGCCGCACAGATGCGAGAACCGCTATATCTTGGCATCTTGTATGTTGATTTAGCATAAAGGGTAACGAAGAGCCTTCCTTATGTGATGCAGTTAGCTTTTTATTGATGCGTCAGTTCAATATTAATGAAGCATTAACCACCGATCGCCATTTTGAGCAAGAAGGTTTTCACCGTTTACTTGTATTCTAAAAAGGGCAGAGCTACGTCAGGGGTTGGTATTTCTCCAACTGGTACTCTTGCCATTTCCCCGACCCCAGTTCGGTGAGGGATTGGGGGTTTCCCAACTGCGCGGCTGCTTCCCGCCAGAATTGTTCAAAGTTCTGCCGCAGTTCTTCGGTGGCAATCATTGATTTTAACGCGATAATTTACTCAACAATTCCAAGAGTTTTTTACTATTAGGAGTCAAGAGAGTTCGACGATAGGCATCGGCGGCCTTTTTAATCGCTTCTGCTTGGGTGGGATAGGGATGAATAACAGTAGAGAGTTTACTCAGTCCGATTTTGGCAACCATAGCGGTGGTAATTTCGGAAATCATCTCACCAGCGTGAGCAGCGACGATAGTAGCTCCTAAAATTTGGTCGGAACCTTGTTTGTGAATAATTTTTAAAAAACCTGCTGTTTCGCCATCAGTGATAGCTCGATCGACTATACTCAAAGGAATTTTAATAGTATTAGTGGTCAATCCCCGGGTCTGTGCTTGGGTTTCATCCATACCCACATGGGCGATTTCTGGGTCGGTATAAGTGACCCAAGGCATAACTAAATTACTGAGCTTATCGCGTCCGAAACCGAAGGGAGAAAAGAGAGTATTTTTAATCACAATACGGGCGGCTGCATCGGCTGCATGGGTAAATTTCCAATCCATACAGATATCACCGGCCGCATAAATTTTCGGGTTAGTAGTTTGCAGATAATCATTGACGTTAACTCCCCGACGAGTATCGTATTCCACGGCCACCGCTTCTAAATTTAATCCTGACAGATTAGGCTCCCGGCCGGCAGCGACTAAAATCTCGTCAACGGTGATAGTTGCTCCTTGACCGTTGCTAGTGTATTCAATGGTTTTACCCCGCTCATTTTTTCTTACCCGTTCAATTTGGCAAGAGAGAATTAATTGCATTTCTTCCCGCAGGAAAGTATTCTCAATAATTTCGGCTGCTTCTGGGTCTTCTTTATTCAAAAGATGGGAATGATTATGAAATAAAATCACCTGTGCGCCTAACCTTTGAAAAGCTTGGGCTAATTCACAACCAATCGGCCCGCCACCGATAACAGCTAATCGGGGAGGTAATTCTGTTAGGGAAAAAATTGTTTCATTGGTATAAAATCCCGCCGCTTGTAGTCCGGGGATATCGGGATGAAAGGCCCTAGCACCAGTGGCAATAACGGCTTTTTTATAAGTGAGGGTTTTTCCCTCCACTGCCACGGCATTTTGTCCTAAAAAACGAGCGCTACCCAAGAAGACATCGATACCTAGTTTTTGGAAACGTTGCACCGAATCATGAGGGCTAATATCGGCGCGAATTTGCCGCATTCTGGTCATTACTCTGGCAAAATCTACTCTAGTATCTCCAATATCAATTCCTAATTTTTTGGCTTTCTCAATTTCCCCGATAATTCTAGAGGAACGAATCAGACATTTAGAAGGAACACAACCGAAATTGAGGCAATCTCCCCCCATTAAGTGTTTTTCCACTAAAGCCACTTTTAAACCTATATCTAAACCCGCCGCCCCCGCCGCTACGACTAAACCCGCAGTACCCGCACCAATGACGACTAAATCATAACAATCTTGGGGTTGTGGATTGAGCCAATCGGCAGGATGAACATAATTAACTAATTTTTGATTATGTTTGTCCATGGGGAGAACATCAACTTTTTTAGAGCTATTTTCAAACATATTAGACCTCTTGTAAAAATCAAAAATTGTTGTTAGGGTTAGGAGTCAGTAGCCAGTAGTCAGTAGTCAGGAGAATTAAGAATGAATGATAATCAGTTAAATGGTCTATTTACAGATTTTATGCAATTTAATTCTTATTTTTGCCGTTTTTGAACCCTGAAAAATTAATTATGCAAGAGGTTTATTAAAGCAGTTATAGCAATTCCCATAGTTGTGAGGTGCAGAGTCTTAGGTTTTGAGGAGTCAGGATTCAGGAGTCAGGAGGCGGCTTTTTTTTCCCCACACCCTACACCCTACTTCCCCATTCCCCCACTTCCCAACCCCCGACTGATAACTGATTAGTTATTTACTGATAACTGATGCCAGGGCCTGACGAGCAATTTTTGTGACATAGAGAGTGACAGCAACGGTAGCGATAAAACCGATCAGGCGAATAGTCCATTGTAAAGTTGGGTTAGTGGCTGGTGTTGCAGTGCCGATAGTGGCAAGACTGCCCGCTAAAGAACCAATATAGACATACATTATCGTCCCCGGAATCATACCCACGGAACCTAGTAGATAATCTTTCAGAGAAACCCCAGTAACACCATAGGCATAATTGAGGAGATTAAAGGGAAATACGGGAGATAACCGGGTTAAAAGCACTATTTTTAAGCCTTCTCTCCCCACAGCTTCATCGATAGCTTGAAATTTATGATTACCTTGAATTTTTTTTTCCACCCAACCTCTAGCTAAATAACGTCCCACCAGAAAAGCAGCAGCGGCGCCGATAGTTGCCCCGATAAAGACGTAAAAAGAGCCTAAAACCACGCCAAAAACCACACCAGCCCCTAAAGTCAGGATTGAACCGGGAAAAAAGGCCACAGTAGTCAGAATATAGATAATTATAAACGCGATCGCTCCCACAGACCCCAAACTATCCACCCAAGTTAAGGCATTGAAAAGAATAGTTTGAGGATTAAAACCTGTGGAGGTCATGGATTCAACAGCAAAAGCAGGGGGAGTAGTCAGGAGCAAACTGGCACTAAAGGCGATCACTAAGGGGAAATAACGGGAAATAACCAGTTTTTTCCCGTTGCTGGATTGGGAAATAATCATCACAAGTCCCTCAAGGGAGAATGAAAGAGGTATGAGTTTAGGAGCCTTGCGGGTTTAGAATATCAGGGTTTGTCCCCAGTTTCTCTTTTTCTTTTTAGCACCCGTAGCGTCCTTCTATAGCTGATTACTGATCCAGGCCGACTGATATATAATCGCAGTCAGTACCAGAGGGTGAATTATGGATAAAACCAGCTTGATCGATAAAGTGCAACAAATGGCTAATAAACGGGATTATTTACTGCAATTGCGCGATAAACCCGACATTGGGGGACTGAGATTGGATGTTAATCAAGCTCTTGAGGAGTTGGATGAATTACTCGATGAGTTTCAAGCAACTTTTCCTGAAGAAAAACTTAGTTAACTATCCGACTCGACGGAATTGATCTTTGTCCGATTGTGCTAATTTTCCCAAGTCATCGATCGCTTTGATCAGAGCTTGGGAAGATATATCTTTAGGGTAGTATAGGTCAAAAGCTGTACTTTGATTATTTTTTTCCATTGGAAGCTTTGCCAAGGAACTATAGGCGATAATGCGAATATAAGGGTCGAATTGTTTGATTTTAATAGCGGCGCTGTGTCCATCTAAGACAGGCATCCCTATATCTAAAATAATTACATCTGGTCGACAACTTTTCGCCAAGTCGATCGCCTGTTGACCATTAACCGCAATTCCCACCACCTAACAATGCTGCTGCTGGGAAATTAAAATCTTGAGTCCTAAACAGGTTATCTCGTGGTCGTCGGCAATTAAAACTTTAATTGGCTCTCTCGCCTTCATTATAATCATTTTTCTGTCCCTAGAAGTCTCACTTGTTATCATTGTAGAGCCTGTTAGTCTTTTGTCCTTAACTTCACGACACTTCCCATCTCCCCACCTCCCCAATTCAGGTTCTTCGGTTTATGTGATGCAATGGACGAAGTTATAATGGATGAAACCCTACCGTAAACTTTTGTAAAGTTACCGATGACAATCCGAAATCCGGAATTTAAAATTGTAGCCATTTATAGAGTAGTAGTGAGGCGCTGGTTATGGAGAGAGAACGGATACTAATACAGCTTCGCAGTCTCAATCAAGTCAGCAAGACTCTCATCCGCTGTAAGAGTCAGGAAGAAGCCATACAGGTAGCACTGCAAGAAGTGCGCGAGAAATTAAACGTGCAAGTGGCATCGATTTTTCTTTTTTCTAAGGATGGTGTCCTCAAACGCTTTGGTATTGATGGCGTTGATGGGGAGGGTAATTGTCTCCCTGCGTCATGGCTGGCTGACGAAACTTACAAACCTGACGAAAGTTTTTCTGGAAAGGCAGTACCTCCTACTGGCTTAGATTTATGGGATTCAACTTATGGAGAACCACAATATTCTAACAATATTATGAGAGATTTTCCATATATGAAGTATGGCAAAGAATATCAGGATACTTTAGGATATTTAAGGTGCGGTATTTCAGTTCCTCTCAATGGCTTGAATAGAACTTTTAGCACGTTAGAAGTGTTAAATAAAAGTGACAGCAATGGATTCCAAAATGAAGATTTATTCTGGTTAATGCTAATTAGCACCACTGTTTCTAAGATCATATCAGAGTTTGGTAGAAGGAAAAATCTAGAAGAATATAATAAAATCACTCAAGAAATTATATCTTTAGGAGCGGAGCATAAATTCAATCAAAATGAATTTACAAAAGTACTAGAATCAATTGCCGACGATCTGGTTTCAGATCTGACTCCTTATAAGGTTTGTATCTTGCGTATCAAGAATAAAAACAATGAATTAGAAATCGTCAAAATATCTACAACAAATGACATTTGTGGAGAACGCGACAATAAGCCAGTAAAAGTGGGAGATGACATTCTAGCACAAGTATTTAAAACCAACACTGCCGAGTATATCAATGATCTTAAAAACTACAAAAAACCATATTTTAATAAAACATGGATAGAAAAAAATGGCTTAAAATCTCATGCGTGTGTACCACTTTCAATTGAAGGTAATGTTGTTGGCACTATCTCTGTTTACACTGGCTACAAGCGTGAATTTTATGATAGCGATAAATCATTTTTGAGGACCATATCATTTTTGACGGCTGCGATTATATACATAGTTCAGTACAAAGAAGAGTTATCTAAAGAAAGAATAGAATTAGAAAATGAAAAGCGTGAATTTCACAATAAGGTTTATGCTCAAGGATTTGACACTAATTTAAAGAGCTTCCTTCACGAATATAAGAATGAATTAATTGACATCTCTTTTAACCTGCAAAAACTGTTGAATGATAGTGGCAAAAGTAATAGAGAAAAAGAGCGAATTGTTAGTGAGCAAATAGAATGGATAGACAGGCGGACAGAAGAAATACAATCTGAATTTGAATCAGAATCTAGCGTTCCTACCGCTATCGATATTAATGACTTAGTAAGAAGGGCTGCCAAGTTTTTTGATTTGGCTTCTAGAGACATTGAAGTTGTAATTATACCAGACAAAACCATACCAATCATTGAGGTTGATGAAACGAAATTTAAGCAAATCATCCATAACTTAATTGCCAATGCGATAGAAGCGATTGAAAAAGCCAAGCCCAAAAAAGCCAAGATTTTCATCAAAACTTTCATTGTGACATCTGATGGTATAGAATATATACAGATTAGCATTGAAGACAATGGATCAGGCATACCCAATGAAATCAAAGATGAAGTTTTCAAAAAAGGATTTTCGACTCGCAAATCTGAAGGAGGTACAGGCATGGGGCTGTATGTCGTCAGTGAAATCCTGCGCGAACATGGTGGTAAAATATACTACGACTCCACCGTTGGCAAGGGAACCACATTTTTTGTAAATATTCCGCTCAAATGGTATCAACTTTGATCTATAATGTAGAAACACGAACCAAGGAGAATTAAAATGTCAGCAGCAATATGTGATGATCTATTGCGAGAATCCCCTGATATATTTTGGATTTCGGATTTTGGCTTGAGAAATTATCTGGTTGAGTCAGTTTCACGAGAAATCTCTCTAGCTGTGGGAGACGATTGGCCAAAACGGGAGGCTCCTGATCTATCTATGTGCGAGACAGTATTGAAAAAAGAAGTTGTAGTAATGGAAGATAGCCCAGCCGCCAAAGAAGCTATTAAAGAGGTTATGGAAGGAGAATTAGGCTGGAAAATCACAATAACAAAAAACAGCGATGAAGTTGCTGAGTATGCCAAAAATAAGAAAGCAGGGATTTATATTCTTGATAATAAAATTGGAGATAATCCTACTGAAGGTTTAGAGGCTTTGGCAAAACTCAAAGCAATAGACGAAAACATTATTGTGGCAATATGTTCAGCATATCCTAAGTATGAAAGACAAGCGCGTAACATAGATAAAAACTTGGTAACTTATGAAGTGAAGGGAATTAAATTAAAAGATAATTTTTGCTACATTGCTATTCAGTTTATCGAGCGCCTACGGCAAATCATTGATGGAATACAGAATAAAATTGAAAATAGTAGCGATGAGTATAGAAATATAACTCTTGCATTGCTTGAAGAAAGAAAGTTAGAATTAGAAAGAGATCGACAAAAACTTGAACAACTACTGGCAAAAAATACAAGTGCTACATTATCTATACCTACAGATATAGATGGCAATTTTGAAGCATACGAAAAATGTCAATCAGATAGGGAGTGGTTGGCAAAATACGAAAGCAAGTATGTTTCTTTTGTAGGTGGCGAGCAAGTTTTTCCAGAAATTACAGATGAACAAGAACTGCTGAAATTAATAAGGGAGAATTATCCTAAGCAAAGGCGGCTTTTTACAAAAGTTACAAAATCAGGAAAAACAAGAGTTGTCAAAGCGCCAAGTGGATATTCCAAAATCAAGAAAATTTAACAAATCAACTCTGGGGGGATTGAATTTATGTATCAATTTGGCAATCTGCAGTCAGAAGAGTATGCTTGTCCAGAAGTATCAATTGTCATTTATAATCCTCTAGATGATTATAAAGGCGATACACAAGGAGAGAAAGTTAACGCTATTGTTGATACTGGGGCAGAAATGACTGTTGTGCCTCAATCGACAATTAATGCACTTAGAAGGAGAAGTATAAACGAATTTGAGACTTATCCTATTATAATGGAAAATGCAGATGGTTCAACCGTTATATGTGACGTATATCGCCTTTGCGTAAGGCTGATCGAATCTGAAGAATCGGAAAGCAATGGACAAGAAAATTTACAAATAAATTCTATAGAAAAGGAAATAGACATTATATCATTACCAAATAAAGAATATGCTCTAATTGGTAGAGATTTTTTAGATCTATACAAAGTTGTATTTAATTTTACGAACAAAGTCTGGGGGTTTTGTGATGAAACAAATTGTCAGATTTCTTAAATACACTTTTCTGGGAGAAATTGACGGACGTACTATTCGTATCGTAAAAGTTGAAGCTTTTGGCAGAAAAAAAGCTCAAGAAAAAGAGCAAGAATTATCTCCTAATGTTGACACGAAGAACAAGAATAGAATAATTCTTGGAGTAAATTGGATTTTGGCAATCATTTTAGTAGTTTGCTTATTAACTATGGTTATTTATGCTGTTTTCTATAGGAGTGAAAAAGTACCTGACTATATTAGCAATCCCTTCTACACGGTTTTAGGATGGTTTGGGAATGCTTATGCATCTTTCCTAAGAATCGATCAGAAATAAGCAACGGAGTTGACTTATGAGTAAAGAAGACTAATCTGAGTGGTGTTATACGATTGTAGAAAAGAAAACCTACTACGTTAGAAACTCGCCTCCCCAGTTAGCAAATTGTCCCCTTGACTGAGACAATCAGCCATAAGCAGCTAGTTAAAACTCACCATAACAGCACCCACCATCGAATCCGTCTTACAATCTAAATACAATAGTGCGATCGCCGATCTTGTAGGGTGCGTTCCCTAATGTGGCTCCCACTGCTCCAGCGATCGATTTTGGGGAACGCACCATGCCCATTGATTGAAGTTGTGGGTTTAAGTGCGATGCCGCTCTTGTGGGCCTAGTTGGGGCAGCAATTCTCATTTTGAAACGATTTTGCGTTGTTTCAGCGATCTGGAGATTCGTTAAGAATTATTAACCCCTCTAGGTGCAAGGGTTTTAATATCATGAAACCTTAAGATGAGAATTGCTGCCCGCTCCCCCCCACTCTTGACTTAAAACCCCTCAGTGATCACTGATCACTGATCACTGAAAAAAGCCCAACTTTGGGCAAAAATCTGGTTTGTGTCCCCTCTTAGCGGTAAAATTTCTACATCTGGACTGTCGAAAAGCATAAGTTTTGTAAAGTAAAATTAAGAAGGGAGACAAATTTAAGATAACCAACGTATGGAAGTAACTTTTACTGCTGCCGAATCCCTAGAAATTGTTGTTGCTGAACAAACCATCCCGATTCAGCATTATCTGCGCCAACCACAAAGATTAGTACAGGCTATCGTTGAGACTAGCTTGACTGAAAACTTGTCCGAGAATCGGTTTTGCCTAAAAATGCGTCCCCTAAACTTCTTGAATATGTACTATTTTCAGCCCACGGTTATCCTCAATGTCTGGGCTACCTCTGAGGGGACGATATTTTTGCAATCAGAAGACTGTCAGATCAAAGGTATTGATTATATCAACGATCGCTTTAGCCTCAATGTTAAAGGCAAACTCGCTCCTGTGGAAAAAAATAATCAAACCTATCTAGCGGGAAAAGCCAATCTTGAGGTGAAAGTCGCTCTACCACCACCATTATGGTTAACCCCGCGTCCGCTGTTAGAAATCACTGGCAATAGTCTCCTAAAAGGGGTTTTATTGCGGATTAAACAGCGTTTAATGAGTCAATTGTTGCAAGATTACCAACAATGGGCTAAACAGGACATTATTGCCCAAAATTACCCCGAAACCATTCTCGATCTCTCCCTTGGTTAAATAAAAATATGAGTTGGACAAAAGTACTATCTGTAGATTCCCTTGCCCCCGGCGCCCGTCAAGTGGTAAAAGTGGGGGAAAATTCCATTCTGTTGATTAACAATAACGGTCAATTCCACGCCGTCGGCAACCGTTGTCCTCATTTAAAATTATCGATGACGAAGGGCAAAATTACTGAGGACGGCGCGATCGTTTGTCCCTGGCATCGTAGTTCGTTTGATCTCTGTAGCGGTGCTGTCAAAGATTGGATTACCTGGCCCCCTGTGGTTAACAAAGCAATGGCGGCAGTTTCTCAACCCCAAGCTTTACCGGTTTATCCCCTTCGCATCGAAGACGGCAGCATCTGGATAGACGCTTGACATCCTCACCGAGGGGGGGGGTTTGGGCAACCTAAAGAGCAGTTCACTCGACAATGGGTTAATCTTTGAGAATGCCAAACGCACCTCGCTCGCTTCCGTAAAAACTCAGTTATGGATTGTTCCCCTACCCCGCTCCGGTGATCCCCACTCTCCTATACTTTTACTAACTATGAAATCCCGTCATGTCAGCCTAGGATCGGACGGCTTTGCAGTATAAATAATAAGCTGGATATTATGGCTCTACCGAACCTGTCATGTAAAACTATTAACAACTTATGCTTGTAAAGTTTGTATAGTAAAGCTTTGAGTTTTTGTTAGATTGATATTTATCAACTTTAGAGCATTGCTGGACAGGTGTTTGCCTATTTCAGCCAACCCTAATTATTAACCCTAATTAGTTCCGTTTAAAAGTTGAGAACGAAGCAAATCGATCGCATCTAAATAACTTGGCATCGGTTCATCACCTAACAGACAAGCACTGCGATCCACGCTAATCATATCATCACCCCAAAACACCTGACCCAGGGGAATAGATTTTCCTCGATCCGGTCGCCAATTGCTACTAAAATATTTAAGATTAGCGTCCACCACTGCCCCATCAAAAAGATGACCGATACAAAAATAAACATCCTGTAAAATTAGCGGTACGGAGGGGCGATGTAATTGCCCTCGCGAGTTGGGACTACGGGCTTTATAATGACTACGGGGAAAGAGTCCATAGAGATTTTTTAAAGAAGCAGAAATCAGGGGTTCATCCTTTAAATGGGTGCGTTTTAAGGTTCCAATGGTGATCCGACAATCCACTTCTTCGATAATTTTAGGGGCAAACATCGAGGGAAAACGGACAGGAAAAGGGGAAAGATTCGGATATTCTTGCTGGGGTAAACTATCAGCATCAAGGATGGTTATTCCAGTATCGAGAATAGATTTTACCTCCAAAATATCGATAATTTCTCTCAAAGAAATAGCAGAACAAACTCCCTCTAATAAGATGATTTCTGCCGTGGGATTTACCCCCCTCAATCCCCGTAAAACTTGACTTAATACCGGCAGACTAACCGTTACCGGTGGAGGCACAGGATAACCTAAATTAGGTTTAATTAAAATACGTTTAGCTGTGATAGCTGCCGGGGGAGGTTGATAAACAAAATCCGCCATAGCTGAATTTTTTACCCCGGCAGTAATTGAGGATTGGGTAATCATAGAAAAGAAAATAAATTAATGGGAATTGACCAGATCATTTAGGGAATTTACCTGCTGTAAAGCTTGCCAGATTACCCCAGAATCGGCCCCGGGAAAATGGCTATTTTCACTAATATAACGCTTCCAGGCCTTAGTTCCGGGCTGACCAGCAAAAAGCTGTAAAAGATGTTTGCTGATCTGGTGTAATTTATAACCTTTACTCACCCACTCATCGATGTAGGGAAGCATTTTTTTGATTATTTCTTCCCGGGTAGGAGGAGTAACCGATTCCCCATAAAAATCTCGATCGACTGTGGCAAATAAATAGGGATTATCGTAGGCTGCCCGACCGATCATAACTGCATCTACTAATTGTAAATGTTGTCTAGCCTGTTCTAAATTAATGATACCGCCATTAATTTCAATAAACAAATGGGGAAACTGATTTTTTAGGCGATAAACATCATCGTAACGTAAGGGGGGGACGGTGCGATTTTCCTTGGGACTTAATCCCTGTAACCAAGCTTTCCGCGCATGGATGGTAAAACGTTGACAACCCGCATCCGCGACAATACGGACAAAATTGGCCATATTTTCGTAACTATCCTGATCATCAATGCCAATTCTCTGTTTTACAGTCACGGGAATCGATACAGCTTGATTCATTGCCGATATTACCCTGGCGACTAATTCCGGGTTAGCCATCAAACAAGCGCCGAAATTGCCCTCTTTTACCCGAGAACTAGGACAACCCACATTGAGATTTACCTCGTCATAACCCATATCTTCGGCTATTTTAGCGCATTCTGCCAAAAGATAGGGATTATCACCCCCTAACTGCAAAGCTAGAGGTTTTTCTGCTAGGGAGAACCCCAGCAACTTATAGCGATCGCCGTGTTTAATCGCCATCGTCGTGATCATTTCTGTGTAGAGAAGGGGACGACGGCTAATTTGTCGCAAAAAATAGCGAAAATGGCGATCGGTATAATCCATCATCGGCGCCACACTTAAAATACTGCCCATCTTTCCCTTGATTTTTTCGCTGATCAGGACATTCTCTGGTGAACCCCAGAAAATAACCAGTCTTCCTCTCAAGATATTTTAGAGCCTTTTGGTAAGTTGACTATCTAAATTACTGGTTAAGACTGCACCGGAGAAAGGAGAAGAGGACTTTTTTGACTTACCTCCGTGGGATATTTGCTCCTTTAATCGTGTCGCGGATGACGATTTTTTGTTCTTTGGAATAACCAGCAAAAGAACGAGTAGCAAGTAACTCGATTTCTACCCCCGTACCCGATCGCAAAGATTCCACAGGTAAAGGTAATTGACCGATATCCAGAATAAATTGATTGCCCTCCTGTCGGATTAAATTAGCAGGCATATCTCCTTCATAGCGAGTGACAAAATCGGTTCTGGGACTGGTTTGCAGGTCGTCTGCTTGCCAACGAGTGACGCGATAACGCAGTTTAAATTTAGTGCCAATTAAATTCGATTGGGAAGCTTTATCTTCAAGAAAAAGCCTTAAATCAGTACCATTTCCCGTAATACCTTTTGCTTCTAATTGGGTGACATCTCGTTCAAAAACAGCATTGTAAACGACAAATTCCGTAACATTATTGCGTTTTTGAGTGGTTCCCTCGATCCACAATTCACTGGGGACAGTTATCTTCATTTCCTTTTGAGAATCAAGGGTTAAAGTAAAACGCTGATTAGCAAACCGGTTAAACTCTTGGGGCGCATTCCAAATTAAAATAAAAGAACGTTCCACTCGATCTACTAAAATCCGATATTGATCATCGATCAGGGAACCGGGAGAAAATAAAGACATTGCCCCGGTGCGAGTTTCCCAACTATTTTTAGAGAGAATATAACCCCGTTCTTTTAACTCCGAAAGGGGAACAGTTGCGCTCGGTTGATCGGCAGTTAAAGGGCGATCGATTTGAATTAAAGTTAACTGTCCTAAACGTCCCTCGCGACCGTTACGACCACTATTACCCGTCGCCCCATCCAGACCGTCCTGACAGCTAAATTCTCTAGTGGTACAGCTATAATTGGCATCACCCGGCCTACCGCTACAGGTTTGAATTGTCCAGAAAGGTTGGGAACAGCGACAACCCTTGCCCCCTTGACCTCCCTGACCCCCAAAACCCCCAGCACCTCCGGCCGCATTGACCGTTACTTGTCTTAAAAAATCTAAATTAGTAGCATAGAGGGTTAAAGCGCCGCCATTGCCCCCATCACCCCCATCACCCCCATTGCCACCGTTGCCACCACCGGCAGCCTGAAGATTTCTGGTGACGTTGCTAGGTTGACCGCTACAGTTACCATCGCTGCCGTTGCTGCCATTTTCACCATCGACCCCTTTTTGTCCTGAAATATCGAGTTTTAGGGGAGAACCATCGAGAAAAAGGGTTAAACTGTCACTATTCTTGCCTTGGCCGCCGACCTTGCCAGCTTTCCCGCTTTGGCCCTGTTTACCGAAAGTTTGTACATCGGAACCTTGGGCTAACCAAGAACAGCGACCGCCCGTCACCGTGGCGGGCATTAGGTAAGGTAAAGGGAGAAAAAAGGTGAATATTAATGATTTAGCCCAAAAATTCATGATTTTAGCGAATTTATCCGCAAAGACTCCGATCAATTCCCTCTTGATGACTTTTGAATCTAGATTTTTGTTTCCCCTCTATCAATAAGGTGCGCTATCATCCTACACTTACTTTGAGAAGGAAACAGCCAATCGCGAGGGTTACGCGCGTGAAAAAAGTATTAGCTATTATTTTGGGTGGCGGGGCTGGAACTCGCCTTTATCCGTTAACGAAACTGCGGGCCAAACCTGCCGTCCCCCTAGCGGGAAAATATCGCCTAATCGATATTCCCGTCAGCAATTGTATTAACTCCCAGATTGACAAAATCTATGTGTTGACGCAATTTAATTCCGCTTCCCTCAATCGTCACCTCAATCGTACCTATAATTTTACGGGTTTTAGTGATGGTTTCGTGGAAGTTTTGGCGGCTCAACAAACCATGGAGAATCCTCAATGGTTCCAAGGCACAGCCGACGCAGTACGACAATATATCTGGACGATGAAGGATTGGGATATCGATGAATATCTCATTCTCTCCGGAGATCATCTCTATCGCATGGACTACAGCAAGTTCATCGAACGCCATCGGGAAACTAACGCCGATATCACTTTATCGGTGGTTCCCATCGATGAACGTCGCGCCTCCGCTTTTGGGGTGATGAAAATCAATGATTCGGGGCGAATTGTCGATTTTTATGAGAAACCCAAAGGGGCAGAATTGGAAAGAATGCGGGTAGATACGACGATTTTAGGCTTAAGTCCCGACCAAGCTCGTCAAAGTCCCTACATCGCTTCCATGGGAATTTATGTCTTTAAAAAGAATGTTTTAATCGATCTGCTCGATGCCAATAAAGAACAGACCGATTTTGGCAAGGAAATTATTCCCTCGGCGGCTAAAGATTACAATCTCCAGGCTTATTTATTTAAGGGTTACTGGGAAGATATCGGGACGATTGAGGCCTTTTATGAGTCTAATCTCGCCTTGACCCAACAACCAAATCCCGCCTTTAGTTTCTACGACGAAAAAGCACCCATTTATACCCGTTCTCGCTATCTGCCACCCACAAAAATGCTCAATTGTACGGTGACAGAATCGATGATTTCTGAAGGTTGTATTCTTAAAGAATCTCGCATCCATCACTCGATTTTAGGTATTCGTAGTCGAGTGGGCAAAGACTGCACGATCGAGGATACAATGCTGATGGGAGCCGACTTTTATGAGTCTTTCCCCGAACGGGAAAGTCTGATCGGAAATGCCAAAGTTCCCGTGGGTATCGGTTCCGGTTCCACTATTCGTCGGGCAATTGTGGACAAAAATGCTCGCATTGGTTCCAATGTTTTAATTGTTAACAAAGATCGTGTGGAAGAATCTAATCGCGAAGATTTAGGTTTCTATGTTCGCAGCGGCATCGTGGTTATTTTCAAAAATGCCACTATTCCCGACGGGACGGTAATTTAATCTATCAGTTATCAGTTATCAGTTTTTCTAGTTATTATCGCTTGGATATAGCCGCAGGCTGATGGTTTCAGCTAATTACCTAGACAATTCCCTTGAAATCCTATCCTTTTCTAGAAGTGATAGCCAAATCTACCGAGCAGCTCTTCTGAAAATAAGAAAAATTTCTATATTTTTGCATCCGATTCTAGGTTTTCAGTTAACCTTAAATTAAAGTCCTAGGACTTAGATAGAAGCCATTCAGGAGACAAGGATATTTATGAAAGCCAAAATCGCGATCGCTTGTCAGGGAGGTGGTAGTCAAACTGCTTTTACTGCCGGCGCCTTGAAAGCATTATTTGACAATAAAGTGCAAGATTACTTTAATATTGTCAGTCTCAGTGGTACTTCTGGAGGTGCTATCTGTGCCTTTTTCACTTGGTATGCTCTCAAAAAAGGTGATAGCGTCGTTTGGAAAAGAATGATTGATTTTTGGGAAGATAATAGCGCTGGAACTCCCCAAGAACAACTATTTAATGACTCAGCTATTAAAGCTCTAGAATTAGCCAGCAAAGGATTAATTCCCCAGTATAATCTCAGTCCTTCCTCTCCAATTACTAAAACCTTATTTTCTATAGCTACCTACGGTTTACGCAGTCGCTTTACCAACTTTGATCAGTTACTAAGAGCGCATATTGACTTCTCGGAATTAGCCACTTGGGGAGCTAAACCAGAACCCCCAATTTTATTAATTGGGGCCTGTAATGTCCTAACAGGAAAATTAAGTAAATTTAACTCGCGCCAAGAAGCAGTTAAAATTGAACATATCCTAGCTTCTGCTTGTGTTCCTAACATTTTTCCTGCTGTCACTATTGAAACTATGGCCTACTGGGATGGACTGTTTTCTGATAATCCCCCCATCCGTTCTTTAATTCGCCGTGAATTTGTTGGAATCGAAAATATTCCCGATGAAATTTGGGTAATTAAAATTAATCCCACCTCCAGAGACAAGATCCCCGTGCAATCCGATGATATTGCTGATCGCCGTAATGAATTAGAAGGCAATGTTTCCCTATTTCAAGGTCTCGATCAGATTGAGTTGATCAATCAATTATTTCTCAAAGGAGCCTTTAAAGAGGAATTTTTGAGCGAGATCGGATTAACAGAACCATTAAAAATTCCTAAATCTTTCCCAGAAGATACCGATCAGAATTACCATATTCCTATGATCGAAATGTCGGCGGAATTAGCCAATAGTCTCAACTATGAAAGTAAACTCGATCGCTCTCCTGCCAATATCCAGCGTCTGATCGCTGACGGCGAAAAACAGGGAAAACAGTTTCTAGAACATCGACTAAAAGCTATGGGTTTAAGATAGGGTTTGCTAAAAAAAGTTCTTCTTGGTGGCGGTGATAAGTAGCTAAACACAATTAGTTATATATATCTAACTACCTTTTGCCTTTTGCCTTTCCTAACTAAGAAGTTAATTTTGTCCTATTACTTAATAATCACTGATTTTCATTGACTAATACCCGTCCAGATAGATCGTAAATCATAATATCCCATTGCCCATTTTTTGCCGCTTCAAAAGCCACTTTAGAACCATCAGCACTGATGATCGGATTGCGTACTTCCGCGAGCAGATCGGGAGCAATTTCCCTTCTCTGTTGAGTTTGTCGATCATACAGATAAATAGTCGTTTTTCCCTGACGACTAGCTGTAAAAACGATATAACGACCATCTTCACTAATGGAAGGACTAGAAGCGATCTGATCGAGAGAATTTAGGCCAGGTAAAGGCAATAAACGGCGATCGATGGCATCAAAAAGATAGATAGCTTGGGAACCATTGCGATCGGAGGCAAAAACGAGATAGCGAGAGGCAAGATAGGGAGTTAATTCACTAGCAGCACTATTTAAACTTCTCCCCCCTCGATCGAAAGGAAAAGACAATAAACTGGGATAACCCGCACATCCAGTTAACAAACTAATGACAGCAACAAGACTAATAAAAAAATAACGTTTCACGGTTTGGGACTTTCAACGGGACTGCCATCGGCAATATCTAACTCGATATTCGGACCGCGATCGAGAACCTCCACATCCCATTGTCCCCGACGAGCGGATTCAAAGACAAGATAACGACCATCGGGACTAAGACGGGGATTTCGCAACCAACCGCGATAATTTTGACTCAATAACTCAGAACGATCGGTAATGCGATCATATAAAGCGATGACGGGACGACCTTCAATAATCACCACATAAGCCAGATAACGCCCCGTTTGGCTTAAACTAGGGCTATCGGTAATTTCTTGACCCGTATATAATCCCCCTAGGTCTTGGTATTGTTTTGTCTGCAAATCATACAGGAGAATCTGATTACTACCGCGACGATTAGACAGCAAAGCCAGCCAACGACCATCACCGCTCAGGGCAGGTTTTTCGTCATTATAGCGACTATTGAGGGTTCCTGTAGATAAACCGGGGTTATTGAGATTACAACCGCCTATAACCCCTAAAAACAAGCAGATAAACAGGAAAAAGGGAGCTTTGGTCATCGGACCTACTCCTTAATAATCAAACCTAGTCGGATGATCATTACTCGACTCCCGTTCACTATTATCCGGTCTCTGCCAATCTTCTCGATCGCCGGTATCGCTAGGATCGATCGGTTGATAATCGACGTATTCCCCTTTAAATGGCGGATCATCCTCAATTATTGGGCGAGGACGACGTTTTTGGCTAGTGCGGGGCGGTTTACTGCTCGTCTCTTCACTAGCGGGACGACGACGGGGACGGGAACTGGTTTCTTCCCAATCATCACCGCTACGGCGCTGATCATAAACATCTCGATCGCTAGTGGGGGAACTATTGCGGGGACGACGATTACTGGTTTTGCGATTGCTAGTATCGGCCGGCCGACGGGTACGGGTGCTACGGGGTTCCTCATCCTGATAACTAGAAGTAGAAGTGCGCGAAGAGCGGGGATCCTCGTAACCGCGTAAACGGGGATTATCTTCGTAACGTTCCTCTGGTTCGTAGGTGTCGAGGGGTTCCAATTCGGCCCGATATTCCCGACTCACAGGACGTTCATCCACAAAAGACGTGCCGCGGCGGGCCTGTTCCGTGGTTAAACCCCTTAGTTTTACCGTCTCGAAGGCAAAAAACACCGCTGCCCCAGTCAGCAAAAATTGTCCGAATTGCAAAATCGGATCCAGTCGCCACCCTTGAAAAAGTAGAATTAAACCGCACAGTAAACCAACGGCGGCAAAAAATATATCATGATCCCTGGAAAGTTCCGGCCGCACCGAGCGCAGGAAGTATAACCCGGCTCCGGCCACTGCCAGAAAAATTCCTAAGATACTGGCCGAATTCAGCCCAAAATTGACCATCTTTATCTCCCTTCTCGGTGCTTAAATTCAATAATCGAGTCTTCATCTATAGCCGTCAGCTTTCACAAGCAATCCTGCTGTTTTTAACTTCTAGAGTCGAGCTATATTCTAACCCCATCTATCATCCTCGATTCTAACTTACTCGATCAAGCCTAGTTTAAACAACTATTTTTAGGGAGGTGGGGAGATTTTATCAGTGATCAGTAAACAGTAATCAGTCAACTGAAAACTCACATCTGATCACTGATAACTGATCACTGAAAAGGCTGACGGCTGCGATTTTAACAAAATCTTTAGAATTTGCCTATTGACAGGATTGACTAAATGTGAAAGAGAGGTTTTGGACATTGTAACGTGATTTCTGGATGGCTTTTGAGCGATCGCTATCGTTGGGAAGTTAATCGCCAGAAGTGAAAGAAGGGATTTTCACTAAGGCACATCATAGTTAATTTGTCAAGTGCGTAAGTTCCAATTTTAATAAGATCAGACAGAAATTTTTCTGTCATATCATAAAATTAACTTAACCTAGCCAAGAGGGAATTAGCATAGAATGTGAGTATAATTCAGGCTAAACACATAGTCTGTTTGTATTCATAGTCCATTCAATCCATAGAATAAGGTGTGAGGATTGACCCATGTCAAAGCTATTCAAGAATTTAGTCAAGGTAACTCCTTTAGTTTTAGGTGCTTCCGTCGCGGCTGCTGGCAGCGCAGTGGCTCAAACTATGCCCGGTACACCTCAACTTAAAGTTGATCCAGCTGCGCAGCATCAACTTGATCGCATTCAGCGCGCCCAAAATAGTCAGCAGATTAATACGGGTGTTTATCAGGGTTCCATGTCCCAGGTGACTAGCGTTAACCAACTGCGGGACGTATCTCCCACTGCTTGGGCCTACGAAGCTTTAAGAAGCCTTGTAGAACGTTACGGTTGTATCGTGGGTTTTCCTGACCGTACCTTCCGCGGTGATCGCGCCACCACTCGTTGGGAATTTGCCGCCGGTTTAAACGCTTGTTTAAACGTCATGGAACGTTTAATTCAAGATGGTGTGGGTGTACTCAGAGAAGATATCGATAAATTAAAACGTCTTGTTCAAGAATTTGAGACCGAACTAGCGGCTTTAGGGGCTAGAGTAGATAACCTCGAACAGCGGGTTTCTTTCTTGGAAAACAATCAATTTTCTACCACCACCAAACTCAGAGGTGAGGTAATCTTCAGTATCGCCGATAGCTGGGGTGGTCAAGCTTCCGTTACTAATACCAACGGTACAGTGACTGATGGCAGCAATCGAGATGAAACTCAAGCAGTGTTTAATAACCGGGTACGACTCAACTTTGAAACCAGTTTCACTGGTAAAGATTTGTTAAGAACCCGTTTACAAGCAGGTAACTTTAACACCACTTTCAACCAAAACGGTCCGACGGGAACCAACATGACCCGTCTGGCATACGATAACGGTCGGGACAACGATATCACCATCGATGACCTATGGTACAGGGCTCCCATTGCCACTCCCTTCGGTAACATCACCTTTTGGGTTGGTGCTAACGAGTTAAACCTAGATGACGTTTTCATCACTGCTAACCCTTTCCTTTCCGATAGCGGTACAGGTGCTTTATCTCGCGGTCAACGCTACAATAACATCGTCTTCCGCGGTCCGGATGGTGTTGGTGCGGCGGTCAGATTTAAGATCGGGGATGTTTTCCAAGTCACAGGAACCTACCTAGCTAATGGTGGCGCTAATGGTGCCAGCAATCCTAACCCTGGTAGCGGTTTATTTAACGGTTCCTTCAGTACTGGCGCGCAAGTAGGTTTCTCCTTCATCAAATTTGCCGATATTAACTTCGTCTATGTTCGCAGTTATCAAACTGCTGCCGATATTCGTTCAGGTTTATTCGGTAACGTCAGCAGCCCTCTGACTGAGCGTCCCTTCGGCAACGTTGGTACTACTGCTGACCGTTTCGGTCTTCAAGCGAGCGCCCAGGTTATCCCAGGAGTCTTAAACATAGCAGCCTGGGGGGGTTATGCCAATGCCTCGGCCACTGGTGTCAATAATGCGATCGGAGATGATAACACTAGCATCTGGTCTTGGAACCTTAACCTTTCCGTTCTCGACCTCTTTGCCGAAGGTGCAGCCCTTTCTTTCGGTGGGGGTCAAGTACCCCGTTCCGACAAGGAAGATGGCACTTCCTACATGGTAGAAGCTCAGTATAAGTTCCCCGTCACCAAAAACATCTTGATTACCCCCGGTGCTTATGCGATCTTCAATGCTAATAACCGTAATAACGACACCATTTTTGTCGGTGTTCTCCGGACAACTTTCCGTTTCTAAGCTAAGTTGACGGACTTGAAAAAACGGTGGGATTTGTAGATCTCACCGTTTTTTTGCTTTTAACTTTTCACTGGATATAACCATTTATGAGAAGATGGGCGAAGCGTCCCAAACGCTGCTATATTTACTTCGCCTATTTAGTTGCTTATCTATGCACTCTCTGTCTTTCCCCCGTCGCACTAAAATTGTGGCCACGATTGGCCCAGCCTCGCAAAATAAGGAAACATTACGTCAGATGATCAAGGCGGGGGCGACGACATTTAGATTAAACTTTTCCCATGGCGATCACGATTACCATCGTCACACCATTAACCTGATCCGTCAGTTAGCCTTTGAACTCAATCAACCGATTGGCATCCTTCAGGATCTACAGGGTCCAAAAATTCGTTTAGGTAAATTTGCCTGTGGGTCGATTACCCTAAAACCGGGGGAACCCTTTATCCTTACTTCTCGGGATGTGGAATGTAATCAGGAAATCAGTTCCATTAGCTATCCCTCGCTGGCCCAAGAAGTCCCAGAAGGTTCGAGAATTCTCCTCGATGATGGTAAAGTCGAAATGCGGGTGGAATCGGTGGATCGTTTGAAAGGTGATCTTTCCTGTCGCGTGGTGGTTGGGGGTGTCTTATCCAGTAATAAAGGGGTAAATTTTCCCAACGTCTATCTGTCGGTGAAAGCTTTAACCGATAAGGACAAAAAGGATTTAATGTTCGGACTGCTGTGGGATGTGGATTGGATCGCCCTTAGTTTTGTGCGTAATCCCCAAGATATCCTCGAAATTAAAGAATTAATCGCCAGTGCGGGTAAATCTATCCCCGTGATCGCTAAAATTGAAAAACACGAAGCGATCGAGGAAATGGAGGCAATTTTATCCCTCTGTGATGGTGTAATGGTGGCTAGGGGGGATTTAGGAGTAGAATTACCAGCCGAAGACGTGCCAATTCTGCAAAAACGCCTGATTAATACCGCTAATCAGCTAGGTATCCCGATTATCACCGCCACTCAAATGCTTGACAGTATGGCCAGTAATCCTCGTCCCACCCGCGCCGAGGTTTCGGACGTGGCTAATGCGATTTTAGATGGCACTGATGCGGTCATGCTTTCCAATGAAACGGCTGTGGGTCATTATCCCATCGAAGCGGTGGCAACCATGGCCCGCATTGCCGAAAGGATCGAACGGGAACCGATCAATAGTGCCGCTCGCTCTAACAATAAACAATCGATTCCTAACGCTATTTCCTCGGCAGTCAGTCAAATTGCCGAACAATTGGGGGCAGCGGCAATTATTACACTGACAAAAACTGGCTCTACTGCCCGTAATGTCTCCCGATTTCGCCCCAAAACCCCGATTTTAGCCGTTACCCCCCATCGGGAAGTGGCACAGCAGTTACAGCTAGTTTGGGGGGTAAAACCGATGTTATTGCTCGATTTACCCTCCACTAGCCAAACTTTTCAAGTGGCGATGAATCTTGCCCAGGAAAATAACTTCCTCGCGGATGGTGACTTAGTAGTGATGACGGCGGGAACTCTGCAAGGGGTGGCTGGTTCCACGGATTTAATTAAGGTGGAAGTGGTAAAATCCCTTTTGGGTAAAGGTACGGGTATCGGCCAGGGTATGGCTAGTGGCCGGGCGCGAGTGGCTCATAATGCCCGGGAAGTGGGTAGTTTTAGTAGTGGGGAGATTTTAGTCGTTCCCACCACCAGCGCCGAATATGTGGATATGATGCGGAAAGCGGGCGGAATTATTACCGAAGATAATGCGATGAACAATCACGCCGCTACTATCGGTTTAAAATTGGGTATTCCTGTTATTGTCGGGGTTAAAGATGCTACGAAAATTATCCGCGAAGGGGTGATTATTAGTCTCGATGCTCAACGGGGTTTGATTTATTCTGGTATTGGCAATGGCGCGGCGATTATGAAAAACTAATTGATTATTCGGGAAATGGAGAGGTAGGGAAATGGGGATTCAGGGGGATAGGGAAATTTCAGCTTTGGTTGCATACGTCCTGTCCGGTTGAGGAAAGTTGATGAACCAAGAATTCCTCGCGCTCAGTGTCCGGGGAGTGTCAAAGGAGATAGAAACTTAAAATCCCCAGAAGATGTCTGCTCGTCCTGCGTTAAATTTTTAAATACTGGCTTTTTTCCCGTATTGATTTAACCATGGCTACTAGCGATATCTCCAATTCTGCTCACTCATCCCCAAAACCTCTGCCAAAACTGGGACTTTTCACCATGTTTCGCTTAGGACTCTTTCAGATGGGACTAGGTATTATGTCCCTGCTGACTTTGGGGGTTCTCAATCGGATTATGATCGATGAGTTAAAAGTTTTACCCTTTCTCGCCGCAGCTGCGATCGCTATGCACCAGTTTGTTAGTCCAGCACGCATCTGGTTTGGGCAAAGATCCGACGGTAAAACTATTTTTGGTCATCATCGCAGCGGTTATGTCTGGATTGGGGCGGCAGTTTTTACCGCTTTAGCTTTTATTGCTTTGCAGGTAGTCTGGCAATTGGGACTTAGTATTCAAACTTCGGGATGGAATACCATTTCCTATGCTTGGATTGCCCTCTTAGCCTTAATTTTCGCCATCTACGGACTCGCTTTAAGCGCCAGTTCTACCCCTTTTGCTGCCCTGTTGGTGGATGTGTCCGATGAAGATAATCGATCGCAATTAGTTGGTATAGTTTGGTCAATGCTAATGGTGGGAATTGTCGTCGGGGCGATCGTTAGTTCTCGTTTGCTGGATACTCCCAATATCTGCGGTACAAATATTTTGACCTATGATCTGACTCAATCAGCCCCTATAGCCAATATTCCGCAACTACAGGCGACAATTAACCCTGTGTTCACGATTATGCCCGCTATCGTTTTCGTTCTCTGTATTTTAGCGACTTTTGGCGTAGAAAACAAATATTCTCGTTTTAGTAGTCGGTCCACTCTTGTGCAAAGAGAGGATCAAATTACCTTCAAGAATGCGTTACAGGTTCTCACCGCTAGTCGGCAAACCGGTTTATTTTTTACCTTTCTGCTGATGATGACTTTGAGTTTATTTATGCAGGATGCAATTATGGAACCGTTTGGGGGCGAGGTTTTTGGGATGTGTATCGCCCAAACCACCCAATTAAACGCTTTTTGGGGAACTGGAACCCTTTTTGGTATCGCTGCCACGGGATTTATGCTCATTCCCCGCGTCGGTAAACAAAAAACCACTAAATATGGCTGTATTTTTGCAACAATTTGTTTTATTTTGTTGATTTTTGCTGGCTTTTCTGCTAGTCAAAGTTTATTAAAATCAAGCTTGCTCTTTTTCGGTTTAGCTTCGGGAATGATTACCGCTGGAGCTACCAGTTTAATGTTAGATTTAACCGCTGCCGAAACTGCGGGAACTTTTATCGGCGCTTGGGGATTATCACAAGCGATCGCACGGGGATTAGCCACGGTTTTAGGGGGTACGATTTTAAATATCGGTAAAGTTATCTTTTCTAGTCCGGTTTTAGCCTATGGCTTAGTTTTTCTCGTGCAAGCATTGGGAATGATCCTAGCAGTTTGGTTATTAAGTCGCGTTGATGTCAAGGAATTTAAGGAAAATGCCCGAGATGCGATCGCAACAGTAATAAAAGGAGAGATCGACTAGCAAAAGCAAGAAAAATTGAGATAAAAGGAGAATTAGCCCGATCGGGGGAAGTTGGTTAGCAGCTTTTTTCCTATCCTAAAAGTAGAGAAGAAAATGAAAGAGGAGGCTAAAACGATGAAACGGACTTTAATGATTGCCCTAGGTTCCCTAGCTTCCTTACTGCTAATTAACCCCGTCGGTGCGGAAAATCCCCGACAAGTGCAACAATTATTGAATACGCGGGAATGTCCGGGCTGTGATCTCCGGGGTGCAGATTTAAGAGGGGCGCATCTAATCGGTGCAGATTTGAGAAAAGCGAATTTGCAGGGAGCTAATCTAGAGGAAGCTAACTTAGAAGGCGCAGATTTGACCGATGCTAACCTAGAAGACGCAAATTTGACCGCAGCTTTTCTGACTAATGCCAGTTTAAATCAAGCTAATCTCAATGGCGTTAATTTCACCAGTGCCATGATCTATGATGCTGATGTGACGGGTGCATCAATGGAGAGAATTAACTTGACAAATGCTCAGACTTATGGTAGTGGCATCGCTGTGGGTGGTGAGAATCCCTAGGTATTGTTGGGGTGTATCTCGTATTTGCGCCTCGGTCGTGGCTTATGATGATTACGGCCGCTTTTTTCTCCCCGCTACCACCTCCGGCACTCCCTCCCCACGTCATCATCCTACATAAGAAACAGCGATAAAAGCGCGGAAATACGTTCATAAACTACAGTAATCAGTAAACTGATTACTGCTTACTGAACAATGAAAAAAAAGCTCTCCACTTCCCACTCTCTTATTAAACAGGATTGAGAATGACTAACTATTTTATCATCAGTCAGATCTAGGTAAAATTGTAGATTATGGAATCACCGATCGAACGTTTTCGACTATCTCAAACTGCCAAAGATAGCCTCATAAAATTAAAACGCTACACGAAAATTGACCAATGGAATATTCTCTGTCGTTGGGCTTTTTGTCGTTCCCTTGCTGAACCGAGTCTCCCCTCTCCCGTTCCCATTCCTGCCGATAGCAATGTAGAATTATCCTGGAAAATATTCGGGGGAGAAATGGCCGATATTTTCTTAATTGCCCTTAAACAACGTTGTCATCAAGACGGATTAGGAACCGATAAAGAAACTCTAACTCAACAATTTCGCTTACATTTACATCGCGGGATCGGTTATCTTGCTGGGGATACCAAGCTAAAGAAAATCGATAATTTAATCGAATTAGAGAGGGAAAATCTCAGAGAATCTTAATCAAGAATGATCTATCTTCCTCTCTGTGTTCTTTGTGCCTGTGTGGTTCATCCTTAGTCCTTCTAAGATAACCTGACGGAAAACTGTCAGCTTGGCTATATTTAACCGGTTGTTCGTTACTTGGTATGGTTCGATAGGGGGGCATAAATCGACTAAATCCTTATCTAGCAAAAGACTTAAATGATTAGTTAGCTCTAGATCAAAAGCAATTGACAAAAATCGCCAAATGCCTTTCTATATAAGGGATCCATCCCTTATACCCCCCGTCCATTGCATAATACAAACCGAAGAACCATTTAACCGAGGGTAAGCGCATCTGAAACGCTATCGACAATTGGCCAGTTTTGTGATATTACCTAAAAAGGAGGGGCTATCGGGGAATGAGAAAAAATGGAAAATTTAATCAAGGAAGCACTAAACCATCGAGCAATTAATCACCCGTATTTACTGGCTTTAGAAAAAGGAGAATTTCAACATATTGATGAAGTTTTGAAAGATTTTGCCAGTCAATACGGAGCTTATAGTGAGTGGTTTTCCCGCTATTTAACAGCAGTAATATCAAAGCTAGAAAATCCCGCTCATCGAAATCATCTGCTCAAGAACTTAGCTGAAGAAAACGGACATCTATACGATCAAGATCTGGAAGCAATCCGTAAATTAGGTATTAAGGATGAGTGGGTACAGGAAATCCCTCACCCAAAGTTATTCAAGCGTTTTCAAGAAGCTATGGGAGTAGATAGCACGCAAACGCCTTGTGTTGAAGCAAAAATCTGGCGTGAATCATTCTTGTCACTGCTCCAGAATGGAAGTTCACTCGAAGCTATTGGAGCGATAGGTTTAGGGACTGAATCTATTGTTAAATTTATCTACAAACACATTATTAAAGCGATTAAAAACCATACATCATTATCCTTGCAGCAATATGTATTTTTTCCTTTACACACAGAAGTGGAGGATGAACACAGCTTAACTTTAGTTGAGATTGCTAAGGAATTAGCCAGTGAAAGCGAACAGGCTGTTCTGGAATTACGGAAAGGAATGTTAAAAGCCTTAAATCTACGTGCTGCTTACTGGGACAATATGTATGAACGTGCGTTGGCACTAGATAAATCTTTGACATCATCAGACCAACTCAGGATTGTTACGCTTTTTACTAAAATAATTAAAAGCAAAAAGCTGTCTAATCAGGAACGGGAACTTTTATTGCATCAAATCAATGATGTGCGGATTGGATTGACGGCAGACTTATCTACTGTTCCAGTGGAAAAACTACTACCCGGATTGAGTTCACTTTTGCTATACGGGATGCAAAGGGAAAAGCACAGGGAAGAAGTTCTGAACTTGCTAGATTGGCTTGAAAATCCATCTGGTGAATGCCAATGCTCTCCAACAATATTAAGGCTTGCATCACAACTTTACCATGATTTTCAAACGCTGCGACTGGGAGCATTGACCGAAAAAATTAATCAACAAAAAAGCTTAACTTATGTCCGAGAAGGTAAAGAGCTTATTTCAACAATCAGCGCCAGCAACTTAGAAGCTTTGTACAACAACAAGGTTGATAAACTTAATATTGATTTTAACGTATTTCGGCTGCCATTTGCTCTAGAAGTTTTAGATACACGCCTAGTTATAGTCAAGCCAGGAAAGGCGAATGAAATGCACAAACACGCACATGAAACCGTATTTGTATTTCTTCAGGGTCAAGGAAAAGTTATTGTTGACCAATACGAAAACGAAGTCGAACCGGGTACTTTTGCTGTTATTCCCCGTTGGTGTGTGCATCAATGTGTGAACTTAGGAGAAGAAGAGCTAATTTTCTTGGCGATAGCTGATTTCGGATTAACTGGCAAAAGTTTCATGGGTAATTACTTACACAGTGCTAGACTAAAACAAAATTAGTGCAAATTTTATCCCGTTAGATAGGTAAGGTATGAAAGCAACACAAGAAACCAAAAAACTTTACGACGAAAGCGCAGCAGACTGGAAACGAGTAGAACCGATTTTGCTTTCTGATTACTCTGCGCGTCCGTTTGTCATTGATTTATGTGAACCGATTGTCAACAAGAATATATTAGATATAGGCTGTGGGGAAGGTTATGTAGGAAGAGAGTTAATTAACCGAGGCGCTCAATATGTTCATGGGATTGACATTTCATCGCAAATGATCGAGCAGGCCTTAATTCAAAAAAACGAGTATCAGATTACTAATGCTTCTTATGAAACTGGTGATATTCGTGATTTTCTGGTCACTGAGTCCGAACAATACGATTTAGTTCTGGCTATGTTCCTGTTCAACTACTTAAATGTTTCAGAAACTATTAGCACGATGCAGAAAGCCTACCAACTTTTAAAGTTGGGTGGGTATTTCCTGTTCGCTGTCCCCCATCCCTCTTTACCTTTTCTGAAAAAAGATAAGTTTCCCTTTTATTTTAAACCGGAAGCTGGCTATTTTTCTGGACGCGATCAATTATTCCCTGGTGAGATTTGGCGTAGAGATAGAAAAGCCGTCGCCGTGCAATGTGTTCATAAAACTATGGAAGATTACTTCACATCTCTTCGTTTAGCAACATTCACAAAAATGCCAGAAGTTTATGAACTCAAAATTAATCAGAAACATTTAGAACTAGACCCAGAATTTTTTACTCCGCTTATTGACCTTCCCCTTCACGTTGCCTTCAAAATTCAAAAATGATTATACCAATTTCCGATTCTAATATTTCATTACTGACTTGGAAAAAATTGCCCGATCCTTCTCAACTATTTTTTAGTTTACCCAAATCATTAGTCTTGGATTTACTAAAAACAAGCAATCAGAGATGGCTTGAAAAACCCAACGAAATAGGACGGGAAATAGTAAATAAAAATCTTGATTTGTTTCTACCGTTTCGTGAGAAATTGCTCCAGGAACCAGGAATAATTTTTTTTCGATTAGATTCAGCATTAACAGAAACAGAAATGCGGTTAATTTATGCTTTTATTTCTTGCATTTTTGGACTGTTAAACCACCGCTATGGCTATTTTTTTGATGTAATCGATCGAGGAATGGATTACACTAAAGAAGCTATACCCGTTTCGATGACGAATGCAGAAACTGGCTATCATACCGATAGTACAGACAAAAACTACTTCCCTGATATTGTTGGCTTACTCTGTCTTGCTGCCGCGGATGAGGGAGGAGATTCCCTGGTAGTAAACGCCGCCAATTTGTATCAATATTTCTGGCAAAACCATACAGACCTAGTTCCCTGTCTCTACGAACCTTTGGCGCGGGATGTGATTACCCCGGGAGAGATTAATTCTCAAGAAGCTATTCAAAATAATAATTTCCCCTTATTCTCAACAGATTCTCGGGGTCTGGTTTTTCGTTATATGCGGTACTGGATTGAAGTTGCTTACTCCAAACTAGAAATAGCGCAACCAGAAGCTATCACAAAAACACTTGACATCATCGACAACTTTTTTTCAGAACCAGAAAATACAGTCCGCTTCAAAATGAAAAAAGGTGATATATTTTACGTTAATAATCGCTTTTTATGCCACAATAGAACCGCTTTTAAAAATTCAGGAAAACCTCGACAAATGGTGCGTAGTTGGATTAACCTTTAAACAAAATACGTCCCAGCGAGAAAGTGCATCCGTCAAGGTACAGAGTACGATGACAGATGCCTCCTTGTCACCCCTTCAGTGGTTCAAACTCACCTTAAAAAACTTTTGGTCGGCCTAAAGTAGTGATATAGATAACTGCTTCATCGGAGGGAATTCCTAACACTTCATTAACTTGATCATCAAAAAAACCACCGATACCACTAACCCCTAACCCCAGATGAATAGCCGCTAAATTTAATCTCTGTCCCAAATGACCCGCATCTGCATGAAGATAACGATAAACTCGATCGCCGTATTTAGCCACTGCTTTTGACAGATCCGCCGTATGAAAAACCACAGCAGCCGCATCCCGTCCCAAATCCTGACCTAAACAGAGATAATGTAACTCTTGCCGGAAATTTTTAAAGCGAATTTGCCGCAATTCTTGAGCTTTAGGAGCATAATAATAACAGCCTTCCTCTAATCCGGTTACTGCCGAAACAGCGATAAAAGTTTCCAATAAGTCTAGATCAAAATAATCGGGATTGGGATCGAGATTTTGGTCGGTATAATCTTGGGGTTGATAGGTAAAATGCAGCAGCGCTCGCAATTCGTCTAAACTGAGACTAGCACCACTATAAGCGCGGGTAGATCTGCGTTTAAGCATCGTACTTTCCAGATCGATTAAATCTTCCCCCCAATTGACGGGACGGGATGTCACGGAAACTTTTAGACAAAAAGGAAAATTATATTTATCTTCCCAATTAGAGGGGGTAATATTTGCTTCTATCTTCTCATCTGTGGCTATGATAGTCGCTCGGTGTAGAGAGTTTAATAATTCTCCCTCGGCAATTTTGGGATAAAGAGTCGTGGTTGCCGAAGGGAGTGCCGTGGTACTAGGGGGGAGATTTTGCCGGATATTGAGCAGATCTGCCAAAGGAATCACCGTCATGACACTTTCTTTCTCGGAATCGAGATAAAGCAATTCATTCATCTGACTATCGTTAAAACCACCGATTAAATGAGCGCGATAGTCATTAATCGAGGCTGATAGCTCAATATTGCCCAATAAATGCCCCGTATCCAAGAAAATACGCCGATAAGCTCGATCTTCGTAGCGCCAAGCGGATCGATAAAAAATGGCACTGGTAACTAAAGCGATATCGGTATTTTCTAAAACAGGATTCCAGAAACAAGCAGATTGTAGGTTCGTCCAGACATCACTTTCCCAGAATAAAAGCAGCGAGTGACTTTGACCTTGATAACTGTAGAGACCGGCGGGTAAAAATTCCGTGCCACGGGAGATCAGATAAACCTCGGCGGGGTATAATCCACCGGCAGAGGGTGCAGAACGCAGGTACAAGGGACTACCCATAGTGGCAATTTTGGCAGTTAAACCATAGCTACAGCCCAAAATCCGCGATATACGTCGCCAAAAGTCTCCTTTTTGGGGAACTGTTTGACGGGAGAGGTAGGGTTTGAGATCGAAAGTCTGACCGATTTTGTATTCTTTAAAGGGATAGGGTTGTTGACTCCAATCAAGACCTTTACTTTTTGAGGCGATCGTCTGGGGGTCGTATTTGGTCCGCTCGTGGTAGTATTGGGCGATCGAGATTGGCTGATCTGGCATGATAAAGATAGGCTGTCTAAGCTTTACTTTTTAGTTTGACATACTCCCACCCCTAGAAAACGGGTTTCTTTCAGAAACCCGTTTTCTAAATACTCCCCTTTCCCACCCCCCCCCTGCTCTACGATGTCGGGTAGGGTTGATTTATGAATCAACCCTACCCTTGATAAGGGGGGTGGGGGTAATTAACCATATCTGCCATTACTTTAGAAAAATAGTATAACTGCTATAATTATCCCATGGCGGCTCAACCCAGAGAAATTCGACGTTATGTTACCAGTGACGGCAAAGTTCCCTTTGCCCAATGGCTCGATTCTTTGCGGGATATTAAGGCTAAAACTAAAATTGCTCAACGCCTAAACCGGGTTAATTTAGGTAACTTAGGGGATTATAAATCATTAGGAGCAGGAGTTTATGAACTACGAATAGACTATGGTTCTCGTTATCGCGTTTACTTTGGACAAATCGGAATAAAAATTATCTTACTCCTGTGTGGAGGAGATAAAAAAACGCAAGCTAAAGACATTGAAATAGCCCAAAAATATTGGCAAGACTATAGGAGCCGAGAAAATGCCAGTCAGTGATAGTTATCATGATTCCCTGATCGAATCTCTTAAAGATTCCCATTATGCAGCAGTTTATCTGGAAACCCATCTCGAGGGAGATGAATATGGATTTGAATCAGAATTACTCAGACTTGCGTTCAATCACGTCCTAGAAGCCCTTGGACCTCAAAATCTAACACCAGAACAAATCAAAATTCAGGCGCAGCAATTGGAAGAAATAATGCAAAAACCTGCACCTGAAGCCATAAATCAACTAACCTCTTGGCTTCAAGCTTTAGGATTGAAATTAACGATAAAGATCGCTCCAAAAATGCCAGAAATAAATCATGAAAATGACGCTGTTAGTTCAATCAAGATTACAGTGTAGTTTGTAGTTTGGGTTTTTTGATTACAAATTGATAGTCCAACAATATTTCACGGATTTTATTCTATCATTACTATTGATAATTGTATATGTATAGCAATTATTCTAGGTTGGGTTGACGCAAGGAAACCCAACAAACGGGAGAGTCAAAATAGCGATCGCTGATTCAGACAGATTTGGCGGTTGGCTGTTGGGTTTCGTTCCTCAACTCAACCTACAAAACTACGATGTTTGAGAGGTCTGAGTGGTAACTGATAACTGATAACTGATAACTGAAATGACGACACCTAGCTTCACCATTCCCCAATCTGACCCTCCCCTTTCCCCCCGGCAATCCTTGCCGACGATGTACGATTTACCTAGCGACAATCCACTGGAACCCGGTTTGCCTGACGAATTTCACCTATTACAACCTCAGTTATTACTGCTGACTTTCCAGCCCCCCAACTGGGAACCAGACCTAGTTTTTAG
>SFBI01000034.1 GCA_007095845.1 Microcystis aeruginosa Ma_MB_S_20031200_S102
CCGATTACAATCAGGCACTCAACATTAATCCCGGATACGCCGAGGCTTACAGCAATCGGGGGATTCTTTATGGCGAACAGGGGAAACCAGACCTCGCCCTGTCCGATTACAATCAGGCGCTCAACATTAATCCCCGATTGGCCCTGGCTTACCTCAATCGGGGGACTCTTTACCAACAACAGGAGAAACCCGACCTCGCCCTGTCCGATTACAATCAGGCACTCAACATTAATCCCGGATACGCCGAGGCTTACAGCAATCGGGGTACAACAATCGCGGGTTTCTTTACGCCGGACAGGGGAAACCCGACCTCGCCCTATCCGATTACAATCAGGCGGTCAACATTAATCCCCGATACGCCGAGGCTTACGTCAATCGGGGGCTTCTTTACCAACAACAGGGGAAACCAGACCTCGCCCTGTCCGATTACAACAAAGCGCTCAACATTAATCCCCGATTGGCCCTGGCTTACAACAATCGCGGGTTTCTTTACGCCGGACAGGGGAAACTCGACTTCGCCCTGTCCGATTACAACAAAGCGATCAACATTAATCCCCGAGACGCCGATGCTTATCTGAATCGGGGGGTTCTTTACGCCGGACAGGGGAAACCCGACCTCGCCCTGTCCGATTTCAATCAGGCGATCAACATTAATTTCCGAGACGCCGAGGCTTACGCCAATCGGGGGGTTCTTTACGCCGGACAGGGGAAACCCGACCTCGCCCTGTCCGATTTCAATCAGGCGATCAACATTAATTTCCGAGACGCCGAGGCTTACGCCAATCGGGGGGTTCTTTATTACTCTCGACAAGAAAGGGAAAAAGCGATCAGAGATTTGCGACAAGCCGCCGAACTGTTCCGCCAGCAAGGAAACGCGGCGTTATATGAAAAGATTATGGAATTCCTACGGCAATTAGGCGCGGTCTAGTCCTTTTTCTTGGGTTGAGTCCGTCGGTTGGGTTGAGCGAATCAATAGGTTAAAGAAGACCTCTCAATTTTAGGGGAAAGCGAAACCCAACATTTCAGTTATCAAGTAGCCAGTGGTATTGATTCTGTGGGAGGACTCTTTTGGGGTACTATAAATGTAGAGGGAGAAACATTACCTCTCCAGACGCGAATCGCCGAGTGTCATCAATTCCCAGATTAGATTACAAGGTAGCAAGCCCTAACTTAAAAAATTCGCTAAGATATATATAATCAACTTAAAAGGAGCAATTTATCAGACTATGACTATTACTGACGTTCAAGTAAATCTCTCGACCTCAGAAGATTTTTTAGATTCTGAAACATTAGCACAGATTGATTTAGTGCAGCAAAAAATTCAACAATATCTCCAAACCTTATCATTAGAAAATTTAAAGACTATTCTAGAATTTGCTGCTTATTTATCAGATAAAGAGAGTGAGCAAGCAACCCAAGAAATTAGAGAAATTCCCAATATCATAGAAAAATTAAAAGAAGCTGAAATGGATTTACAATCAGGTCGCCTCATTGATTGGAAAAACTTAGATGATTTATAAAGTCTGTTTAACAGCTAAAGCTAATAAAGTTTATTCTGAAGCTGATTCAGTCTTGAGAAAGAAGATTGCTAAGTGTTTAAAGATTCTTCAAGAAACGCCCAAAAATCACCCTCAAATTAAAGCATTAAAGGGAGAATTTGCTGGGAAGTATCGCTTCCGAGTCGGAGACTATCGGGTTATTTATATCGTTGATGATAGTCAATCTCAAGTTATTGTCTTACTCATTGAACATCGCAGTCAAGCTTACCGCTAATAAAACGCGATGAATACAACAGAGGTCTAGTCCTTTTTCTTGGGTTGAGCGAATCAATTTTAGGGGAAAGGGAAACCCAACAGCCAACACCTCAATCCGTCGGAATAGGCGATCACTTCTCAGGGCTTTTTGTGGGGTTTGCTTGGGTCTATAGTTGGGTTTCCTTGCGTCAAACCAACCGACGATAATTGTTATCAGTATTTAGTTTTTTCTAGTCTAGTCTGTTAATTGTTCATTAAAAACCTTCGGGATGGATGTTATTTTATGACCCTAAAACAACTCATACAAGACAAACGAGAGGATATCCTAAAAATTGCCACCAAACATGGTGCTTTTAATGTGCGTGTATTTGGTTCCGTTGCTAGAGGTGAGGAAACCGAAAATAGTGATATTGATTTTTTAATTGATTATGATTTAGCTAAAACATCCCCTTGGTTTCCAGGTGGATTATTAGTTGATTTAGAGGATCTCTTAGGGTGTAAAGTGGATGTAGTAACTGAAAAAAGCCTTCATCATCTAATTAAACAGCGAATCTTAAAGGAGGCAATTAAGTTATGAATGAAGATCAAGTTTATCTTGGATACATTTTAGACTGTATTGATAAAATTAAGGAGTATTCCCAAGGAGGAAAACAGGAGTTTTTTGCTAATTCAATGATGAGCGATGCTATCATTAGACGCTTACAAACTTTGGCAGAATCAACTCAACGGCTTTCGGAGGAATTAAAGGCAAATATTCCCGATGTTGACTGGCGTAATATTTCTGGTTTTAGGAATATTTTAGTACATGATTATTTAGGAGGAATTGACCTTAATACAGTTTGGGATGTGGTAGAGAATTATTTAGATAATTTAAGAGAACAGATTTTAAGGCATCTAGAATCAGTCAATACTTAATCAAAGTCTAATTTTGTAGGTTGGATTGAGCGAATCAATGGGTTAAAGAAAACCTCTCAATTTTAGGGGAAAGGGAAACCCAACAGTCAACACCTCAATCCGTCTGAATGAGCGATCGCTTCTCATGGCTTTTTGTGGGATTTCCTTGGGTCAATCCAACCGACGGTAATTGCTATGATTAAGTACCTAAGCAAAATTAATTACACATATCTAACCCCCTCTTGCCTTTTGCCTCTTGCCTTTTGCCTATCTTTACTAGGAAATTAATTTTGCACTACTACTTACTATAGGATTTGAAAAGGGCGCGCGTTCGGCCTTTATTGGGGTTTTAGGACAGGATGACCAAGCACCAATTTTATCTAGTCCCGTGGGAGCATTATCTTTTATCGGCGAAAATAGCTTTTTAGTCGCCGCTAGTCGCGATTTAAATCGTTTTTGGACTCAGGTAGAGGAGGGGTTAGAAGCAGATAGTCCCCTACAGGAATTAATAACACAGGTCTTAAACCGCTTCCAGTCGCTTTTAGGTTTAAATTTGCCTGAAGACGTTTTTAGCTGGGTTAGAGGCGAATATAGTCTCACTCTTGTGCCTAGTTCAAAGGGGATGGAACCCAATAGTGTTTTTCTAGGGGAACGGGTGATGGGAGTAGAGGTGGACAGTGCGATCACTCATTTGGATGAGTTGCCCCGCAGTCGCCGCTATAATGTCGAAGTCTTTTGCCTCTTGATTAGGGAAGGATATGGCTTCCTTTTGCCTTCTGCTTTCTACCTTTTCTAACTGATTACTGCTCACTGAAAAGTCTGACGGCTCTTCTAGGTTCTGTGTGATAAGTTTAACTTACAGAGGATAGATCAATCTTTGTGTCCTCTGTGTCTCTGTGGTTCCTTCCACTTGCTCGCCAGGAATAATGTATCTTAGAATACATTTTACCCACCAAACCCAAGAGAGCCGTCTGACGGCTATAAAACCGGGACAGGCAAATAAACCTTTTCTACCGTAGGAGAAAAACCTAGCCATTGACGAGATAAACGAGCAAAAGTCTGAGGATCACCGCTAACTGCGAAGTTAGTAGGTAGTGGTGTTTCGGGATTTTTTAGACCTAATAATTCTAATTCTTTTTCCGCCGCTCGCACAACGGCAGCGGCAGGATCTACCAAGCGCACGGAACTAGGCAAAAGACGACGTAAAACTGGGGAAAGATGGCGATAATGGGTACAACCATAGACCAGAGTATCAATATTTTCTGCCAGTAAAGGCTGAAGATATTCCCTAGCCACTTGTGTGGTGTAGGGGTCAAAAATGCGGTTAGCCTCGATCAAAGGGACAAACTCAGGACAGGGAATTTGCCAAACTTGGGCAGTAGGATCGATTTCTTGAATGGCTTGTTTATAGGCATTACTTTTAGCCGTAGCTGGGGTAGAAATCACACCGATGCGCTTTCCTTTTTGAACGGCAGTTTTTGCACCGGGTAATATTACCCCTAAAATTGGCAAATCTTTAAATTCGACCCGTACTTCTTCTAAAGCCAAGGCAGAACTGGTGTTACAGGCCATAATCACCATTTTCACCCGGCGCTCGCCCATCCAAGTGAGAATTTCCCGGACAAATTCGATAATTTCCCCTTTAGAACGGGTTCCGTAGGGAAGTCTAGCGGTATCAGCAAAATAGAGAATCGATTCTTGGGGCAGTTGTTTATACAACTCCCTTAAAACGGTCAGTCCACCCACACCACTATCAAACACACCAATCGGACTAAGTTGTGATTCTCTCATAGATATCGAGGAAAACGCTGATCTAAAATAGCTTTATTTGATGATATTAAAACACGGATTTTTTGATCAGTAAACTAATGTTCCGATCATTTAACCATTAACGGAGATTTCGTTGAATATATTCAATAATCCCCCCTGCGATCGCCGCCGCCATTTGTCGTTGAAAGTTGGCATTGGCTAATTTAGCAGCATCCTCCGCTCCAGTGACGAAACCCACTTCCACGAGGGTAGAGGGCATTTTCGAGGTTCTCAACACATAGAAACGGGCTCGACGCACCCCCCGATCGCGCATATCGACACTACGGACAATATTGCGATGGATAGTATCCGACAACCTGCGATCGCCGAAGTAATAAACTTCCAATCCGTTGACATCCGGTCGTGCTTTCCCCATAGAGTTAGCGTGGATACTAACAAATAGATCGGCATCGATCTGGTTAGCCAGATCTGTGCGACCTTGCAGGGTGACGAAAAAATCGCTATCTCTGGTGAGACGCACATCGATGCCCTGTTGTTGCAGGATGCGGGTAACTTCTAGGGAAATGGGCAGAATCACGTTTTTTTCCTGAAGGCCACCAATTCCGATCGCTCCTGGATCCTTACCACCGTGGCCCGGATCAATCACCACCAAAAACCGGCCATTACGTTGTCGAGGAGTATTAGGAGTGGGGTTAGAGGGGCGCAGCGGTGGGTTAAATTGCCCCGTATTGGGGGGTAAAGGAACAGGTATAGTGGTGGAGTCAGGAACTTGAGAAAGGGGGCTAGAATTGCGGGAAGAGAGCAATTCTAGGGCTAGGGTTTGACTGTCCGATTGAGTTAATTGTCCCAGTTGAAAACCCACGGCCGTCTGTACCAAAATCAGCACCTTATTGGCGCTTTCCTGACGTACCCGCAATTGATAGATAGGACTATAGCGACCGAAGCGCGGACCGCGAAAAGACTCGGCTAACTTAGCATTTTCGATGCGTAGTTCATAGACCCCATCCCGGTTAACACTGCCGTTAGCTTTTAGGGGTGAATCTGCACGAATTAAGAGGCGATCGTTATTACCCGTCAGATCGATCGAGGAGATCGTGGCCAAACGATTGCTAGAAGGGGGATTATTGGCAGTTTTTGGGGGGGGATTATTGGGACGAGCATTGGGATTAGTCGCTCTAGTGGGGGGAGGTGAGGAAATATTATCCACGGAACCCAGACCACCCCTAGGCAGTAAAACCAAACCACCAAAACGACTATAGAGAGCTTGCCAATCGGGACTATCCTTATTAACGCTTAGGGAAATCTTAGCCCGTTGATTGGCAGTCTGACTGAATTGAATATCACCGACCCCATAGCGATTGACGGGGATAGTTTGACCGGTGAGACTACCGGGTAAAGTGGCTCCGGGTAATTCAAATTCGATTTTTTTGCCGTCCCGGCTGCGTTGACTGCGAATCGATCGCTCATCACCATTCTGCTCTAAACGGACAAAAAGACCATTGCGAGTGATCTGAAAATCATCGTTGTTGTCCGTCCGACTCACTGAAGGTGGGGGAGTGGTACGAGTGGAACCGCGATCGGGGGGAGGTGTGGGGTCAGGGGTGACGGGGGGTTGCGTTTCCTCACTAATCGGTTGGGGATCTGGCAGTTCCACTGTCCATTGGGTAGGCGAAATTCCGCGAATTTTTACCTTTTGAGGATCGACAGTGTAGCCAGGGGCTAATTCAATCACTAAACGGGTAGTTTCCGCATCAAATTGACCGATACGGACACTTCTGACGATATTGCCAATGGGCCGGTTAATATTGGGTTGCCCTAACTTGATCCCGGGCAGATCGATCACGATCCTGGTGGGGTTAGTGATCATTTGCGCTCGCGGTTGCACTCGATTGTCGGTGGTGAAGACCAGACGATTCTCATTGGTGTCGAATCGCCAAAAGACGAGCTTGCCTGCCCAAGCAGGGGCCGCCACCAGCAACCAAGTTAATGCGCTTAGGAATAACCAATGAAATCTCACGATCGATGCTCCCGTTGCTCGGTTATCAATTACCTTTTTTCGGTAAAAATGGACGATTTTGTCGATTTTTTGCCATCCATAGCTCCCTTAATGCCCTGAGAATGACTATCAATAAAAACAAGCTTATGGGACGTTGGCACGGTCTGCTATGTTTCTGATCAGTGATCAGGGATTGGGTGTTGGGGAGCGGGAATTATAAATTATAAATTATGAATTATAAATTATGAATTGGGAAGTGGGGGGATGGGGAGAAGAGAGTGCCAGATTTGGGAGAATAAATAAAAGCTGACTCCTAACTACTGACAACCGACGACCGGCTCCTAACTCACTGCTCACTGCTCACTGATTGAGGGCTGCCGGTAGGTTCTTTAAATACTAACCTTAACAGGGGCGGAGCGACAAAGGTGGTCAAGATCACCATCATAATAATCGCCGCATCGGTAGCGGGGGATAAAGCACCACTAGCAGCCCCGACTCCAGCAAAGACTAAACCCACTTCACCCCGGGGAATCATGCCAACTCCGATCGCCAAGCGATTGAGTTTTTCCTTGCTGAAAACGGCCAACCCCGTCACCACTTTACCCAAAATCGCGACGACAATTAAGAAAGCGGCCAAGACTAATCCTTCTCGATTGCTGGGAATAGCGGGATTAAGCACACTTAAATCGGTTTTTGCCCCCACACAGACGAAAAATATCGGTACAAATAAATCGGCGATCGGGAACACTTGTTCTGCCAATTCCGATCGCTTTTCCGTTTCCGCTAGGACTAGGCCGGCAGCAAAGGAACCGAGAATCGCTTCTAATTGGATAACTTGGGCAATATAGGCAAGAATAAACGCGAAAATCAGGGAAACTAAGAGCAATTGTCCCCTAGTTTTCATGCTATTAACTAATTGAACGTAAAAGGGGCTTAAAAAACGACCGATCAGGATCGCCCCGATCACAAAAGTGCTAGAACTAATAACTAGATAAATTACCTTGCTAATCTGCACTTCTCCGGTCTTCACCAAAGAAGCAACGACAGCGAGAACGATAATACCGAGAATATCATCGAGAACTGCTGCCCCGATAATAATTTGACCTTCTTTGGCCGATAACTTCCCTATTTCTGCCAAAACCTTGGCGGTAATGCCGATACTGGTAGCGGTTAGAGCTGCCCCGGCAAAAATAGCGGCAATAGTGGCTAGATGGAAAATATAGATTAAACCCAAAGTACCCGCCAAAAAGGGAACCGCAACCCCCACCACTGCCACAGCAGCTGCCTGTGGACCGACGCGAATTAATTCCTGTAAGTCTGACTCTAAACCAATCTCGAAGAGCAGGATAATTACCCCCAATTCCGAGAGGACGGAAATAACCTCACTGGCAGCACTAAAAACGGCGGGAGATTGCTCCGGGGTGAGGGATGACGTGGATTGTAGGAAATGAATGAGGAGAGAATCCTCGAATCCACCCCCACCTTCCGGAAAAACCAGTAATTTTAGGGCAGAAACCCCGATGATTACGCCACCGACTAATTCTCCTAACACGGGAGGCAAGTTCAATCGGACGCATATTTCTCCCCCCAGTTTACAGGCGAAATAAATAACGGTCAAACTCAGCAGCACGCAGGCTAAAACTAAGGCACTATCAGCAGTTTCGGCTGTAGCTGCCGAAGCTAACAGGGGAATGTTAAAACTCCAAGCGGAAGAAAGAAAAGGCTGTAGTATCATCGCGCGCTCAAAATTACTCTCAATACTCTAACAAGCTTGCGGCCTATTCAGTCATCCCTGACCAAAGTTCGCCCCTTGTCTAGCTTCGTATCACCAGAGTGGTTTAATAAACCTCGTGAGGTCAGTCGAACGCTGAGCTTATGGCCGAAACCTTTTGCATGAGCAGAAAACGGGTTTCTCCGAGAAACCCGTTTTCTGTGCGTTACTATCGAATAGAAACGGATTTAGTATGATATGTGGCCTATACTCAACGGATTTAGTATCATTTCTGCTGGAGAACTGCCGAAGCTTCCTGTGCAAGAGAAAATAGAAAGATGAAAAATTAGTTAACCTTTTAGCAATTGCTAGATGACTAAAAATAAAAGAGTGCTGATTTTAGGGGGAACGGGGGAAGCGGCGGCATTAGCGGCTAAAATTGCGGCAATTCCGGGTATAGATGCCATCGCTTCCTTTGCCGGTCGCACGAGAGAACCGATTACTCTCACAACTCCTTCTCGCCGGGGGGGGTTTGGTGGTGCCACCGGGTTAGCCAATTATCTGCGGCAAGAAGGCATTGATTGTTTAATTGATGCCACCCATCCCTTTGCCGCGCAAATTTCCTTTAATGCCGCTCAAGCCGCCTCGGATTGTGGTATTCCTCGATTAATGTTAAGTCGTCCAGCTTGGGAAAAAGTATCTGGAGATAATTGGATTGAAGTAGAAAACAATCAAGCGGCAGCGAATATTTTACCTGGGTTAGCGCCGCGGATATTTCTCACTATTGGTCGGCAAGAACTGGCAAGTTATGCACATCTAAAAAATATCTGGTTTTTGATGCGGATGATTGACCCGCCGGAACCAGATGCCATCGTACCAGTTGGAAAATTATTATTGGAACGGGGGCCTTTTTCCTTGCAGTCAGAGCGCTCCCTTTTGCAAGAATATAACATTGGGGCGATGGTGAGTAAAAATAGCGGCGGTGATGCCACCTACGCTAAAATTATCGCCGCTAGAGAGTTGGAAATAACCGTGGTCATGGTACAACGTCCACCTATACCTAAAGGAGAAAAAGTGGCTGATGTTGAAAGTGTCCTGGCATGGTTAGAAAAAAGACTGCTCTCTTGATTTTTCTGGGAAAATCATCAGTAAGGTTGGCTAAATAAATGTGAAATATGAACAAGGTAAGGGGTTTGGGGTCCTGTTTGGCGAAGCAGCTGCAAGATTTTCAAGTTCTGTAAGGGCGAAGCATTCGGGCAATAACCTATCGCTGAAATCATAGATTTTCTATCCGAATGCTTCGCCCCTATTTTTTGCCGCAAACCCTAAGTAGATGTTATTTTTCAGTTCACTGATTACTGTTTACTGAAAAAAATCCCCACCTCCCAATTCATAATTCATAATTTAGAATTTATAATTCCCACTTCCCACCTACTCTAAGAAAATTACACTTTTACCACGTTGCTAAAAGAGATTTTCAGGTAATCATCTTCCATTTTTGCTCCAGAAGGTTTCAGGGCTGCCAAAGCTTGGGGTAAGACTAAATTACGACGGTGATTCCCAATGCGAATATTTAACTCGTCTCCAGTTTTATTGAGTTGTATCTGTTCCTTGGGTATGCCGGGTAAATATAATTCCAGACTGTAATTATTTTCCTGTTGAACTACCCGAATAGTGTTTTCTTGGTAATAAACCTTAGTCGGATCTTCCCCAGCAAAAAGAGTTTCTTTCAGTCTTTCCAAAGCGGGTAAACCACACATTTCCTCGGAGTAGAGAGGAACTTCTTTAACTGGTAAAGGATGAAAATTATCGTAAATTTCCTGTTTATAACCCTGTTGATTTTCTTTCCAACGAGCAAAGAAAGGATCGGTTACTTTGTCGGGAATAATCCGATTAGCAATAATCAAATCGGTGGAAACATTATAGAGACTTAGATAGGCATGGGCGCGTAAAGACTCCTTAATCACCATTTTTTCGGGGTTTGTCACCAAACGTACCGAGGTTTGAGTATTATCGGTCAAAACCTTTTCTAAAGCCTCGATCTGCTCATAAAACTCGTAGGGAGCATCCATAACTTCCTTGTCCGGCAGGGAAAACCCGGCGATCGGTCGAAAAAAAGGTTCCACCAGTGGTCGCAATGCCACCGACATTCCCTGTAAAGGTTTGTAAAATCTTCTCATGTACCAACCGCCCACTTCTGGCAAACTCAACAATCGTAAAGCTGTCCCCGTGGGTGCGGAATCGATAATCAACACATCATAAGTACCCTCATCGTAATGGCGCTTCATGCGAACTAAGCCGAAAATCTCATCCATTCCGGGTAAAATCGCTAATTCTTCCGCTTGCACTCCATCTAAACCCCTAGCTTGCAATACCTGAGTAATGTAACGTTTTACTGCGCCCCAGTTGCCTTCTAATTCCATGAGTGCGTCTAATTCTGCCCCCCAAAGATGGGGACGTACTAAACGAGGATCGTGACCTAATTCGAGATCGAAACTGTCAGCGAGAGAGTGAGCGGGATCGGTGCTGAGAACTAGGGTTTTATAGCCAAGTTCGGCGCAGCGGAGTCCTGTAGCGGCGGCGACGGAGGTTTTGCCCACGCCTCCTTTACCGGTCATGAGAATTACACGCATGGGGGCTGATTCTAAGGAAGTTTACATTACTTATTCTTATTATGACGGGAAAGTTAACAAATTGAGGACAAGAATCAGCATTCTTGGCTATGGAATTCCACTCCCTGACCATCACTCCGGGGAATTAGGCTCTGTTCAAAAAATTGCTGACAGCGATTTTCGGCATCAGCGACGAGAACTTTGGCAAAATGACCCTTTTCGAGAACTTCTTGCCTCGGACGTTGTTCGTAGGCATAGATAATCAAAACATCTCCGGGTTGACAGAGCAGAGCCGCCCCACCGTTAGGGCAAATTTCCCCAGTTTGGCCGGGAAAAACGTAGGTAGAAAAGCGCTTCCCATTGCTAAGATTGACCACATCTACCTCTTCAAGGGGCAAAATACCGACCCGCTCAATCAATTCTCGATCGATAGTGATACTGCCGACATAATCGACGTTAGCCTCGCTGACGCGCACTCGATGGAGTTTGGCGTGCATTAATCGAATTGTTCCCATGTATTTTGTCCTATTTCCCCCAATTACTTCAATTATTATGCTCTCCCAGTGGGAATGTTTACTAAAAAATCTCGGTCAATGGCAAGGTTCTTTTACCCGTCTGTCTCCCCAAGGCGACTTGATCGAAGATACCCCGACTTTGGTATCTTTGCAAGGCATTAATAATAATCGATCGATTCGTCAATTAGTCCGCCGTCTCTACAGCGATCGAGTGCCGGAAGATTTGATTTTAGAGTATAGTTCTCTCCATCAGGGTATTCTATTTAGCCAGACGGGAGCTTTTTGCCAAGGTTCTCTATATTTTAGTAGTTTTTCCTCACCATTCGGGGCAGAATTTGGCTTAATCTCCGGAGAAAGACGATTAAGAATCGTCCAGTTATTTAATGAACGCTGTGAGTTCGATCGCTTGACTTTAATTCGGGAAAAGTTAGTTGATTCTCAGTCACCAGAAAGACCGATGTTAACGGTGGATCAATTACTGGGTCAATGGCGGGGGCAAGCGGTGACAACGGGACGGGATTTTTATAATTCTGCTGCCTATTCTACCCATATATCGATCGAGCGTCAGGGGGATAATTATCTCTCGCAAACTTTGACTTTTGGTAATAATCAAATCACTTCTAGCGCTCGTATTGAGGAACAAAGATTGTTGTTTGAAAATAGTCCGCTGCCAGTGCAAATTCTGCTACTGCCGGATGGTGCTTCCTGTAATACACCTCTGAAAATTACTGTCGGTCATCCTTTTGTTTTAGAGGTGGGTTGGTTACTTTCTCCTACTCAAAGACAGCGCTTAATTCGTTCTTATGATCAGAAGGGAGAATGGACAGGTATTACTCTGGTGACGGAGGAAAAAGAAAGCTATTAGCCGTCACCCATCAGCTAGATTGATAATAAAAAGTAAATTGACAATTACACTGAAAAATATAGCGTTTCTGATAAAGATGAATTATAACTGGATTTGGCATCGTCTCCTTGCTCGGAGACTTGCCAAAACAACAACTTTGTACTTCACCAATAAGATAACTGCTCTCAGAAGCTGAATGACAAGGGCTAATTTATATAAGCAAAATTTATCCAAATCCCAATATACTTGAGAAGATTTAAATTTACATTCCTTCATCTTTACTTTTCTTAAAAAATAATTGAGAAAAATTCCTATTTGTCAACGAGATTGCAATAGTTACAGCCTGCTGCTAGGATATAAGAATTGGGCTACTCTGTGCATTTTTAGGCTTTGTACCTTGAAACCCTTACCACGTCTAGGATAACTAATTCGTCCCCAGGAAAAACTTGCCAATTGCTCCTTTAACGAAAAAGATCTTTTGTCAAAAATATGTGTACTTATGTTAAAACGAAAAAGTTTTTTTGACAAAATAGACCAGATGTGCTGCGACAAAAGTATCCAGATTAGCTACTGGGGAGGGGAAACTGTTAACTATCTAGGGTTTGCGGCAAAAAGTTGGTTTGTGGGGGCGGGGGTGTGGAAGAAACCACTCCAGACACAGAGGACACAAAGATTGATCGTTCCTATAGTAAGTTAAACGGCTCTCTTGGATTTGGTGGGTAAAATGTATTCTAAGATACATTCCTCCTAGCGAGGGGGTGGAACGAACCACAAAGACACAAAGGACACAAAGATTGATCGATCATATAGTGAGTTAAACTTATCACACAGAACCTAGAAGAGCCGTTAAACTGATCACACCAAGAATAAGAGAGCCAATTTACCCCCGATCGATCCAATCCTTGGCACTTTTTGGAAACCAAAAAGCCTAAAAATCTTATCCAACAAGGTTTTTAGATTTACTAAGCAAGCCCTAAATATTTTACACAATTCATACTAGGTAAGCAACAGGGCAACGGCACTACTACCGAATCATGACCCAAACAGTAAATCCTGGAGGATTTCTAAACGCTGGTCATCTTCACGAACAATAGCACTATAATAATTTTTTTTATTCTCTAGCCAGAGTAATTCAAACTCGATCGCCTTGGGCAAAGCTAAACTAAAATTATCCAAAGCTTGGGGACAATCAAAGATAACTTTGCGCGTCTCGAAGCGGTCAAAATGTCCTTGGCAGAACATTTTGAAAAACGGTAAAGAATCTAGTGACACCCCACCCCCAATAGCCACAGTCAAACCGGCAGCCTTAGCTTTTTTTGCCAAAGGTAAAGCCAGATCCAAAACTTGCTTGCTATTGACATCCCGGCGAGTTAATCCCAAAGAACAGGCTAAATCCATGCGTCCGATGACGATACCATGGAGAGATTTTATCTCTGGAATCGCCAACATTTCCTGAAAATTCTCACAGGCAGTAATAGTTTCAATATTAACCAATAACTCCACATCTTCCACCCCTTGATCAGCTAAAACCCTCCTAGCTCCCCGCAGATATTTTTGTAAAGCATAGGCTGTTTCTACCATGGGAGCAATCAAGCGATCGACTCCTAAATTAACCGCATCAAAGATATCTCTGATCGCTTCGCAACCGGCGATTTTCAGATTAAAATCTACCCCCGCTTGCAGACTAATTTCTTTCAACCGCATCGCTTCCGTCAGTCGGGTTCCTTCCGTCTCGAATTCCGCTTTTACCCCTGAAACATGGTGATCTTCCCTGAGTTCTCTTAACAGTTGCACCATTTTTTTTTCTAAGCAATTCATGTTTTTAATCGTTCACAATCGGTAACTGCTAGAGGAGCCTTGTTGATTATAGCCGATCTGCGAAAAGCCGATAGCTGAGGACTAAGTAGGTAGGTGTTAAAAATTGTCAGATGCCCTCTTATTCAGGAGGGATTAAGGGGGTGCCGATCCCCCCTTATCAAGGGGGGCAGGAGGGATCGAACCCAAAATCTATCTTCAATTTAATTAAAACCAGCTACTTAGGAAACCATAAAAATACCCTAAACAAGGGGACAAGAGCGACAAAATACTGGCATAATGAGCAAGGCCGTCTGATTTTTTTCTGGCCCCATCCTTTCTATACTACATTCGTAATATAAGTAATTCTCTAGTTAGACTATGCGAACTCACTACTGTGGCGACCTTAGCGCGATCGAAATTGAAAAAAGTGTCACCCTCTTCGGTTGGGTCGATCGCCGTCGCGATCACGGTGGCGTTATTTTTATTGATCTGCGGGATCGCAGTGGTATTGTCCAGATCGTCAGTGATCCCCAACGAACTCCCGCTTCCTATCCCATCGCTGAAACCGTCAGAAACGAATATGTCATCAAGGTGACGGGAACAGTCAGTCAACGGCCCCCCGAATCCCTTAACCCGCGCATTGCCACTGGAGAAATTGAAATTTATGCCAGTAGCATCGAGATTCTCAACGGGGTTACTAAACAACTGCCTTTTGTCGTCTCCAGTTCCGAAAGTGAATCGGTCCGGGAAGATGTGCGCTTGCGATACCGCTATCTAGACCTACGCCGGGAGCGGATGAGTCAGAATTTACAACTACGTCACCAAGTTGTCAAAGAAATGCGCCGTTTTCTCGAAGATGAACAGCATTTTATCGAAGTGGAAACGCCAATTTTAACTCGATCGACTCCCGAAGGAGCGCGGGATTATCTGGTTCCTTCCCGTGTCAACCCGGGCCAATGGTACGCTTTACCCCAATCACCGCAATTATTTAAGCAATTATTAATGGTGTCGGGAATGGATCGCTACTATCAAATCGCTCGCTGTTTCCGGGATGAAGATCTGCGTGCTGATCGTCAACCGGAATTTACTCAGTTGGATATGGAGATGAGTTTTCTCTCCTTACCTGAGATTTTAGCCCTAAATGAGGCTTTAATCGCTCATATCTTCAAAAAAGTCAAAAATATCGATATAAGCCTGCCCCTGCCCCGTTTAACCTATTCTGAGGCTATGGATCGCTATGGGGTCGATCGCCCTGATACTCGTTTTGGCTTGGAATTGGTCAATGTGGCCGAGATTTTTGCCGATTCGGGATTTAAGGTGTTTTCAGGTGCGATCGCTAGTGGGGGGACGGTGAAAGTTTTACCGATTCCCAACGGTAACGAGGCGATTTCTAACGTCAGAATCAAGCCGGGTGGGGATTTATTCAAAGAAGCCACCGACGCGGGTGCGAAGGGAATCGCCTATATCCGTGTGCGCGAGGACTACGATTTTGATACCATTGGTGCGATTAAAGATAACCTGACAGAGGCACAAAAACAGGCTTTAATCGAGAAGACTGGCGCAAAACCGGGACATCTGCTCTTATTTGGGGCAGGAGATACCGATACAGTCAATAAATCCCTATCCCGCCTACGCTTAGTTTTAGGGGAACAATTGGGATTAATTGATCCCGAGAAAATCAACCTCCTCTGGGTGACGGATTTCCCGATGTTTGAATACAACGCCGAGGAAAAACGCCTAGAAGCATTGCATCACCCCTTTACTGCCCCTAATCCCGAAGATTTAGACGATCTAGCCCACGCTCGCGCCCTCGCCTACGATATGATTTTTAATGGTATTGAAATCGGTGGCGGCAGTTTGCGGATTTATCAACGGGAAGTACAGGAAAAAGTCTTCGCTACCATCGGTCTATCCCCAGAGGAAGCCTATAATAAATTCGGCTTTTTGTTAGAAGCTTTTGAATACGGAACCCCTCCCCACGGTGGCATCGCCTACGGTTTAGATCGCTTGGTGATGTTGTTAGCAGGAGAAGAATCAATTCGCGATGTGATTGCTTTCCCGAAAACCCAGCAAGCTAGTTGTTTACTCACTTCTGCACCTTCAACAGTGGCAGCGAAGCAATTAAAAGAATTATCCGTTGCTTCTACCTACAAACCGCCATCCTAAGATTAGGGTGGGCATTGCCCACCTAATTTTTGCAAGTCTGTTGACCTTCATCCTCTTTAGCAGTGGCTAAAAATTCCTAGAGTTTAGTTTTGGGAACTAGGGGAAAAGTGCAGGGTAAGCGCATCTTAACAATCCTTAACAATTGTTAAGCAAAAATCGACCAAATGGGTCGAGTTCGCCCCTACAAAATCGACCCGCCTAAGGGCGGGAAAGAAAAGAAAAGAGAAAAAATAGGGAATGAGGGTAAAAGGGGAAAAAGGAAAAAGGGTTAGAGAGTTCTCCCGACAACGCAGACTACCCGAAAACCATCAGCGTAGTAGGGGTAGTCGCGGCGGAGGTAGCCCCTGTTGCGGTAAGCGGAACGGCAGTAAGATGAATCGAGGCAGGAACCGCCCCGCAGAGGAGAAAGATTATCATTACCATTTTCTATCCAAGCACTGCCATCCGTCGGCGCACCGTCATAGTTATCGTGCCAAGTATCGGCGCACCACTCGCGGACATTGCCGTGCATATCGTACAGTCCAAAAGCGTTTGGGGGAAATTGTCCCACGGGAGTCGTTTGTTGTCGATATTCTCCCTTCGCTTCCTCGGCGTAGGTATTGCTGGCAATGTAGTTGGCCAATTCCCCCGTAATGGTTTCCCCAAAGTAAAACGGGGTGGTGGTTCCAGCACGACAGGCGTACTCCCATTCCGCTTCACTCGGTAGTCGGTATTCCTGTTTTGTTTCCCTTGATAGTCGTTTACAGAATTCTGTGGCTTGATACCAGTTGACGTTTTCTACGGGTAGCTCATCCCCTTTGAAGCGAGAGGGGTTTGTCTCTAGGTCGATGTCTATTTTAGCGGTTGCGGCGATCGCTTTCCACTGGGCCTGGGTGATAGGATATTTACCCATAAAGAAGGGTGGGACAGTTACTTTATGTTGTGGTCTTTCCCATCTAAATCCTTCCCAATTAAATTTTTTCAACAGTCTTTCGATTTCCTCGTCTTCTGTTCCCATCAGGAAAGTTCCCCCCGGAATGGCGACCATTTCTAGGGTGATGTCGTTGCCCAAATCTTCGCTGAAATATTGGGACTGTTTCGACTCTTTTTTGATTTGCTCACCCTTCGCATTTACTCCCACGATCTCAAAGTTAAATACTGATAACGGTGGCGTGACGATTACCGGTTGTTTTGGCTCTTCCGGTTCAGGATTGAACTGATGGGTAATTGCTCTTTCTAGTTGCTCAAATCCGTCTTCTTTCCAATAATCAAGCCGGTGAATATCTCGCAGCTTCAAGCCAACTTCTGCATTTTGCAGATCAGGAATTTCGCATTCTTCTAACCTCATAGGAATAAAAAAAATTGTCCCCGATGGCATCTCTCCCAAGGTATTAAGTGCAATCCTCAACTCCCGTTGGATGTATCCCTGTTTATTAGCCGATTTCGCTGACAGACAGGCGAGAAAAATCTGACTAGCTCTAATCGCTTTCGGAATTTCATCTCGCCAAATTTGCCCCGCAATCAGGTCTTTTTCATCCAACCAAGGTTTATATCCCGCTTGCTTGAGGCGCTCATGCAGTGCCAAAACTGCTGGTTTGTCCTCACTAGCGTGAGCTAGGAAAATTTGAATCTCTGACTTTTTCATAACTTTTTCTTATGACCACAAGTAGGGGAGAGCCAGATTAACTGGCAGAAAATCTCTAAATAAACCATTTAATTAATTATTACTCATTCTTAATTCTCCTGTCTCGGAGACTCCTAACCCCACTAACAAACTTTTTCAGCAAACCGTACTTAATTATTTTTAGCTAGTTGACTGACAACCCATGCTCTTAAATTCTTTTCTGCTTTAACTTCATCCTCTTTAGCAGTGGCTAAAAATTCATAGAGTTTAGTTTTTGGAACTAGGGGAAAAGTGGGACTAAATTCTTCTTCCTGATAAACCCCCTTGTCTAACCGATAAATGCGCCAGATTTGTCCATTAAAACGCCATAATTCTGGCACTCCCAAACGGGCATAAAGTGCTAATTTATTAATATCCGTGTGGGTTATATCCACTTCCACCACTAA